>NZ_JBQFRV010000006.1:0-262844 GCF_056537565.1 Ruegeria sp. C8
CCGTCAGCCAGAAAAGATCAGACATGGTCACCGCTCGATTTTCGAACCGTGAATCACGCAGCAAAGCGGAAATCAATGGGTCCTGACCCTAGGGTTTTGCTGGTATCGCCATTTTCATTTTCTCTTTCCTGTGCCTTCGGCTCAACGTATTCAGGGTATTTGTCAGTCTGGCCGATGTCTGAGTAATCGCCAAACGCCTTTGCCTCATTGACCGCTGACGCTTCGTTCATTGCAGTTGACAAGTGGCCCAGTAATTTCATGCGCGAAGCTGAAGTGATGCTCAGGTGGCGCTTGCCGAGAGCCGCATCAACAAGCCCTCCGAACCTCGCCAGCAAGTGCCAGTGCCTGTTTGTGGCTCAACTCAATTGGCCCTCTCCTCAAGCTGTCTCAGTGGGCTTCAACTGCGGCCAATGCTGCTGGGAACCGCTTCCGCGCTTCCGTCAGTTCTTTCGTCCTCAGATACGCTTTGGCATGAGTGTTGATCTTGGCTCGCGTTGTGGTGTCACCGATGGGGATAGTCAAGAACGTCTCCTGTGCTTTTTTTGCGACGTCTGCAGGAGCCGCAACCCACAGGTAATAGGTCCCGTTATCTCGTAAGACAGGGTTCGGCACTATCTTCACTCGCTTCAATGTACCACCTCCATGTATCAGACACGGCGGCGTCACACCCTAAAATACAAGGGGAGCCATAAAACAAGAGTGATTAGATGGTGCTGCTGGAGAGAATTGAACTCTCGACCTCTCCCTTACCAAGGGAGTGCTCTGATATGCGCTGGGTCGCGTAGAGTAGTTAGAATAAATTGAATTCTTTATCATTTTATTGCGTTAGGTTATGTTATGTTGCGATAAGTGAGCGTAACGGTGGTCGCCATGTGGTCGCCAAAAAAAGGAAAACGGTTTATGACCCAAACTGCTCTAAAGATCGTTCCGGTCAGCCCCAAACCCAGCGCCCAGCGCGAGGCCCTAACCGAATCTAAGGTCCGCGCAGCAAAACCAGGCGCCCAACGACACGAAATCAATGACACGGATGTTCCCGGCCTCGCGGTGCGCATCGGGACCGACACTAAGGTCTACATCCTCCGCTCACGCCTCGGGACCGGTCGTCAAGCCAAGCGCGTCCAGATCAAGATCGGTGACACCCGCGCAATCACTCTCAAACAGGCGCGCAACCTCGCACGCGCCAATATCCTCGATCTGCGCAACGGTATCGATCCGCGCGTCCCTCAGATCGGCGCGATCCGAACCGCCCAGCTTTTAGACCTTTACGAACAGGACCTGATCGCGCGCCAGATCGTCCGTACGAACGACATGATGCAATCGCTGCGCGCGAACCTAAACCCGCACCGCTCGCGTCCAATCGGTGATCTGACACGCCTCGACCTGACCGCGATCATTGACGGTATCCAGAAATCCGGTCGTCCCGGCGCTGCCGACTACTTCCGCAAGAACGCCACTGGATTTCTGAACTTCGCAGCAGACAAGGGACATATCCCTGTCTCGCCCCTCGCAGGCTACCGTAGACCGCGCCAGACACGCGCGCAGCGCCTCTCGGGCAGCCAATGGACCATGAATACCCCAGACCAGATTAAGCGGTTCCTGAAGGCTGTCAGCTCCTCTCATGATCCGATATTCCAAGCATTTCTGCGCTTCACACTTCTGACCGGCCAACGCCGCAACGAAGTCGCTCACATGCGTTGGACGGAGCTCGACGCCAATCTCTCGATCTGGACAGTCCCCGCAGACCGTACCAAGAGCGGGACTGAGCACACAGTCCCGCTCGGTCTTCTGTCCCGCGCGTTGCTGGAAAATCTCGCGGAGGTTGCTTGCGCGATCATCGGTGAAACCGACGACTTGATCTTCTCGAGTCATCGCAAACCCGGATCGCCAATGTCCGGCTGGTCAAAGCGGATCATTCCGGTCCGTAAAGCATTCGGCGACGACCGCCTGTCTATCCACGGCCTGCGCCGCACATACCGTACCGGCTTGAGCGAACTTGGGATCGACTTTGACACTGCCGAAAGAATGATCGGCCACAAGCGCCCTGGGCTAGCTGGAACCTATGACAAATCCACCATTATCGACCGGCGTTTCGAAGCCCAATTTCGATGGGAGGATACGCTGTCTGAACTCGGCGAGTTCTGGTTAGTTCCCTAGGGTAAGGATCCACAAAAAGGCTTAACGTCAACGTCGGCTTCTTATTAGAAGCGGACGTTGGCTGAAAACGGGGCAAAGACCGCAATGCGGGACGAATCGGACATTGGAAGAATGCTCTCGCGACCCACAAGTTAACTCTAGTCGGAGTTCATCTTGCGATAGTCAGAGGGCGTCAGTCCCGTCACCTTCCTAAATGCGCGGCTGAAATTATTTGCGGTTTCATATCCTAGCATGGAGGAGATACTGGAGACTGTCTCGCGCGTATCTGCGAGGAGTTCCTCAGCCCTTGCTACCCTGACATCGTTGACGATTTCGCGAAAACGAACCCCTTCGCTTGCTAACTTCCGTTGTAGTGTGCGAACGCCAAGATCGAGCGAACGCGCGGTGGCATCAATCGACATTTCCTCCCGGTGAA
Organism: Ruegeria sp. C8; assembly: GCF_056537565.1. Taxonomy (NCBI): domain Bacteria; kingdom Pseudomonadati; phylum Pseudomonadota; class Alphaproteobacteria; order Rhodobacterales; family Roseobacteraceae; genus Ruegeria; species Ruegeria sp. C8. The sequence continues at coordinate 2,570 of NZ_JBQFRV010000006.1, forward strand.
GTTGTTGCCAAACCACTTCCTCGACTTGTCCTCTAAGTGTTTGAGGTGGGCCGCCCAATCGTTCGCGAGAAATATCTCCGACAGTTGTCGAGCCGCTGCTAAGTTTTTTGGGCGTGGCTTCGGCTCGCAAAGCCGATGCTTCAAACTCAACCCCAAGCCGGGTGGCGTTCCAGATTACAGGACAAGCGTAGGTGTCTTCTGCCTCGACAAATCCAGGAACTTTCGGGAAGTCCAAGAGCACGGCCGATGGCTTCCAGTCGTTTCCTAAATACGCGCGGAATATGCTCAGAAAAACCCCAACGGCCGAGAAACCGATGTCCGGATACGCGAAATGCGAGCGAAGTCCAAAACGATAACAGTAGCGCGCGCTTGTGCCCGAAGTTTCAAGCCACGCGCGATCCGTGGACGAATGAAATGGCATGACGGCAGAAGCTCGTATTAGCGCTGCCCCCAGCGTTGGAGCAGAAAGAACGTAACTACCCCAGGCGCCGTAGTCCGCGACGGTGAGATACGGTGACCACAACAATCCGATGTTTTGTTGTCCCGTGGATCGTGCGGCTTCGTGCACAAAGGTCGCCAAGACATGCTCCGAGATGTAACCGCCTCTTTCCTCAATGAAGTGAACAGGAAGATCGGCCGAGTCAAAAGCACGTAACAGGCGTCTTTCCCCAGCGGCCTCAAGCACAAACTGGGGCATCGCGCCCAAGGCCTTGGCCGAAATCATCGGTGGTAGGTTCAATCCGTCAACCCGCTTTTTCGCCCGCGTGTCGTGAAATGATACGCATCGGCTGGTCGGATGTGCAAGCTTTCCACAAACAGCAGGGAGCATTGCGCCATGAAGATACTTGGGCCATCACACAGCGGTTTGTCGACGCATCTTTTTGGCGTGGCGCTTTTTGTAGGTATTTCTTCCTCGCCAGTTCTTTCCCAGTCTTTCAACGACACGGGTGACATCCTTGCACGATCAGCCGAAGTCGAGAACATCGAGTACAAGATCATGGTGCAGCGCGCCACTCAGACTGCTATCTGGGGAATGCCCGCCGCTGGTATGATCGATTTTCTGAAGGGCATTCGCCGCGACCTCGGTGGCGACTACAACGACATCATTTATCTCAACAAGCCGTTCGACTCCAAACATGGGTTTCTTACGGCCAACGACGTTACGGCCTATGCTTGGGCTTCAATGACCTCCGAACCCGGTCCCCTTGTCATTGAAGTGCCTGCTGCCACCGACAAGGTGAACTACTTCGGTACAATCGTGAATGCTTGGGATGTTCCTATTGTGGACGTTGGTCCCGATGGTTTCGATGAAGGTGCCGGCGGCAAGTACCTCATGCTCCCCCCAGGCTACGAAGGGGATATGTCCCTGGAGGAATTAACTGAGGCGGGATACCTTCCCTTTGAAACAGATACCTACGAATATGGGTTTTCGTTCCGGCCAAAACTGACGAATGGCGGAACGGACGCCGATGCGGCCGAGTACGCTCAGACGATCAAAGTGTACTACCTGTCTGAGGCCGACAATCCGCCACCCAACAACTATCTCGAAGCGTCAGAAGTGCCGTACGACTCGCTTCCATACTACAACGAGACATTCTTTCAGGACTTGAACGATTACGTTCAAAACAACCCCGTCAGACCACAAGACAAGGTCATGATAAACTTCCTGAAGGATCTCGGGATCGAAAAGGGAAAACCTTTCGAGCCATCGGAATTTCAGATGCAAGCTATGAATGAGGGTTTGTTGTTGGCGTATGCCTCAATGCAGAACTACTTTGTAACGCCCGGCAAAGCCATGATCCCGCTCTGGGTCGACGATAGCGGCGAGATGAAGAGCCAGTGGTTGATATGGGACTTTGCCGAAGGTCAACCCGAGGCAGGATTCCCGTATGAGACTGAGACAGAGGTACTTGTGGATGCGCGTGCGGGCGGCAGCTACTTCTGGATCACGTACCTGCCGAAACAACTCGGTGGCGGTACATTTTATCTGACGGGCCTTCGCGACAGCGACGGTGAAATGTACGACCACAATCAGAACTACAGACTGAACGTCCCAGCGGACACACCTGCCGACGATTTCTGGTCCGTGATAGTTTATTCGATGGAGACCAAGAGCTTCATCCGGAACGTTGATCCAGTGGGTCTTTCCGAGCGCGACACAGACTCTATGCAAGCCAATGAAGACGGTTCTTACGACATCTTTTTTGGACCAGAGGCACCGGAAGGCATGGAAAGCAACTGGATACCAACCACAGAACCGTACTTCCTTTTGTTCCGTCTATATGGGCCGCAGGACGGATGGTTGGAGAGTGGCTGGATGCTGGGCGATTTAGAAAAAGTAAACTGATCAAAACAGACAAAAATTCCCGATGGAGCGAACAATGAAAACAAAGTCGTTAGCCGTGCTGACTACCCTGGTACTCGCATCGCAATCTCCAGCCCAAGAGTACAAGGCTGAAGTGCCGGATAGCATAATCGTACCGGATCAGGTGGAGACACGATTTGGAACGTTGGAGTATTTTGACGGCTTGCCGACGCCGGATACAGCTAAGCTGTCGTATAACGCACTGAACTTCATGCGTGGCATGCAGGTGTTCATGGATGGAATGCCTGCAGCCTCAACATATGCAATGTGTCACGGGCTCGAAGAGGGCGCCGGCGTTGATCCGATGAAGATCGGGATCTTTGAAGACCTGTATAACGCGCGTTCGCTTCTTCTCACGCCGAACACCACGACAATCTACATTCTCAATTGTACGGACCTGTCCGAAGGGCCAGTGGTCTACGACGTACCGCCGGGCATGCTGGGGTTCGTGAACGATGCCTATATGCGTTATGTCACTGATATCGGGAACGCTGGGCCTGACGCTGGTGAGGGCGGGAAGTTCTTGATCGTTCCGCCCGACTATGAAGGCGAGTTGCCGGACGAAGGTTACTATATTGTCGAGCCGCCAAGCTATCGGAACTGGTTTCTGTTGCGTGCGTTTTATGGGGAAGACGGCGTAGAAGCCGCAGTGGATCGTGTGAAGGAAACGCTTCGTGTTTACCGGTGGGAAGACCGCGACGCTCCGCCCGATCAGGAATTCGTGAACCTGACTGATCGTCAGTTCAACACGATCCACGCCAACGACTTTTCCTTCTTTGAAGAGATGAAGGCCGTTGTCGACAGCGAAGCGGAAGGAGCCCTTCCCGATGAGTTGATGGGAGCAATGTTCTCGCTGGGTATCCGGAAAGGTGAACCATTTGAACCCGATGACGAATTGAGGCTGCTGCTCACAGAGGCAGTCGCATTGGGTACGGCGGCGGCTAAGTCGTTGAACTTTGCTCCTCGTTCGCGTGCGCCCTTCTATTATGACGAAGGGTATTGGAAGACAGCGTTCGTGGGTGGCAATCATGAGTTCCAGGCGGGGGACGTGAAGATCCTCGATGCGCGAACCCTGTTCCACTACTACGCGACTGGCATTACGCCTGCCATGGTTGCACAAAAGGTTGGTGTCGGGTCGCAATATGCGCTGGCAAACCGGGACAGTGACGGGAACTACTTCGACGGGAGCAAAACCTATTCCGTCACCATCCCGCCAAATCCGCCCGCGCAGGATTACTGGTCTTTCGTCGTCTACGACACCCAGACCCGTTCTCTGCTCGAAACTGATCAGAAACTCGCAGGGGTCGACAGCAACCAACCGACCTTGGAAGCGAATGAAGACGGAAGTTACACTGTCTGGTTGGCGCCTGAAGCGCCTGAAGGCAAAGAAGGCAACTGGATACAGACGATGCCGGGCAAATCGTGGTCGACCGTATTGCGTTTGTATGGCCCCCTCGAGCCTTGGTTTGACGGATCGTGGCGACCGGGCGAGATCGAACTTATGAAGTGATAGACTGTCAATTTGGCGCCGAAACAGTTCGCTATCGAGAAAGAGATGTCGTGCCATGTGAGTGCGTATCCCGAATAACGCGACAACAACATGGGGAGGGCGGCAACTACCTCGTAGTGCCGCCCTTCTGTTTGTCTGCTATGGGCTCACTGCCGTCATCTAAAGATTTTCGTCGGACGACGGGTTCGCCGTTCTGAGCGGCCATTGGTTTATCCGACTCCATCGGTGACGCCATCATGTTTCAAGGGCGGTAGGAGGATCGTCCATGTCGCACTTGTTCTGGCTCGATCTACAGCGTCTGAAACGCATCCAACACATGTTCCCTAACCTGCGCGGCGCGACCATCGAACCTACGCCTAGTGTATTCAGATGAGTAGTGGTCGGGCGGCCTCGATTTCAGCGCCACTGATTGCAGTCTTCCGCGCATTGACAACCGGATATGAAGCGTTAACGTCAGGTTTAGATAGCTTGTAGAGGTCGTTCGGCATCCTCATCCATCCCCAACACGAGGGGAGGAGCGGTATGCCGAAATTGTCTGCTTCCTCCCGGGAGAAGACAGTCATGACCATACAACCTGACCATCTCTATGCTGATCACGACGTAGCCGCATTTTGTGGAGTGTCGGTGCATTCTGTTCGTCGTTGGCGGGCAAACCGCACCGGTCCGCAGTTCGTACGCATTGGTCAGCGCAAGATCCGATACCGCGGCACCGACATAATGCGTTGGGTAAACGGGCTGCCAGCCGGCAATGCCATTTCGGAAGATGGCGTTTGAACCAATCGGAATTCTCAAAGAATGGTAAAGACTTTGAAATACGGTGAAGGCCAAAAAAACTGGCCTGAGCGGAGTTAGCGAATGGAGCAGAAGAGTTATCCGCGAGAGCAGTGGAGCAAACCCACACAAATAATAAAAGCGCTATATGGAGGGCGCGACCTGCCTGACGGTTGGACGCGTGAAGAGGGACAATACGAGGGGCACTCCACCATCACCCTGACCAACGAAGAAGGGCAGGAGTTTACTTTCATCAATGAACCTCTGGGCGGGTTGAGTGCTTTGCCGGACTATCAGGAAAAAATGGAAGAGCGATTGTCCAGACGCAAGCTGAAATCGGTAGACGCGTTCGGTAAGCCGTTGCAAATCCCGGACTTGGACGCGCTTTTATTGGCAGGGAGCGTCCCAGAAGAGTTTGTGATTCCCGGTTGGGTGCCGCGTGGGTGCTTGACGTTGTTGTACGGAGCCGGAGGAACCGGCAAGACGGCCCTTATGCTAACTACCGCCGCACGTCTCGCTATCGGTCGCTCGGTTTTCAATGAACTACCGCAGCTGCCATTTAAGGTGTTGTTCTTTTCTTCTGAGGATGGTCGGAAACAAACAGGGCGTAGGCTGCGATCGATCATCTCAAGGTTGGGGATAGACGGTGAAGAATACGAAACGCTTAAAGAAAACCTGCGCCTGCCGGATGTGGAACGGGTCAATATGAGTATGGTTAGGGAAACCAATGACAAAAGTGCCAGATCGACTGTTGTCCCATCTGCATTTTATCACGTTCTATTGAACGTGATAAAACAGGAAGCTCCTGACATCGTCATCCTTGATCCTTTGAGCGATCTGTTCGAGCTGAACGAGAATGACCGCATGCAGGTCAGCAGCTTCATGCGTCTAATGCACAATCTGGCATTAGATCAAAACATAGCCATCATCTTGATCGGGCACCCTGGAAAGTCAGAGGACAGCGAGTATTCTGGTTCTACCGCATGGAACAACAAGGCACGTTACCGAATTTGGGCAAGGCTCGACCGAGACACACATACGGTGGAATTGCGACAGAAAAAACATCAGTACTCACAACAAGCCAAAGCGCTGTTCGCTAAATGGGAAGATGGCGCCATTGATGTCATGCTACCCGAAGACACTCACATGCATATCGAAACGCGTCGGGCGGAACTCGCAAACAAAGTTTATGATATACTTGAAGGGCAGGAGAGGCTGGGTAAACACCCCACGACACAAACTCGCGCCGAAAGTGGCCTAATTTCGATAGTTATGCAGAGGCTCGACGGTCGAAAAAAGGTGGACGTGGTTGCGGGCATCGATCAGCTGCTGGAAGCAGGACGCATAGCGATTGTGAGAGGTGATGGGAAGGACGGAAGGCCGCGCGTGAAGTCAGGTGGGACCACCCTCGATTTTTACGCCACAAGAAAGTCAATGACCTAACACGGGCACGCACACACACAAAAACCCTATAGGGTTTTGTGTGTGCGTTTCTGTGTGTGTTCGATATTGAGTTAATCAACACTGGATTTAGTTTAGTATCTAAAATTTCCGCTTAAAATTAACGAAAAACAGATAGGTTCATGCCGATCTGCTTTCAATCAAATGTGTTTTTTCGTGTCTCTTGAAGTTGAGAGCGCGCTAATAGGAATTTAGGAACCAAGTTCTTTTGATTTCTCTTGGTCATTCTCGAGACATTCCATCCTATGATCTGGGACATAAGAAGGCGCCGGTGTCACCACAATTGCGCCACCTGACGATTGTGATGGGCACATCTGCGCTTCTTTCATCCCCGCAAGCCCCCCTAACTAGCTTTCAACCTCTCATCCAAGAGGCCAACTTGCCTCTGAGCGTCGATCCAATCACGTGTTTGCAATCGGCCTTCCATGCGCGCCCAAAGCGAAAGCAAGAATCTCTCATGATCAGCGTGTGAAATTCGCGTTGCCCAATTACGAGCGAATTCACGCTCGACATCCCTTGGTACATGTCCCGTTTCCGCGCGCGCAAAGCGCCGTTGCATCTTAATCATCCGGTTGCGCTCGTTGTTTGGACCTTTGGCAGGCTCTGGTGTCTGGCGCGCTCGAGGGTTTCGTCCCCCGGCTCCATGCATCCGGCACACGTTCCATCCGGGTCGCCGGCATCGCTTGCAGCGGTTACCACTACGTTTGGACTTGGCGGTACATTGCAATTCGGGGTACTTCGTTGGAGAAAACCTAACGCTGTGCATTTCACAATCCTTAGCTTCCGCGGTGCAATAAGACTGACCCGTGGCAAACTGTTTGGACCTCGGTCGGCAACTTGGTAGCCGCGCTTCAGAAAGGCCTAGCAGCGCGTTAACCTTCAAGAGAATGTCGCCAATTTCTTATTTTAAGGCAGCCCCTTAAGTTCCAAATCGCCACTCGGTTCGTTAAGCCAATCGGATACTATGTTTAGCACATCTTCAACGCTTCGTCGTTTGCGCCCTTTAAGTGCACACTCCCAAACGACTCCTACGCGCCAGCCTGTTTCCCTTAGCATCAGTGTGTTGGTCTTATGCCGAGCGACGTTAGTTTCGATCTTCTGACGCCAGAATTCCACCCGGGTCTGCGGCCACTTAAAGAGATTGCAGCCGTGGCCATGCCAGAAACAACCATTCACGAAAAGCGTCGCACGGTATTTTGGGAAAACCAGGTCAGGGCGCCCAGGCAGGTTCCGATTATGTAGGCGGAAGCGGAAACCCCGGGCGTGCAATCCGCGACGGATAAACATTTCTGGCTTCGTGTCGGCGCCACGTATTGCAGCCATGTTACGGCTTCGGGCGGCGTTGTCGTGTACATCAACCAAATCTGAGTAAGGACTCCGTTTCGATTTCTATCAATGACAGAATATGCGGTCGCATAATACGTGCAACCTCAGCGAATACCGGAACTGCAACAGAATTTCCGAACTGTTTGTATGCTTGAGTATCTGAGACTGGGATTCGAAAGTCTTCATCGTAGCCCATGAGGCGAGCACACTCACGAGGGGTCAACCGACGTGGGTTCCGGGCCTTGCCCCGGTTCACAAGGATCTCTGAACCATCCTTGTAATAACGCGCTGACAATGTTCGTGCGATGCTATCCCGTTCAACAAGCCCATAGCCGAACCCGTTACCTCTCGCCCGGTGCTTGGCGGCATAGTCTTGCAGGTAACGCCACAATTTATCAGAAAGGGTGTACTTCTCGCTGACGGCCGCGTTTTCTCCTAGTGTGTAGTGCGCTTCAGGGTCTTCAAGCCCATTCTCTGGGTGCAGTATATCTCTCATTAACCGATGCCCACGCTCGGGGAGATGTATCTCGTCAAAGTCGAACGGCACTTCTTCCCGAAACCCAACGATCACTATCCGCTCGCGGTGTTGCGGAACAAAGTGGGCCGCATCTATGATCCGTGTATGGATTGAGTATCCGAGTTCGTCCTTAAGTTTCCGCTTAATGACTTCAAACGTTCGACCTTTGTCATGGCTTTTTAGGTTTTTGACATTTTCCAAAAGGAATGCCGCGGGGCGATGATGCTTTAAAATGCGCAAGACATCGAAGAAGAGGGTGCCTTGGGTTTCGTCATCAAATCCATGTAGGCGACCAAGCGCGTTCTTTTTTGAAACACCTGCGATCGAAAATGGTTGGCACGGGAATCCTGCAACAAGCACATCGTGCGCTGGGATCGTACTTGCGTCAATGTCGCGAATATCACCAGCTATCGACCGGTTGTCAGGGAAGTTCGCCATATAGGTCTGCTGCGCGAAACGGTCCCATTCGGATGTAAACACACAACGTCCGCCAGCTCCTTCCATAGCTTTCCGAAGCCCGCCGATTCCGGCAAAGAGATCGACAAACGAAAAACTGGCTTCGCTGTCGACCGGACGGCGCTGTTCGATTTCAATATTAAGCAATCGGATTATGCTATCCCTTGGCTTCTCATCACCGCGGATCCATCTGTAGATATGACCTTCAGAGTAACCGAGGTGTTTCGCTGCTTCGGGGGCAGAATATCCCGCCTTCCGAAGAAGGATTTCGAAATCCGTCATAACTGCTCCACCCTGGGTATTTTTCTGACACTATGGCTGTAAGTTGCCCGCTCAACAAGAACAATCTGAGCACATATAGTGATTTGCTGTGTGCGCTTACCTTATCTAGCGGAAGGTCCAGGATTGCATGAAAGCTCAATGATGACGAAAATACTAAACCTGTACGCGGGTCTTATGCCTTCAGCAGTTTAGCATCGAATTGCTCAGCGCCAAAGTTGATAGGGCCAAAGCCATCAGCATAAGGCGGTTGGAAAACAACATTGCTTGCCGGTCTGAGCAGTGTTGGGGGGTGGTACCAAATCCAAATCAAAAAGAAAGACAATTTTTCACCGGGGACAACGATGAATACTTTGCCTATGCGAGGATACACCTTTGCTGCCAAGTAGGCGGGAAACTGCTAGCCTGTCCACCTTCGGTCCGCCTAGCAAATCAGTTTTGGTTTTAGTTTCGCAAAATGAGTAATTTTTTAGTGCACTCTTCGCCAGTTGGTCAGTCTAATTCTTACAGCACCCTCATCATTCGTGGCTGCAGCGCGTTCTTTCTTGAGCAACCTAATTGAGAACTGATCAGATTCTTCTTCACGGGATATCTCAAACTCATCCCCGGCACTGGCCCCAACATCTTTGAACCACTTCATCATATGTGTGACGCGGTACTCGTTTCTTGTGCCTTTTTCGTCGTGCAGCTTGTTATTGTAGTAAATGTAGCGAAATTTCAGCTCGTTACCGGCGTCGTCAATACATAATATCCACGCATCCGGATTTTTAACTTCAGGTGGTAAAGGTGGCAACATATCTAGTAATTCCAATTCCTTCTTTGGGATATGCACACCAGCTTGGTGCCCCCCAGTCGCGCCGACGTCATTGGCGGTAAGTGTCTTTCGGAACGTCTTTTTCATCATTGTTTCCTTGGCATGATTTCAAGCGCTTTGTTCAGATCTCCGGCATCGCGCGTTGACACTGGGACTGTTTCATTAGCCAGATCTTGCTTCCAAGCTGAACGTTCGATCATGACCTCTTCAACGGTTTCTTTGTAAAAAAGCCGATAGATCGAGACCGGTTCAGTTTGCCCTCTTCTGTGTGCACGCGCGCTTGCCTGCATTTCGAGTGCGGGGTTCCAGACAGGGGTAAAGTGAATGACCATAGTTGCAGCTGTAATATTCAATCCTGCGCCGGCCGCTTTTGGATTTAGAACCAAACAGGCAGGCCCATCAAACTCCGCAAATTGGTCCACAATCTGTTGGCGGTCTTCTTGCGCTGTCCCTCCATTGATTGCACCCCAAAACGCTGAAGGCAATTCGCTGCCAGCTGTCTTCAGGATCTCGCCGATCTTGTTGAAGAGCGAAAAGACTAGAACCTTTCGCCCATTTCGAAACGCCTCAGATAGCAAATCAAGCGCGCGCTCGACCTTTGGAGTCGTTATGGGCATGGAGTCTGAAGGGATCAGTGAAGCATTCTCCTCATCGCCGTCGTCTTCCTTTCTCAACCAAGGATGAGCGCAGAGCAACTGGAGTTGAAGAGTCGCTACAAGTGCCCCTGCCACTGGGTACTTCGCAAGAGTAGCCTGCCGCACTTCCCGGTAGTGATCTACTAGTCTGTCATCCAGCTCCAACGGGATGTCGATATCGAGGCGTTCTGGCAAATCTGCAGCAACTTCTGATACGCGCCTCTTAAGTATTATTGGGTCGGTCAGTTGGCCTAGCTGCTGCGCAGCTTCAAGGCTGTCGGGAAATTCGAACTCGAACTCGGTCTTTGTCCCGAGCAAACCGGGAACTGCGAAATCCGCAAGGGACCAAAGGTCCATTAGTGAGTTTTCAACTGGAGTGCCGGTCATTGGTATAGAACAGCGACGCGGAACTGCGGCAAGTGCCTTCCGCCTATTAGAGCTTGGGTTCTTTATAGCCTGCGCTTCATCGCAAATCACCCAAGACCACTCCATCGAGGTAAATACGGCTACATCATTCACCAGAGTGTCATAGGTCGTAATGACGACCTGGGCGGATTGAAGACCCGAGACGATGCCGGTGCGGTGCGCCCCTCTGTGGACCATGTAGCTAAGTGTTGGTGCGAAACGCTCGATTTCCCGAACCCAATTGGCAATCAAACTGGTCGGGCAAACAATTAGGGCAGGAGAAGAAGTCTGCGGAGGCGAAATCAAAAGAAGTGCAATTATTTGTAGAGTTTTCCCAAGCCCCATCTCGTCTGCTAGAATGAGGCCATTCGTGCGAGTAATGGTGTCATTCATCCATTGCACACCTCGAGCTTGATACGGAAAGAGCTTGGCTTCAAGCCCAGCGATTGAAATTGCCCCATTGTTTTGTTTCGCAGCTTCGTTGCCTGTCTGGAGAACATTTCTCGCAGCATTAACCGAGAAAAGGGAATCCTCGGCCCGAATTAGCTGAATTGCTTTAGCGAAACTCAGATTTGTCGGATCCGCGTCGGCAAGAATGTCGGCAAAAAGCGTTGCTGCGTCGCGAGGCAGTGGGCGAACGACGGCACCGTCTACGACCCAGCAGTGCTCGTTTGAGGGAGCAACAAGCTCGTATCTCTGACCCTTACTCTTGCGCGTGCCTCCAAGGCAAGCAATTAGTCTATTGGCTTTGCGACTTAGTAAAATAGTGGGCTCTATGAGTCTTTCAGACACAACGTGGTCTGCTGGCAAAGAATCCTTCAGTTCCTCGAAACTACGTGGCAAGTCAGAATAATTAACCATTTTGTGTCACTAAGAAATTTCGAATTTCTTCAATTGACCATGGGATTGGGCGTCTGGAGTGGACAGCTCGATGACATGATGGACAGAGTGGAACAAGATCTGTTTTTGGATCGTAAGGCTTGGGTTCATTCAGTAAAGAAAGAGGTTCCAAGTGATGCACTTCAATTATGTCACCCGCACTACCATAGATGCTCCGAGGATCTTTCCCGCAAGCTGTGCAATCATATCCGTGCATTCTTACACAAAGCAGCCTGCTTCTTGGGTTTCGTTCGCGACGTGTAACCACTGATTGTTTGATCGCCCCTTCAAGAAGAGCAATATCGTTTTCATCGGGTTCTTCGATGACGTCATAACCGATCAGTTCCGCCATTGCCGCCATCAAAGGGATTATGATCTCACGGCAAGTCTTGACAACCGCAGCGTCAGAATTGGGCGCATTTAAGTCTCTGACAGTAGCTTCAACAAGGAAACTACCATCGGCGACGCACCAGTTCCGGCGTTCCTGACCGGCGATCTCGAGACTGCAACTACCGTCAATAGAGTCCACCAAGGCTCTAGCCAGGTGGATGTCCTCTGCACTTGCTCTTTGAATCTGGTTGATTAATCCCCCAGCGAATGACCCAAACCTGAGGGTAACTTTGTGCCCCTTCAATCCGTACGGTTTCAGAGACGCAATTGGGCCTCCGTTTTTTCCAAGTTCCGCAAACCAAACTTTCATCGCTGAGCGAATGCCAGAAGTGTCCGGTTCAAGGTCGAATACAGCACCTGTACCTTTTTCGAGCTCGTCAATGATCAGGCGTTTTTTCTCAATGATCATTAGGAATTGGCGTCGTCGGTGAGTTCATTCGGCTCGGGATCCGGCATGCTACGCAGAAGCTTTTTTAGATTATTTGAGATCTCAGTCCGAATATCCTCAAAAACTGGCTCCAATTCATCATTGGTATTGTTCTGCTCCGCAACGGCAAACGCCCAAAGTAATAGATCCATTCCCTCAACTGCAAACCCATTGGCGGCTGCTCGATGATAAATCTTTTGATAGAAATCGTGGTGTTTGTTGAGCAAGACAGAAGGCACATGACCATCTTCGCTTGAACTCCGAAGCGCCGGCTGCCACAGCTCTCCGCTGTTGATTGTCTCGACAGCCTCTACATGGACCGTTTGCGGGCTGACGTTGTTCTCAATTGGTGACTTAATTCGTATCCGTTGCCCCATGTTGTTTGAGACAATTGCAGACTGCGAGCTAACATCCACAGAGCTTACTAAAGGCTTTGCTGCATTGGGCGTGCCAGCGATGTTGTTGTTCGCGCTACTGTGATCGACTTGTCTGGCCGTGTTTGCGTGAGCACGGCTTGTTCGCCTGTATCTGTTTCCAGCCTCCCGATAGATGGGTTGTAAAAGCTCCTTCAACCCGTCCTCGAGGTCTCTATGAAATAGTATCCGAGACTTCTTGACGTCTATTCTGAACGCGTCATCCAATCGGTGCCCGAAATCAAACTCAATTCTAAGGAGCGATGTATGAGGTTCGGGTGAACCAAATACATCCATCCAACCACCATCTTGGATCAAGCGACCTTCACGGAATACATAAAAGCCCTGCGCCCTATTGCTTATTCTTGCATAGTCTCGCGCTTCGTCTTTTGTCATGTCGCTACGATGTGGAAGAATCCAAGCTTTGATATTTGCGATTTCTTCAGTGCCGTCTGGCAATTCAATGATGAGTTTCTGTTTGGCTTCAGTTAAAACTTGGTCGGAACGTTGTGGGTAGAATGGATTCCATGGCACCACGGGGCTTGTGTTCACGAAAATATCAATGTCACGTTCGCGTTGATCGGTCTTCTCTAGAAAACGATGATAAACTAGCGATAGGTGCTTACTTAGAGTGTCGGCTAGTCTTTTTATCGCAGCCTGCTCACGGGCGCCGCCGGCTTCGTACTCTTTAGAAAGTATCCGGTCGCATTTTTCCCATACAACGAGTGTTCCTGTCTCGCCGCACAGTTCTTCGAACATTTCGTCTTCATCCGGAGTTACGGGTTCCCGCAGCATTTCCCATCTGTCTAGTTGAGCCACGTGGTCGAGATCCCAAGCCAACTTCGCAAGAGGCTGATCAACGCTCGCCCGAGAAACAAGGGTGAACTTTCGGCAAACTGAACTCGAAGCGGTTTTGAGCCCGAGACCGAATTTACCAAGGCTTTCTGGGTTATCTCTTACCGGCGCTCCATACCGCATCGCCCGATGAACTCCGGCCGCATCCATGCCTTCACCATTGTCGCCGAAGTATACGAGTTTCCGACCATCTTGATGGAGCACGATTTCAACATTAATCTTGTCAGCCTTTGCGGCAACTGAGTTGTCGATAATATCGGCGGCTGCGGTTCGGACGTTGTATCCAGTATCCCGGAGTCCGAATATCAAGCGGGTTGCATCCGGTTCGTTTATCAGATCGTTCATTGTCTTACCTTGATAGTTCAACCTGTTTCATGGCGGTTTTTTTGAGCCGTGGCTAGTGTACTCTGCTCATGGCACTAATCTTGATTTTGGGCGCCTCATCTCTATCCAGGTAGCCCTCGGAACGGGCTCTACCCAGCACTTCAACAGCTATTAAGGATTGCTTTTCGCTCGGAATTCGGTTTGGTACCGCGCCGCACGTGGTTAGGATTCCGGCTTCTTTCTCGGAGAGGATTTTCTTTGAAGCTGACCATTGTTTAAGTCTTTTCCAGAAATCACCACCGTATTCTACTACTTTTGCTTGGGCTTCGATTCCAGTAACGAGGGCTACTTCCCTGATTTCATCGCGGCGTTCTACCTCGGCTTCGCTTGGCTCAATTAAGAAAGACTTAAGGTCCACTTGGTAATCAACGTCGAGGCGCTTCAGAGTAGCCCAGCAAGCCTGCTTTTTTGCCCATTCAGTAACGTTGTTGATGCCCGCCTCTGGATTTGTGATCACAGTTGCAGCCTTTTCCGCAGCTCTCAGAAAAATCACAGCAATTTCGTCTGGGAGGCCCTGTTTGCGCCAAATTGCATCGAAATCGATCTCAAGATCGGTGTCTGCGACATCAGCCATAACTTTGGCAATCGCATAGGTTACAATGTTCGCGCGAAAACCACCGGGGTACCAATCCTGTTTTGGAACAGCTTTCTCCAAGTGGCGAAAAACAATGAGTTTGGCTATCAACCGCCGGAACCAGGTTCTATCGAATTGCCGCTCGCCTCTTATCCATGCGGCGCCGATTTCCTGCGCAAAAGCTCCAAAGTTTTTTTGAGCACCCTTGCTGACCATGTCCGGGTGCATTCTGAAACTCATTTCCACCTTAGCCAAGTCAGTTTTGACGAAGTACTGGGCTTTCGGGTACTCCATATCGAAGTGACGCCGCGCAGCTTGAGATCTCTTGGATCGTTCAACAAGGTACTGACCGCGCGCGCGCTCGTAGAACCACTTGGTTTCTCGGTTGGTGCCTTCGGCAGCTGGGGCCAAAACACGTCGCGAAAACTCTTCCATACGCATGTGAAAGGGATGGTTCGAAAAGAAGTCAGCCGCACTCACCTTATTCTGGCTGTTAGCGTACTTGGAAATATTTGGAACAAGTTCTTCAGAGGTTTGCTCTGGAACGACGGTAAGCTTCATCTGCACAAATACGTCTTTTAGAGTCTCAGGGGACGTCTTCCGTGCTGCGTGCAGCGACGCTGTCGTCTGACCGCCATTCACAATTTGAAGGTTTACTGCTGACGCGATTTGGAGTCCTTCTGGCGTATTTTTAAGTTCAACGCTATCCGCGGTCGCGCTAAGGCCGTTGTTGTAACTGAAGAACATACTAGGCTCGTTTTTTATGGTATCCCTGATACCGCGGTTTACCGCGCCACGAGCTTGGAGAAAGCTGCGCACATTCGACTCAAGTAATCGGGCACCCCATTTTTCATAGATCTCTGCGAGCTGCTCGCCGCCGACAACAGTCAAGTAGCTTTGAAGAGACTCCTCGTTCGAGGACGCCGCCAGTGCGGGTATTGGAGTTCCGAATTCCTCGGCGAAGTTTACAGTAAGTTTCTCTCGAAGCTGCCCCGATGTCTCATAGCGGTGGAAACGAGTAAGGTCCCAAATATTATATGTTACTGGCACATCCGCGATTTTTCCCGCCAGAACCGCATCTGTGTAAGCACTATAAATGTCGTTTGTTAAAACAATTAGTTTAACCTTGGTAGTCGAGCTCCAAGCGTCGGCAATTATGCTCGCCGCCCCAGCTTCAAGGCTTCCTTCTTCTAGTTCATTTGAAAGTTTACCCGTAAGAGCAGCGGTGATAAAATTAACTAGGTGAGAGAAGCGTCTCTTTGCTTCGGCAGCGTTGATTTTTTGAGGTGATGCATCCGAGTGATAGTCGCTTACGACAACGCTAAGAACGCTTTCGGCTTCTCTCGGGTCCCCACCAATTCCATCTATTCGAAGCGTCTTACCAGCGCGGGTACCTTGGAAGCCAACACGATCCAGAGTGACCAATTCCCCTTCAGCTTCAAGCTGCGATCCCATGCGCTCGAGGAATGCTGCTTCGACGTCGATACCCAAATCGCTGGCTTCTGCGCTAATTTCAGCAGATAGATACTCGAAATACTCTTGAAGTTCTTGCATATCCCAATCCAAAACCACATCGTCCTACAACCAAAATTGTGGGACACACTTAACGTTTCTAACCGTCGTAAACGGAACCCGGACCCTTTCACCCGGTTGAGCCCAACCCAATCACAGGTTGTGTCGCTCTCACACAAATGTGAAGATTTGATGGTCAAATTTCAATGCATTGGCAGAAAGTAAAAAAAGAATGGCCGATAATAAAAACAATGCATTACCGAACAGAGCCGGCGGCACCACGGGGATGCTTACGAGTTTTGCTCCCAACCGCCCGTTCAAAAAAATACACACAGCGGCAGACTCTGTGGCTTTTGCTCATCTAAGGCCATCTGTGTGGGCCAATGAACATTTGTCTTCTTGTGAATAACTCTTCGCCCCCGAAACGAGGCTCGAAGGTCGGCGCGATCTTCTTGAGTGGGCTTACCCCAGAGTAGATGGCCTTTGAGGAAAAATACGGCTCGGCTGCCATTAGAACCTCGCTTGTTCGGGAACATCAAGCAAAGAGGGTAGCTAGGGGGCGGAGGTCAGTCCCTTACAAGCAGTCCAGTTAAGTTGCGATATCGGCGACGAGGCAAAGAGGCTTTTTCACTGGATGTGTCCTCCAACGCTACAACTTTACATCAAAGCTTGGTCCGTGGTCGCCATGTGGTCGCCAAGGCGACACGGCTAAAGCCAAAAGATAGCGTAACATTTTGAAAAGGTGGTGCTGCTGGAGAGAATTGAACTCTCGACCTCTCCCTTACCAAGGGAGTGCTCTACCTCTGAGCTACAGCAGCATCGTGGGCGGGTGATTAGACTCAAACGAAACGCGGCGCAAGGGTGTCTGGACGGTTTTTTTCGCCTCCTGTAGAGAAAGACCATGGCAGACAAAGATACACCTAAAAAACACGGCAATTCCGGTGATGCGCGGGAAGAGCGGCTGAAAGCAGCGCTCAAGGCCAACATGGCGCGGCGCAAGGCGCAGGCCAAGGCGCGGGCGGCCTCGGATGACAAAGCCGACAAGGACGAGGGATAAGAGCAGATGGATTCGATTCTGGTGACGGGCAACGGGCCGCTGAACGGTCAGATACCGATTGCGGGGGCTAAGAATGCGTGCCTGACGCTGATGCCCGCGACGCTTCTCAGCGAAGAACCGCTGACGCTGACCAATGCGCCACGCCTCAGCGACATCAAGACCATGACAGCGCTGCTGCAATCGCTGGGGGCTGAGGTCTCCGCGCTGCAGGACGGTCAGGTGATCGCGATGTCCAGCCATGATCTGACCAGCCAGACGGCGGATTATGACATCGTGCGCAAGATGCGGGCCTCAAATCTGGTGCTGGGGCCGTTGCTGGCGCGATTCGGGCAGGCGGTCGTGTCGCTGCCGGGTGGCTGTGCCATTGGCGCGCGGCCGATGGATTTGCATGTCGAAGGGCTGGAGGCCTTGGGCGCCGAGATCGAACTGAAAGACGGGTATCTGCACGCCAAGGCCCCGGGTGGGTTGAAAGGCGCGGTGCATGAGATGCGCTTTGCCTCGGTCGGGGCGACCGAGAACATCGTCATGGCTGCAACTTTGGCCAAAGGCACCACTGTTCTGAAGAACGCCGCGCGCGAGCCCGAGATTGTCGATCTGGTGGAGTGTTTGCGTAAGATGGGCGCTCAAATTTCGGGCGAAGGGACATCGACGATCGAAATTCAGGGCGTCGACCGCCTGCATGGTGCCACCCATCAGGTGGTGACAGACCGGATTGAGTTGGGCACCTATATGCTGGCCCCTGCGATCTGCGGTGGCGAGGTAGAACTGCTGGGCGGGCGCATGTCGCTGGTCGGCTCCTTCGTGGAAAAACTCGAAGCCGCAGGCGTCAGCGTTTCGGAAACCGAAAAAGGCCTGAAAGTTGCGCGCAAGAATGGTCGCGTGCGGGCCGTGGACGTGGTCACCGAGCCGTTCCCCGGCTTCCCCACTGACCTGCAGGCGCAGATGATGGCGCTGATGTGCACAGCCGAAGGAACCTCGGTTCTGGAAGAGCGCATTTTTGAGAACCGCTTCATGCACGCGCCCGAACTTGTCCGCATGGGCGCGAATATCGAGGTGCATGGCGGTACGGCGACTGTCACCGGTGTTGAAAACCTCAAAGGCGCGCCGGTGATGGCGACGGACCTGCGGGCCTCGGTCTCGCTGATCCTTGCAGGTCTGGCGGCAGAAGGGGAAACAACCGTCAGCCGGGTCTATCATCTGGACCGCGGATATGAGCATGTGGTGCGCAAGCTGGAAGGCGTGGGTGCCAAAATCGAACGGATCAAGGGCGAATGACAGACGCAAGTTTTGAAGACGGCCGCGAAGCGCCGCTGAATCTGGGTGCCGAAGACGGCGACGACCTACAGGTGATCTCATCGCTTGCACAGGATGCGGTGTTCCCGGTGACCGAGATGAAGTGGCAGCCTTCGCAGCGCCGTTTCGGGCTGTTGTTGAACCGCTTCCGGTGGGAGGACAAGGATGCCGCCACGCGCCGCGACCGCCCATTTGAGCGCGTGCAGTCGGTTCTGGTGTTCGACTCGGTGTTGTCGGTTGCCAGTCAGGGGATCGACCGCCGCGACACGGATATGGTGATGTCGCTGCTCTCGGTCGATTTCGAGGCCAGCGAGGACGGCGCAGGCCAGATCCTGCTGACCCTTGCGGGCGACGGCGCGATCCGCCTGACGGTCGAGGCAATTGAAGCCACCCTGAAAGACGTGACGCGCCCCTATCGGGCCCCTTCGGGCCAGGCACCGCATCATCCAGAATAAACGCGGCATATCGCAGGCCTTCTCCGGACCCGCCTCGGGTCTGGAGCTGCGCCGTGCGACCGTGTTTGATGTGTTTCAGATCAGCCAGGTGTTGATCCGCTCTATCACCCATCTCTGCGCGGCGGATCACCACAAAGACCCCGAACTTGTGGCGCTGTGGACCGCCAACAAAGACCCGCAGACCGTTCGCGGCTGGATACAAGGCGGCTCGGATATCTGGGTGGCTGAGCTAGACGGACAGATCGTGGCCGTCGGAGGGCTGCGCCACGGTTCGATGATCTCACTGCTTTATGTCGATCCCGGCCATGTGCGGCGTGGTATCGGGCGGGCCCTGCTGGCCCGGCTTGAACAGGAGCTGGCGGATCAAGGCTGCGCACAGGCCTATTTGGATGCCACTCACACAGCACGGGCCTTCTACCTCAGATATGGCTGGGTTTCGGCGGGTGATGAGGAAGAGTGGCATGGGATGACCCAATTCCCCCTGCGCAAATCGCTGCACCAGGCCGAGAAGGGTTGAGACCAACCCTTACGGGCGATATGTCCCCGTGAAACGCTCCGGAGTGCCAGATCATGCCCGTTTTTCTCGACACCACCTCGCCCGAGTTTGAGGCCGCCTTTCAAACGCTGCTATCGGCCAAGCGCGAAGACAGCCCGGATGTGGATGCAGTGGTGGCCGGGATCATCGACGATGTCCGAAGCCGTGGCGATGCGGCGGTGATCGAGCTGACCGCGAAATTCGACCGGCTGGAACTGACGCCCGAGACACTGGCCTTTTCGGCTGACGAAATTGCCGAAGCCGTCGCACAGGTGACCCCCGAAGCCCGCGCCGCGCTTGAACTGGCCGCAGAGCGCATCCGCGCCTATCACGAAAAGCAGATGCCGGAGGATCACCAATGGACCGATGAGACCAACGCGACATTGGGCTGGCGCTGGTCGGCTGTCTCGGCCGCGGGCCTTTACGTGCCGGGCGGATTGGCCTCCTACCCTTCATCAGTTCTGATGAACGCAATCCCGGCCAAGGTGGCAGGGGTCGAGCGGTTGGCTATCGTCGTACCCACCCCGGACGGGCAGGCAAACCCGCTGGTTCTGCTGGCCGCGCAGCTATCGGGGGTGGATGAAATTTATCGCGTCGGCGGCGCGCAGGCCGTTGCCGCGCTGGCCTATGGCACCGAAAGCATCGCTCCGGTCGACAAGATCACCGGCCCGGGCAACGCCTTTGTCGCTGCCGCCAAACGTCGGGTGTTCGGCAAGGTTGGCATTGACATGATCGCGGGTCCCTCGGAGATCCTCGTAATTGCCGACAAGGACAATGAGCCCGACTGGATCGCGCTGGATCTGCTCAGCCAGGCCGAACATGATGAAAGCGCGCAGTCTATCCTGATCACGGATGATGCCGGTTTCGGTCAAGCCGTGGCGCAGGCCGTCGAAAAACGACTTGAGACCCTACAGCGCCGCGCCATCGCCGGCGCCAGCTGGCGGGACTTTGGCGCGATCATCACCGTGCGCGATCTGGATGAGGCCGCCGCACTTTCGAACCGCATCGCGCCGGAACACTTGGAACTCTGCGTGGCCGACCCGGTCACTCTGAGCGAACAGACCATCCACGCAGGCGCGATTTTCCTTGGGCAATACACGCCGGAGGCCATCGGAGACTATGTCGGCGGTCCTAACCATGTGCTTCCCACCGCACGCTCCGCGCGGTTCTCATCCGGCCTCAGCGTGATGGATTTCCTCAAGCGTACAACGCTCAGCCAGATGACCCCCGAAGCCCTACGTGCAATCGGCCCTGCAGCCGAGACATTGGCGCAATCGGAAAGCCTCGAGGCACATGGTTTGTCCGTCACCGCACGTCTGAACCGGCTGAACGGCTGATAGGGCGCAAAGATCGCCAGCTTGTGGCGTATCTGTGCGTTGCCCATTGAAATCCATTGTTATAGGTCTGAGCAGACGTGAAGGATTGTGACCGTTAAAATGACCCATATCTCGCATATCGAACTGGATGACCGGAACCTGCCCCCGCCGACCCCCGAGATCGAGCAGGAGCGCAAGGTCGCCATTTATGATCTGCTTGAGGAGAACAGCTTTGACCTGCCTCAGCGGGAAGATCGTGCCATTCCCGACGGCCCCTATCACCTGCAGCTTTCGATCCGCGACAAACGACTGGTGTTTGATATCAGCACCGAAGACAGCCAGAAAGCGGCCGAATTCCACCTGTCCCTCGGGCCGTTCCGGCAGGTGGTGAAAGACTATTTCCAGATCTGCCAAAGCTATTTCGACGCGGTCAAATCTCTGCCGCCCAGCCAGATCGAAACCATCGACATGGCCCGGCGCGGCATTCACAACGAAGGCAGCCGGGTTTTGCAGGAACGGCTGGAAGGCAAGGCCGACGTAGACACCGATACCGCCCGACGCCTGTTCACGCTGATCTGCGTGCTACATTTCGGAGGCTAACGGGTGACGCCTCTGCCGCAGTCCATTCTGTTCTGTTGCGACCACAACTCGGTTCGGTCTCCGATGGCCGAAGGCATCATGAAAAAGTTCTACGGCACCGGCACCTATGTGCAATCCGCTGGCGTACGTAACGATCTGGACATCGACGGCTTCTGTATCGCCGTCTGTCAGGAAATGGGCGTTGAACTGTCCCGCCACCGCACCCGATCCTTTGACGAGATGCAGGAATGGGGCGACGACCTCAGCTCGTTCGATCTGATCGTCGCTTTGTCCCCGGCCAGTCAGCGCAAAGCGCTGGAGCTGACCCGGATTTTCCACCTCGATGTCGATTATTGGCCAATAATGGACCCTACCGGGATGGGCGAGACACGGGAATCAAAGCTACATCACTACCGACAGACCCGCGATCAGATCATCAAGCATCTGAAAGACCGCTGGGGCGAACCAACGGAGTGACCCATGAACCAGACCGTGAAGACCTATTTCGACGCCTTCAACGCCGGTGATGTCGATGGCATGCTGGCCTGTCTGTCCGATGACGTGGCCCACCATGTGAACGAAGGCAAGATCCGCGTCGGCAAAGAGAAATTCGCAGCTTTCTGCGCCCATATGAACCACTGCTACAAAGAGAACCTGACCGATATCGTTGTGTTCGATGCCGAAGGCGGCACCCGCGCCGCGGCAGAGTTCATAGTCAACGGCACCTATCTGGAAACCGACGAGGGCCTGCCCGAGGCGCATGGCCAGGGCTATCGCCTGCCCGCGGGCTCGTTCTTTGACCTAAAAGACGGCAAGATCACTCGCGTTACCACCTTCTACAACCTTGCGGACTGGACCAAACAGGTCTCGAATGGCTGAGGTTACATCCGTCCGGCCCCTGACCGGAGCGGCGCTCGAGGCCAGTCTGGACGACGTCGCGCGCCTGCGGATCGAGGTGTTTCGGGCCTGGCCTTACCTCTATGATGGCGATCTGGAATACGAGCGCAGCTATCTGCAATCCTATCGCGATAGCGACAAGGCCATCGTTGTCGGCACCTTCGACAATGACCGCCTGATCGGAGCCTCGACGGGCGCGCCTTTGACCGACCACGCCGACGATTTCGCCGCCGCGTTTCAAGATACGGGTCTGGACTTGTCACAGATCTTCTACTGTGCCGAATCCGTTCTTCTGTCCGACTACCGAGGCCAAGGCGTCGGCCACAAATTCTTCGACCAGCGCGAGGCCCACGCCCGCGCGCAGGGTTTCACCAAATGTGCCTTCTGCAGCGTCCAACGCCCGGAAGATCACCCCATGCGGCCTGCAACCTATCGCCCGCTTGATACGTTCTGGAAATCCCGCGGCTACGAACCATTGCCTGGCGCGATCGCTCAATTCTCGTGGAAAGATGTCGGGGACGAAGGCGAGACGCTCAAGCCATTGCAGTTTTGGATCCGGGATTTGTGAGCATCGACACAGAGATGGAATCCGGCCTACAACTGAAAGTGGATATGATCATCATGGCGCGCCGCGCGACACCCTTGGAACCTGATTTTCGGATGCGAAGCGCCCAAGCGATCCACAAGGTGGGGCTCGACAAAGACTTTCCCGACACGGTCATCTTCGACCAGAACCTCTAGCACGGATCGGTTGCGGTCTTCATCGATGCCGTAGTCGTGCCAGAGGGGTTGCAGCGCATCGAAATCCCATCTGAGTGTGGGCCACGTCTTTGAACACTCTTTTGGCCCCTGTTCGAACGCGAAATAGCCGATCGGTGAACGCGTCGCGCCTTTCAAATAGCCCGTTTCGCCCGCGTAGTAGAATGCAAGGTCTGCCTTTTCCCCGTCATCATGCGACAGATGAGGCAGCAGCGGAAATCCATCTAAGAAGGGAAAGTTGGCGTCAAGCACAACGGTAACTGTGCCCGGATGCCTTTTGTCCATTTCCTCCGCAGTGCTGGTCAGGACGTCATACATCTCTGGAGAGACGTAGTTTCTGTTCAACGCACAGTACATCCAACTTTGTACTTCTAAAGGACCCTCTTTCGAACAACTCAGCGCCACGCGCCCGAAATGCGGCGCGATCCAGATGCTTGCCAAAGAAAGAGCTGCGTAGGTGGCTAGAAATGCCAATAGATGCCGTTTGAAGAAACGTGAAATCACCCAAGCGATGCCGCCAATTTGTGTCAGAAGCGTTAAAACCAAAACGATGAGAATGTGAAATGCAATTCGAACCATGCGCGATGGTTGCCATTCTCTAAAGGCGCACGCAACACCGTTGTTGTGATGCCAATCAAGGCCTTCAGAAATCTCTACTTCTCAACCTTGACGCCTTCGACTGATCAAACCGTATTTGACGGCCCAGCCGCGGAGAGACCCGGTTTTGCGCTTTTTCGGGACCACACTGTCTTTGCTCTGGGCGCCGCCTTTGCGGTTGAACTCATACACGTCAATGACACGTTCAGCGCAGCCGCAGGCCTCGCCCATGCCGACCTTGGCGAAATAGAACTTCTCGAAGCTTTCCGGTTTTTGCATGGTGTCCTCCGGGTTCGATTAAACCACATGGGCCTGAGACCTCCAATTCACTTTGTCGTCGTTTCATCAGACCGAAAGGTTGGGCCTGTACACGCCCAGCCATCGTCACTTAGTGTCCCGACAAATCAGTATCGAAGGACAGATCGATGAGAGTCGCCACCGCCGCCTATGACCTCGATTGGCTCGACAGTTGGGCGCAGTATGAGGACAAGCTGAACGCATGGGTAGCGCAGGCCGCTGGGAACGGAGCCGAGTTTCTGGTCTTTCCCGAATACGGCGCAATGGAGCTGTCGACACTGGATGGGGTCGACGTGGCAGGCGATCTGGAGCGGTCGATTCAGGCGGTCTCGGACCGGATGGAGGATGTGCAAAACCTGCACCGGCGCGTGGCGAAGGAATACAAGACATACATCCTCGCGGCCTCGGCTCCGGTTGTTACAGGTTCTGGGCGTCCGGTGAACCGGGCGGAACTTTATGCGCCGGATGGTCGTCAGGATCATCAGGACAAGCAGATCATGACCCGGTTCGAGCGCGAGCAATGGGATATCGCCCCCGGCGGCCCTCTCAAACTGTTCGACACGGCATTGGGCAAGATCGGCGTGCTGATTTGCTATGACAGCGAGTTCCCTCTGCTGGGCCATGCCCTGAGCGAAGCGGATCTGATCCTTGTCCCCTCATGCACCGAAGCGCTCGCCGGATATTGGCGCGTGCGCATTGGGGCGATGTCGCGTGCCTTGGAAAATCAATGTGTTACGGTCATGGCATCGCTGGTGGGGAACAATGACTGGTCCGAGGCCGTGGATATGAACACCGGGACGGGCGGCATTTTTGGCCCACCTGACAAGGGCTTTCCGCAAACCGGCGTTCTGGCCGAAGGGACGCTGAACCAACCGGGCTGGACCTATGCCGATATCGACCTGAGCGCCATTGCCGATGTCCGCGCCGACGGGCATGTCCTGAATCGAACTCACTGGGACGAGCAATCCCCCCGAGTCGAATCTGTCACATTCTCCGCGCTTTAATGATTCCGCCCTTGAAATAAGGGAAAAATAGGCTCATTTAAGCGCACATCCTCGCAGATTCTGCGAGTGCAACGTAATGATGGAGACAACATGGCCAAGGAAGATACGCTCGAATTTCCCGGTGTCGTGAAGGAACTCCTGCCTAATGCGACGTTTCGGGTCGAGCTGGAAAACGGCCATGAGATCATCGCACATACGGCAGGCAAGATGCGCAAAAACCGCATCCGTGTTCTGGCCGGCGACAAAGTTCAGGTCGAGATGACCCCTTACGATCTGACCAAGGGTCGGATCAACTACCGCTTCAAGTAACGCCTTACCTCATGGCGTTTATCCTCGGATCGGGCAGCCCAAGGCGGCTGGACCTGCTGGCGCAGCTTGGCGTGCAGCCCGATGCCGTGCGCCCTCCTGACATTGACGAAACGCCTTTGAAGGGCGAACTTCCGGTTCCCTATTGCAGCCGTATTGCGCGCGAAAAAGCGCAGGCAGTTCAGGCGGATCGTGCAGATATTGTCTTGTGCGCAGATACCACGGTGGCGCTGGGGCGTCGCATTCTGGGCAAACCCGAAAACGCAGGCGAAGCGGCCGAGTTTCTGCATGCTCTGTCCGGGCGTCGGCACCGGGTCGTGACCTCGGTCGCGGTGCGCTGCGGAGGTCGGGTGTTTCAGCGTGACGTGGTCTCTCAAGTCAAGATGAAACGCTTGTCGGATGTCGAGGTGAACGCCTATCTTGCAACAGATGACTGGCAAGGCAAGGCGGGTGGTTATGCCATCCAAGGCCCGGCCGGGGCGTTCATTCCCTGGATTTCCGGATCGTTCACCGGCATCGTGGGCCTGCCCCTGTCCGAGACCGCCGCACTTTTGCAGGCAATCGGCTACCCATTGTACAGAGAGGCGCCATGAAAGGCCGCACAATCGTTCTGGACCATATTGAAGACCGCGAAGCAGCCGCGCTGATGGTCGACGGCAAGCTCGACGATTTTCTGATCGCCGGAGACGCGCCGCCCCCCGGCACAATCTACCGCGCCCGCGCGGATCGCCCGGTCAAAGGCCAAGGCGGCATGTTCCTTACAACCCCGGACGGGCCAGCCTTTCTGCGCCAGGTCAAGGGTCTCGCACCCGGAGCGCTACTTCCGGTGCAGGTGACAGGTTTTGCCGAACCCGGCAAAGCCGTTCCGGTCACCGACCGCGTTCTGTTCAAAAGCCGCTATGCGATTGTCACACCCGAGGCTCCGGGTCTGAACATCTCGCGCAGCATCAAGGATGAGGATGAGCGCGACCACCTGCTGGAAATCGCCCACGAGGTCATGGGCGACAGCATCTACGGTCTGATTCTGCGGTCATGCTGCGTTGGTGCGGATGCAGATGACATCGCCGAAGACATCGGCGCCATGCTGACGCAGGCCGAACAGGTCCTGAACGATCCGGGCACCGAGCCTGAAACCCTGGCCGAAGGTGACGGCCCTCATATCCTGGCCTGGCGGGATTGGACCGACCCGGCAGATGTCGTGACCGAGGCCGGTGGTTTCGAACATCACGGCGTTCTGGACGCGCTGGACATTGCCCGCGGCATTGCCGAGCCCCTGCCGGGCGGAGGGCATCTATACATCGAACCCACCCGCGCGCTTATTGCGGTGGATGTGAACACGGGCTCCGACACTTCGCTCGCAGCCGGTACAAAAGCCAATTTCGCCTGCGCCAAGACCCTTCCACGCGCCCTGAGGGTGCGCGGTCTGGGCGGTCAAATCACGATCGACATGGCTCCGATGCCCAAGAAAGACCGTCGTGGTCTGGAGCAAGCCCTACGTGCCGCGTTCAAGGCGGACGGGATCGAAACAACGCTCGCAGGTTGGACGCCGCTGGGCCATTTCGAGCTGCAACGCAAACGCGGGCGTATCCCTCTGAGCGAGGTGCTTGGATGACCTGCCCGATCTGTCAGGAAAAGACGGTTTCCAAATACCGCCCGTTCTGCTCGAAACGCTGTGCGGACCTGGACTTGGCAAAGTGGCTGAACGGATCCTACGCCGTGCCCTCGCAACGCGAAGAGGATACCGAGGACGCGATTTCCGAACCCGAAGACATCCCGCGCCGTCCACACTGAAAAAATGTCAAAAAGCCTCTGGACACTGCTTGGTGCAAGTCATAGAAGGCCTCCACCTAATGGCTATTGCCATTCCCGTGCCCGGGTAGCTCAGGGGTAGAGCAGTGGATTGAAAATCCTCGTGTCGGTGGTTCGATTCCGCCCCCGGGCACCATTTAAGCCATTAATAACGTTATCTTTTTTAGAGTCGCCTGACACCTGATTCACGTCCGGTTACCACGATTTACCATCTCCGTACCATTTAATTTCATCTAAAGATTTGTGTAGTTCAGAATAAAGCCAATGGCGATGCGGTGAGCGAAACCACTTGTTGATACCGATGATTGCAACAGGATTCGGTTGGACTCGAGTTTTACCCAACACTGACAGTCCTTTTTGTTCAAATAACCAGCTGGGATTCCTGGTGGTCATCATTTTGAGAACTTGATCTTCCGACGGCGTGGTTATCTTGGATATCTGCGCTGGGTGCGAGATCTGTTACTTAAACGAGAGAGCAACAATATTTCGCCAAAAAAAGTTGAAATTTTTTTTATCCTTGTCGAACCAGGATTTCGACGCCGCATGATCTAAAAGTTCAGGTTCAGCCAAAGATAGCTATTCTTGCCTATTCTTGGGACGCAAGGATAGGCTGTCGTCATTCACAACTTTTCCGATAAGTAATTAAATTACAAAGATTTTTCTGACACCAGTTCGCGCTGGTAGAGGGGTTGAAAGTGTATTGGAAGGCCGCTTAACTCTTTGACCATACCCAGTGCTTCAGACAGGAAAGGGCTAGAATGGCAAAAAAGATCATCGTTACGAGCGCAAAACTCGAACGCAAAGTAAGGAAGGTTGAGCAAGAGCTGACACGTCTACAATACAGACTTTCCGACAGCCAAAGGTTGTTCGACAGCTTAAGTAGGCAACTTGCCGAAGTCGAACGCGACCAGACTGAATACGCCAAAAAACTGCGCGCTCGGGTGTGCCAATGTGAAGTTGAGTTGGCAGACATCTTGGCAGAGCAGAAAAGCTTGGAGAAGGAAAAACTGACACTTGAAGCCTCAGTCATCGATGCCTTGAATGAGCATTTGGACAACGTAAACGGAAAGGCGCACACCCACGTGCTGAGTGCTCCAGATGTCATTGCGTTGGCTGTGGAAGCAGAGCAAAAACTTTCAGAGAAGGGCGTAACGGCTAAAAATCGAGTCGGCTCTCAATTTGAGTTCCGCCCAGCCGGCAAAGAAGCTAATTCCACATACGCTCGAAAGGCAGGCCCTCAAATCACGACGTTCGTACAGATGCTTCGTGTGGCAGATGGTTGGCGGTTGGTAGGGGCACATCGAGACAATTCTTGGTGCAATCAAAAAGCGCACTCGAAGCTGACCGTTTCAAAGGCTGCCCGTGACAACATCGTTTGCGCAGCAATGGCTTCAATTTCTGTCCACAGCGATGAAGCTGCCTAGTTGAACACTGTGTCAATGTCTGCCGAGGTCAAATCAATGAAATCAAGTTATGATCAGCGGTCTTACTTTGAGACACATCGCAGAACTATATGATGGCGACCAGATCGAAGTTGGCAGGCGGCGTGGTGGCTCGGATCTCGCGCTCTAACAGAGCGACTAACTAGCTTCCAAACAAGAAAAACAAATGAACGGTGATGAACATCAGCTCATCACACGCTCCCGCTGTATCTGCAAGTGAGCGGGGGCCTTTGGAGTCATGCAAATCGTAAGGTGTGAATATGAAAGACCACAAAAACAAAACCGAGGAAAATGGAACTGTAAGTTCATATTGGGAATTCAAGATCCTGGGGGAAATATTCCGAAAAGACCAAAAAGAGCTCTACGTGGTCGCGCGGTCAATCCCGTACCCTGAGAAAGTCGGAGAAGGCGGTGTCTACTTTGACAATGAAATTCAACAAATCGCCTGCTGGGGCTTCGATGAATTGGTCGACTTTTCTGGTCCTGCTCCTCACCTTTTGGAAGAAGCTGAGGCGGTCTTCCGTCGGTGGCTAGACCAAATGGAGGCCCAATCAGAATGACTACGTCAGCTTACAAGACTCCTTCAAAGGCCTGTCAAATTGTTCAGTTGGAACTTTGGAAGCCTTAGCCGCAAAAAGTGCGCAGTTGCTTTTTCTCTACAACAAAACTCAGGAGGCATTTTTGCTCTTTCTACTTAGGGGGCCGGCGGGGGCCGGCAAATCAACCTTTGCAAATACTCTGTTGAAAGCAGGCGTCGTGGACCATGTATTCGAAGCGGATCAGTTCATGTTTGACGAGTATGGAAACTACTCATTCAGCCGCGAACGGTTGCACTTCTGTCACTCAGAATGCCGAAGGCTAACTCGCGAGGCACTTGAGCTCGGCGACAATGTTGCTGTGGCTAATACGTTCACTAGGCTTTGGGAGGTTGACGCTTACTTCAGTTTAACGCCACACGTCACCGTTATCACTTTGGAAGGAAACTTTCCGAATGTGCATGGAGTGCCGGAAGAGATCGTAGCAGATCAGCGTAATCGTATGGAAAGGTGGTGCAAATAGTTTACTGATCGGGCTCAACCCGGCAGTCAGTGCCCGTCCCTGACTGAACTGGAAACGGATGAGGCTACTATTCTTCGCTAAAGCGAAGAATAGTAGCCTTTCAGAACCGATGCCATGCGCTGCCGGCGCATTCTCAAAAACTCTTGATAGTCAGTTAGTTGGCCAGTCAACAGTTCCTGCGGAACCGCATTTTCAATACAGTTTTCTTCAAGATCAGCATAATCTACGATACCGCCGTACTTCGCGTTCCCCGTCGTGCACTGTTCTCGAAGGTCCAAGAAATACTCTGATGGGGAAGCGTTGCCTACTGCAATGTTTATCTCTTGTTGGGTGTAGACCAAATTGGCCACTTGATTGTACTGGGCCTGAGAAAGTCCAAGCGACTTTTTGAGGTGGTCCTTCGGGAAGATGTGATGAACATCGCCTCGGTGTTCCAGCATGCTGCGGACAGTGATCTCCTTGGATAAGAAACCTCTGGCGCTTGACTTGACCTGGGCCGCTAGAAAAGTCTTGAAGGCTGGATGTTTGCTGTTAGAGGTAGTCAGTGCCTGCACCAACCCAACATCCCAAAAAGCTTCTGAGAGCTCCGCCTTTTCAATGCTGTCCAGGTAAGGTCCCATCCCTATTTCGGAAATCTGCCGAATGTCCTGATCGAAGCGCGTCTCCATCGATCCTGAGTACCGTACTGTCAACAATGAAAGAGCGAACCACTTTCGCACGAAACGCTCAATTAACTCGGGCGCTGTGCCGTCTTTGCGAAGCCTCAGGAACAAGATGTAGGCAAAGTTCAACGGTGCTTGCCCGCTGATGAGACTGCTGTCGACGAAGCCCGCAGACTTTAGGATCATGAGAAATCTCTTGAAGTTCGTTTCATTCATGAAGTCCAGCAGACCGTCGTGAAGATCGGAAAACGCCTTCTCTGCTATTTCGTTCTCAAACTTTCGGGTTTCGAAGTTTCGACCCGAAAGCAGCCCTACCAAGTCCGCCAGTTTGCCTCTGGAAAACTGGGACGTATACGCGACGCGAAGCATGTCGTTATACGACGGGTCGTAGAGATCTTCATTCTCGTTTCGCAGCCAGCGCATAGACGAAAAGTAATCGGTTTCGGAGAAATCCTTGTCGTTGCCTTCAATATGGCCGTAGAACTCTGGCGCTACAGCTAGATGACAAAAGTAGTCGATAGCTTTGCGCATCTGGTTTCCACCAAAGTTTTCGTTTGCCGCTATCTTTGACATCGCAAAGTCAGCCTGGCTGAGTGTCACACCCTCCCGGTTAATTCGAATGAATATTTCCGTAACCGTTTCGATATCCAATTCTGCGTCCAGCTCGATCATACCGATCTGCTTTTTTGAAATTCCAGTCAGACGGGTCAGAATTCGCTCAAGATCATCCTCGTCCATTTCTGGATTGTCAGCGACGTATTGCCGGATCAGTTTCAGCAAGCTGGTCTCGCCGTGCATCAAGGGAGCAATATCAGGTATCCAAGCCTTGTCCTTACGGATTGCGGGGTTGCTGACCTCGAATGCTTCCTTTTTTGGATTGAACGCGATCACGATGTTGACTGGCTTGTATTCTTTGTTGACCACTTTTTGGCCGAGCAAAGATGCCGTGAGCGCAGTAACGCGCTGTTGTCCGTCGATCAGTACTTTCTTGCCGGCTGAGGTGGACCCATCCTTGAGGCGAACATCAGGATTTTTCCAAACGATGATGTAGCCGACAGGATAGCCCTTGTAGAGGCTATCGAGCAAATCCCGAACTTTTGTCGCTTCCCATACAAATGGGCGCTGAATTTCGGGGATAGCAATTTCGCCCGACTTTACCCATGCAAGCAGTGTTTCGATAAGATGTTGATTTACTGAATATTTTTGCATTCTTTTTCTTCTACTTGTTTCTTAGCCGAGCTAGTGTCTTCCAAACAAAATGTTTGATGGGAGGGCGTTTGTCTCCAACGTCAGTCGTCGTTGGTAGCCCCCGGGGCCGCTAGGATTGAAGGTTGACCAGACCAAGAAAGCATTAACTCTCGCTTGGCTCGCGTCGCGGCCACGTGCAGTAGTGAACGATATTGATCGAGGATGTCACTTCGGTCGGCGTCATCCGCTGCTGCCCTTGTTGCTGCTCGAGGGGGGAAATTAGTTTCGGAAAGGAAAGGAATCGCGACAGCAAAGTACTCCAAGCCTTTCGCTCGATGCATTGTGGTTACCCGCACACCAGGCTTTTCACGGCTGTCTGGCTCGCCAGCCTTCAGTTCGAATGTCTGAATTTCTACACGGTGAAGAGCATCTTCAACCCGGGAAATATCCTTTCTTCTGCTGCAAAGAATACCAATTTCTTCCGGAGCTGTACCAGCAGAGATCACTTTTCCCACCCATCCAGACAGACCTTGAAGCTCCTCAATTTCAGATGGATAGGACGAAAGCTCCGGGTTTGGCCCCTTCATAAGACTTACGTAACCGTCAAGCGTATCCGTGCCTTCATCAAGGTCATCGACGCTCACGCCTTCCAGAATTGATACGGCCCAAGCTCGGATTTCCTGCGTTGTACGATAATTTAGTCGCAGTCGGCGTGAGCGGCCGCGAATGCTTATACCGCAAGCAGACATGCTGGCACGACGCGCGTAAATTCGTTGATGAGCATCTCCAACGATAAAGATCGTGTTACTATCGCCGGTAGATTTTTCTGGGACAATGGCTCTAATCAGTTTGAAAGCCTGTTCACCCATATCCTGTGCTTCATCCACAACTACGGCGACATAAGGCAGGTTTGGCGCTTCAGACAGCAACAGTGCGGTCGCCTCGCGGTAAGCATCATCTGGTTCGGCCAAACCCGCGCTAATCATGCGGGCTCTAAAATCCGAGAATATATCCCACAAAGCAGCCCTTTTTCGTCGATCAAGCGGCGTGCCGCGCCCCGCCCTGGAAACCTTCAGGTAAGCCCTTTTGTCTGTCAGTCCTTTCGCCTGAACAACCTGAACCCATTCAGCTTTTGCAAAGTCCTCCGTCAGGTTTTCTGGCAAATCATGTGCTTCAAACACTTCCCCCCAGATCTCTTCGAGTTGATTACGCGCTTCGCCAAAATACGCAACTTGCCGGCCAAAGTCTTTTCGTCTCAGAAACTGCGACACCCAACGATCCAAGTTAATCACTTCAATCCTTGCCGGCTTTGAATCTAAATGTTCAGGGCAGAGTGTGCGAAGATTGTTGAGAATATCTTGCACCAGGCTTGTCGTGAAGGTTGTGAATAGAACCTTCTCTCCGACCCGCCTGGGATCAGCCGCGATTTGATCCGCGAGATGTTTCGCACGATGCATTGCGACAACGGTTTTGCCGGTGCCAGCACCTCCGCGTACCATGGCCGGGCCGTTATAATCGCGATAGGCTAGCTTTCGCTGCTCGGGATGCAGGAAGACACGCCAGCCTTCCAGCCCTTCCTCGAACACGCGCCTCAGCTCCGCTTCACTTTCAGGAATGAAAATGGTCTGCCGGCTTTCATCGGTCTCAATTAGCTTGTCAAACGAAACGTCCGCGCTACCCTGTTCAGCCTCGCCCTCAATACTTTCGGCGACGCCCGTCATCGCGTAGACTT
Organism: Ruegeria sp. C8; assembly: GCF_056537565.1. Taxonomy (NCBI): domain Bacteria; kingdom Pseudomonadati; phylum Pseudomonadota; class Alphaproteobacteria; order Rhodobacterales; family Roseobacteraceae; genus Ruegeria; species Ruegeria sp. C8. The sequence continues at coordinate 35,530 of NZ_JBQFRV010000006.1, forward strand.
CTTCTTCGGAGTACCCCGCTGCTAGCGCGTAAAGGACCTGATAGCTGAGGGGATCAAATTTGTCTTCGTCCGTCTCAAGTTCTTCCAACGAGGCAATTTGCCGAATGGCGGGTAGTTCTTCGTCCGGTACGCCCAGAGCGCGAAGTTTCTTATCCGCAAAATCATCAAACAATCCAAGTTGAGCAGCAGTGGTCTGCTTTTCCGTTTCAGCGTCAATTTCCTGGATTATACGGACACGATTGGTCCCGGGGTCGAGCTTCACCCGCCGCCCTGTCGCCCATCGGTACGCCTTGTCATGCTCGCCAACATGCACAAACATGATGTCACGGCCCAGCTCAAAAGCTATCGCCCGGTAGCCTTGGTCCACCCGCAAAGACTTAATGGAACTGTCTTTTGAACCTTCGACCGTCTCAAGGTTCAACCCGTTGCTTTCGGGGGCCGACATGTAACGGGTCATCATATCCATAAATCTAAGCGAAACTTTGTCTGGAAGCTTCCTGAGGCTCTTCATGCATCCGATATCGTACGAGACACGTTTCGCAATTGGCTGATTCATTTGCTTGTCTCCTCAATCGCCTTCAGGACTTCGGCGATGGTTTCGCTTACGTGACTTTTTTCTGGAATAAAGGTCAGAAGTGTCCACCCTGTATTGTCGTGAGCTTCTTCTGACACGCAGAAGTTATACTTGGACCAGCCGAACTCCATTGCACCGACGACCCGGCCAGACACCATGAGATCGTCGCCGATCTTATCCGGGCCTGTCACTCCAGCCGCGATAAGCGCGTCTATCAAAGGATGGAAGACTTCATCACACAAGGTGCGCGCTTCAAGCCATGCCTCATCTTCAGACTCTCCAGAGTCCGGGCCGGTTGTCAGACTCGGCGGCAGAAGCGTGTCGAGACCTGCAATGTCGACGTGCAAGCCTGGTACAGACTGTAGGAGGTTCACAGCCCTCCACAGCCCTCTCCAGATGTCTTCCAAAACTTGTTTGGAAGTGGTTGAACCGGAAGAGATTGGAAGATGGGCTTTCAACACGCAGCGCAGATCACCAAACTCGTTGCTCCATTCTGGGTGCGGCCGGTCATTACATGACACAAACAATTCGAGTTGCCGATTGCCAAAGTGAGAGGCAGCGGTCGCATCTTGCAGAAAAACCCTGCTTGCGTCGCTTAGTTGGGCAACATTTGGAAGATCATCAAAAACGCGATTTTCCGACTTCACAAAGCAGCGCATGAGTACTGACCAAGCGCTTAAATCAGTTTCGTCACCACAGTTTATGAAGTTCACGAGCCCCTCAAAACTGGAAAGGGACTGCAAGTCTTTGATGGGCTCTTTGTGCCTATCAAAACCAGGAATTGCGAGAACCTTTCCCAGCGTTCCGGCCTGGCGGGCAGTATAGGTTTTTTCTGCGAAGGGGTTTACCGGAAAATCTGCCGTTTCATCGAGATCTTTCCAGCCAAGTGTCCAGACCCTGACCTCATCCGAACGGACCATCTCAATGCGGTCCAAGAGATCCTGTTCAATTGTGTCGGCGTGATACTCATAGCCGTCCATTTCGATGACAACAGGCGGACGGGCCGCATCTGTTACCGGAGTCATCAGGAAATCGACGCGCTTTTTGGGAACCCCCTTAAAACGGGTCTCCAATTGAACCTGAGGTTCAATTGTCCAAAGTTTGGCGTCACCCGCAGTTCCTGCCCGAAGAATATATCCTCGACTCCCTCCTTCTAAAACTTGAGGCTTCAAAGCGGATTCACCGTAGACCTTCATAAGCGCGTTGAGAAAGCGTGCCTCCAACTTGCTGTCGACCAATGCACCCATGATGGATTCGTCGATGTTTCTCGCTGTTTGGGTCAGGCTATTCCATTTACCTAGCGTGCTCTCCATAAGTGCCCGGGCGCGATCCCGACTAGGTTCGCCCCGTCCAAACTGACTTCGATAGGGTTTCACACAACGGAAACACCCATCTTTCTCCGGCACATCGTGATTGCAACGGCATTCCCTCAAAGCTTCGATTGCGTTTACAACAATCGATTTCATGGTGTCGGGATGCTCAGCTATTTGTCGAAGATAACCGGAGCCCCCGGGAACTGCGTCATAAAGATACAAACTTCGAACCGAAACCTGGCTATCAAGCCGGGCTTCATAGACCGTCGACCGGATGTGATCCACCTTGCCCGCAAAATGGCGCCGCATGCCAAGATTAATGGCTGCAACAAAGCTCTTGAGGTCATTGTGATCAGCGTCCCCGGCCACTGGAATGATAATGCGCATCGCTTCGGTCTCGAAGCTTCTCATCAGGAATACCTCGGTTTCCCATTCTGGGCGTTCGATGCCGTCTCGCAAAGCTTTGCAGCTGGGAGGATGCACACCGGGATCATCGTCTTGGCGAGGCGGTTTTTGTATGGTCCCACAGTGTTTGCAAATCCGAAACGGTAGGGATTCACGCTTTGACCCAGCAATGGTTGGTCCAATCGGAGCAGAAGACTTCGATCCATAATTGAAGTCTCGGAAGGTACAATCTGGTATGAATTCGAACCCAAAAGGTGCACCGGCATCCTTGTCTGTGAACCAGGAGGACAATATGTCGGCTTCCGCGTGGAAAGGTGTCAACTCCCGGTCAAAGAGCTGCTGATCCCGCTGGTCCCCGTCCCGGATAGCGGCTTTTTCCTCGCTGCTCGCGGCAATAACGGATTTCAGTTTAACAACATTGTGCTCGGATCCACTGTCGATCCACATATTGTCTCCGCATTTAGGGCAGTTTGCTGTTGCACCTCCCGATTCAAGGCGCGGAGCAACGTATGAGCAGGATTGGCAGAACGTCCAAACTGACAAGTCCTCCTTACCGATCTCGATGCGCTCTATCCGAACCTGTCGGCCATTGGCATAAAAATACTGACCCGGCGCAAACTCGGACAGAGCTGAACTGGCCGGGCGCGAGTATTCGAGTTGATGAGGCTCATCAGGTTGCCCGGAATTCTTATCCTGACGGAACAATATCGATGTGAGTTTCACACCTTCTTCAGGGAATGCATAATTGGGTAAAACGCCTTTGTCTGTAAGGTATTTGATCACTTGAACGTCTTCGATTCCTTGGCGGATCATTGCGTTGATCTCTCTTCGATCCCGCTCAATGTCACTTTTCCGCTGTTCAAACTCCTCTTTGGTAAGCTCCGCTTCACGCCTTTTCAGTCTTGCAAGTTCCTGGGTCGCCTCGTCTCGTTTTTCGGCCAATCGGGTGCGCTCCTCTTCGGCACCGTCAAAAACAGACATGATGCGCCACGGAAGAGAACGGTCATCTGATGCTGTCAGGAAATGTTTAACGCGGTCGCACAAATCAGTTCTGGCTTGCACGTCTTCTGGCAGACGCATGATGAACCGCTCTGCGAGATCCGCTCCATTGGCTTTGACCATCTCGAGCCATTCAATCGGAAACCCGGTTGTCATTCCGCCTTTTCTGGATTTGAGGACGTCTCGCACTTTGCCGTAGTCGTCAGTGCCGCCGACCGTGAGGACATAGACATCAAGTGTGAATGCCGTCACCTGTCTAAGAAGCACTTCCTCGGCCGCAAGAAACACTCCTGGCGGGCTGACCTGTCCTGCCAGCATGGGCGTAGGGTCTTCCCAGAACTGAATGTCATGGGGCCTTGCATTTGCCATAACCAGGTTCAGGGCGTTGCCGTCCCTTCGCCCACTTCGTCCCATGCGTTGTACGTAGTTGGCTTCCTCAGGCGGCACGGAACCGAGCAGCAGAGTGGACAAATCCCCAATGTCGATACCCATTTCGAGGGTAGGCGTCGCAGAAATCAAATTTGGAGCCCAAGCCGTCTCTTCATTGATATAGCCTGTTTCGACCAGATGCCTCTGGTCCGCATCCAAGAGACCGGTATGCTCACGGGCAACGACGCGGTGATTTCGATCAGAATGCAATGAACGCCTCAATGCAGGACGATCCGGTGTGTTGGCTGCATAGAGGTGCCCCTTGCAACCAATTTTGGGGCAGTTCGAGCCGACAAGAAGCTCCTGATTTTCTGAAAGCGTTAACTCGCGACGGCCACAAGTATCACAGGTCAATGAAGAAGTTGCCAAGGCCACCGCGATGTTCTTAGGATCAACAAGCCAAACATGCCTAGAACCATCCGCACCATCGACCCTCTTGATGAGACCGTCAGACCACAGGCGGTCAAGCGCGAGTTTGTACACCTCATCGGGGTCTGTTGCGATGCGAATATCTACCTCCGACAAGCAACGAAATAGCCAGTCCCGATACCAGTTCGTGATATGCTTTCGAGTGATTTTCTCAACACCTGTCAACGCTTTTCCCAAGGTGATCGGAATTGGTGCCGCGCCTCGAACCGCGCTAGGTATCGGAAGAGTGCCTGTGCGCCGAAGGCCAAGCCTGCTGCTTGCACTAAACCAGTTCATCCCAAAGGAACCGCTAGATGCTTCAGCTGCGAGTTCAACATACGGGTGGGCAACAGATCCTTGTCGTCGCATACGTTGCAAAAGGCCCATTAGAAACCGCATCATTTCCGTGGCTGGAATATCAGGGGCGCCGCTGAACGCATTTTTGAGCTGCCGAGCGAGTTTGTCAGCACTGTCTCGCAACTGTTCCGCTGGCACATCCGCTGCTGCTGCGCCGTTGAGTTCCAATGTGTGGTTGAAGTGGGATCTGTAACTCAGATCAACGAAATACTCCCAGCCCAACCTCATAGCCATATGATCCAGAAACACCGGGTCGTTGATGGATACACCGTGTTCAACAAGATCCACATAAGGGTGGCGCCAGGTTTGTTCTTTGGGAATGAACGTGGCGGTAAATTTGTCTCCGCCGAGATTTGCCATGTGTTCCTGTGGAACAGTCTGGATAACGTCATCCAGAGACAGTTTTCCCTCAGAGGCCTTGGTCAAAGCCTGGAACAATGACTTTTGGTAGACAGAAAGCGTATTGCGAGTTTCTGCAACAGAGGCGCGATGAGCCGCATCCTGAACAGAGTCTGAAAAGACCAGAAATCGGGGCTTGGCCTCCGCACTCTCCTCGTTCTGCTCGGAGGAGTACATAGTTCCAGTAATGCCAGTCGTGAGCCGTGCCGCCCGCATGCCAAAAAGCAGTAGGCCACGAGATTGGCCACAGGCGGGGCATGTCGCATCCATTCGCCCACTGTCATCTGTTGGATCATACATCCAAACGGGCGAGGCTGGCCCAACCTCTAAATCATCATGGTTCGAGGGGCTAAACTCCATGCTTTCAGAATCCAGCATACCAGGAACAATCCGGTTACCAGTTGATGTGGCAGTAAGATTGCGATCTAGGTCTTCATGAAAAAAGAGCCGCAACCGACCGCCATCGTCGTAGGAAAAGAACTCTTCATAAAGTTGCTCCAGAGGCGCCCAGCACGACGTAGAGTTTGCATTTTGACGTCCCAGATGCGCGCTTGTTCCACATCTGTTGCAATTCACGACGGGCAGCGTCCCGCGCAAAGCTTGCAAATCAAGGTCGATGGCATGGATCAGATCAATTGGAGATTTCTTCAACCCTGCTTGCAACCTTGGCAGGTTCGCAACCATCCGCGCCATTTCACGAATCCAAACCTGGAGCCGAACGTTGAATAGGGGTCTCCCGCCTTCTGATCTTGCCCATGCCACCAAGGCAACAATCATTTCTGCCAAAGCATGGTAATCGCCTTCGGACCAGCCTCTCAGAGCTTTGACTGATGACAACCCGTTGGCCACATCTTCCAGCGATGCAGGCCCCGTGTGCTCAGCAATGATCATCAACGTACGTTGTGCGAGCTGTTGCTCCTTTAACAGATTGCCCAGTAATAAGCGCCATTCAGGCGATGATGGGTCTCCAGAATAAAGCGCCTCCAATTCAGGATCAGAAACGTCTGGAAAGAGGCACAGAGCCAGGTGTTTCGCCGCATCAGCCTGGCTCATATCTTCGGCAGAAGTTAACGCCGCCCTTACATCAGCTGGATCAGGTCGATCTGTGTATTCAGGGTGATCAAAAACTTCCGAAGCAGACTGCCGCGTTTCCGTAACTACGGCATCTTCATCAAACGTCTCCCCAAAAATCGTTTGCGCGTACTCGCGCAGCTCTTTTTTAGCTCCTTCGCCCGAGCCCAATGTGGCGGATGAGCCAACGCAAGTCAGATGCCCGTCCGGAGTATTCAGGCGGTTCTTCAGGCGCCGTATCAACAACGCTAGGTCGGCCCCTTGTGCGCCGTCGAAAGTGTGCATCTCGTCTACGACAAGAAACTTCAAAGTTTCCGGCGCATTCTGATCCCACAGCGGTTTATCCCGCCCTCGCAGCAGCAAGTAGTCCAACATTTTGTAGTTGGTCAGCAGGATATCTGGCGGGTTCTTTCGCATGGTATCGCGATGGGTGATTACACTGTCCGGCGTCACATCCATCGTAGGGTTTTTTGGTTCGGCATCGGCGTAGATGCCTGCTCTAACGCCATTCAATCCCGGTAAATCGTTGATCGCCGCCGCGATCCGCCGCGCCTGGTCACTTGCCAAAGCGTTCATCGGGTAGATCAGGATCGCCTTGATCCCAGGCTCGCCCTTGTTCTGCCGGCAATGCTCCAAAATCGGCCAGAGGTAGCTTTCCGTCTTACCAGACCCCGTGCCAGTCGCCACAAGCGTCGAGCGCATCCTGTCGCCGCTCAGTCGCGCAAAGGCGTCCATCTGGTGCTGATAGGGTGGAAATTTCAGCGGCACCCCGGGAAAGGGTTGATCCCACTTCCCATCCGCGGCCCCGCCAATCTGACGGAAAGGCATATCGACCGAAATCCACGGGCCCTTGATGAAATTGCCCGGCGTGTCGAGAAACCGATCCACGATCCCCTCGAACGACTTGCTGGAGGTGTTGAGCGTGGAATGCACCAGTTCGTGCAAGCTTTGTTGCACGTGCCGGTTGAGCAGGATCGGGTTCATATCAGTTGCCCCCTTGCGCCTTCAGCGCTTCGAAATGTGCCCAGGCGCGTTTATAATCTTCGATCCGGTCGCAACGGGTGAAGGGGCCGACAAAGCGGCGGGTGACCTCACGAGGACCGCCGGGTTGGGTGTCGTCAATCGCTTGACTGACCAACTCATCGGGCTCTGAGGCCAAAATTGCCTCCCACGCCGCGCGGCCAGGGCTTTTCCAGCTACCGCGATTGTCTTGCACCAGATGGCCTACACCGGGCAGACCTTTGGAGCAGGTCCAGACAATGCGTCCCTGTTGATCGTACCAAGTGCCTTCTTCGTTTTCTTGCAAAATAGGGAAATAGATGCCGTAGATCTCGATCAGCTGTTCAAGAGTTAGGCCAAGTGCTTGTGCTACCAGCACGTCAATTTCAACAAGAGCCAAACGACGGGCGAATTCGGTGCGTAGACCTGCGCTACGTTCCCAAGTTGCCGAACCTTCAAATGGGCCTTCAAGGACAAGACGTGGGTCTTCAGTGGACCAAGGCATTGGTTTTAACGTAGGCGCGTTTCGGTTCCAGAGTTCAGCGTACGCAGACGTCAGACAATTGAGGCGGAGTGCGCGATGATGGGCCGTTGGACCTACATCCACCCATGGAAATCCCGAGACTGTAGATTCAAACAAATCGCCGCGGCCCGCGGCCTTGATCATAAAGTCGCCAATCAGCGAAACTGAGAAAGACAGCAGCTCCAGCGTGTTTTTTTCATCGAAAAACCCCACACTTTCCACAGTGTTCACGTGGCCAACACCTGGCGGGAGAAGAGCTGATATCAAACTCCGTTCACCGTTGAGCGCAATCATCCGCCTGTAGGCGACCCGATAAAAATCTGCGTGGCTTTTGCTGGGGTCCCATCGACACCGAGTCATGCGGCGTCGATACTCCGACATCTCCACCGCGGGCCCATAATTCGTGCGCGGCAAATAGTCATCCGGCGCAGAGGTCAGGTCGATCACATCGTAATCGGCATTGGTTCGGCTGACGGTACGGGGTGTTTTATTTAGTGGGTTACCAACGTGAAAGAGCGGCCCTTGCAGCACAGATGCTTCCGCAGTTCGAAATTCGGTCGCGCGTTTGATTGTACCATCCTTTTGCGCTCCGGTTTCGTGCCAATGCGCTGACATCTGCCACAGCGGCACCTCTTCACCACCTAGCATCTTCTTCTTTGGAATGGCGGCGTCCAGCTTCGGGAACTTTGCCATTTGCTTAAACACATCTAGCGTGCGGGCCGAAAACGGTTGAATAAACCGAGCTTGTTCGACGGGAACATCTGCCTCTTCTGAGAGCGCATGAATGACAGACAGCGCATCACGATCAATCCGCATGATCCGGTCACGGTGACCGCGTGTATCCCAGTTTCCCTCGGCGTTCTTGATACCTGGGAGGTCACCCAACCCGTCTTGATCAGCATAAGAGTCTTCCACTTGAGAAGCTGCAAACGCATATGTGAACTTATCAAACCCGTCGAAAGTTGGTTCGCCGCGATAGATGTTCAAACTAAATCGAACGTTGTGGTCAACTTCTGCAAAATTGCGTGATTTCATTCTGTTAATAAATTCGAAGTGGCTAACTGTTCTCGCATACCAATGCGACCGGAACTCCCCAGAATTGGGATCCCCAAGATGCCCATCTTGGTGGATAAGCGCGGCATAGCCCTGAGGCGCGGTCAACCGGAAAGAGAGATCAACAAAGCACCGATAGAGATTGTTCGACCCACCGCCGGCAAAAGGCTGCATTACTTCCGAGGCTGTGATCGCCATTGCGCCCTTGGTGGAAACATATTCTTGTGAGAACCGCGCAACTCCCTTTGCCTTTTCAAGTGCTTCTCCAAGCACATTCTTTGCTTCAGTAGCCGAAAGTCCACGATGATAGGGGTCAATATCCGCCAGCACCAACCCTTCGTTCCATGAAGGCTTTGCCCAAGGCGGGTTCCCGACAATCACGTCAAACCCACCACGGGCGCGCATCACGTCGGCAAATATCAAATCAAAATGCACAAAGCGTTCCCGCTCTGCCACTTCGGTCGCTACGCCAAGCCAATCGAAGGTTTCGATCAACGCCTCGACATTGGTTTCGCGGAATAGCAGGTCTTGGGTCTTGTCCGCCGCTTTGAACAGATCACGCGCGGGGGCATCCGGTTCAAGCTGCTCAAAGAAATCCAGTTCCGGGTCCGAGAACTCTGACATGCTTGGCGCTTCAAGCGATCCGTCCGCAGAAAACCCGCCTTCAAGGATCATTGCCATACCGTTCAGAAACTCGAGCCGCGATGGCAGTTTGTCCGCCTGATCCAACGGCCAAAGCCACAGTGCGCACCATGCGTCCATCGCCGTTTTGAGCCGCTTGTAAGGTAGGGTATTCGTGGCATGATCATCGCCGACCAAATGCGCGGTCAGCTTTGCCTTGGCATGGAAATCCATCCGCTTGTTGCCAGCCATTTCACGACCGGGCCAAATGGTAATCTCGTCGTTGGAAGAAATACGAGTCTTTTCCAGATCATCGGCGACTTGCTCGAACAAAGCTTCAGCCACTTTGCTGAGTTTCTGGACCAATTGGACTTCGTGCTTTTCAAGCTTTTTGAAGAAACCTCCTTGGCGCCAAGTGCGGATTTTGGCTTGGGCCTCACCTGCAAAAGGGCGGATCGAAGCGTCGGTTTCAAACTTCGCCATGTCTTTGGCCGGCAGCAGCCATTGCCAAATCTGACCATCTGGCAGCTTGTTCCGCCAGCCAATCTCCTGTGGTTTGGCATTGAGCCAGAGGTCTGCTGCCCGAGACGCTGTCGTTAAACGCGGATCATAGGACGCTCTGCGTGCGCCCAGCAACGAGTTCCCGGCGTGCAACTGGTCTCCGAACCAAGGCGAAAACGCGCTGTTGTGCAGCCCGTTAAGCCAAAGCGAGATCGCGCCGAGTTCAACCGCAATAGGGTTCAAGTCGACACCGAAGCAATTTCGGTCGGCGATGAAACTGCGGACCTTTTGCTTCTCGACGACGATTTGGTCTTGCGGAATGGTTTTGCCCAACTCCTGTTGTTTGCGGTCCAGATAGAGGTCCGCCAGTTGGTTAGTGGTCTCGACCAGGAAGGCCGCCGACCCCATCGCGGGCTCGAGGATCTTCAGCTTCAGCAGTTCATCTGCTGTGAGGTCTTTGCAGCGCTCCATGAGAGCGTGTTTAACCAGCAAACGGGCAAGCGGTTCTGGCGTATAGTAAGACGCGGATTTTTCTCGATCCCGACCCGCGAGGCGATAGATGAATGTCCCCTTCGGATAGATGAGTGCTTCGCTGCCTTTGAACACCACCTCTTCAGAGGTGAACTCACCGTTCAGAAGACGACGGCGCTCGACAAACCAACTGGGTGCAAGCGGATCGACGTCATCTACGCGGTTTACTGGAACGTCTGGATCGGCAACGGACTTTTTGCTTTTGTTTGGGAGGAGTTCAATCAGATCATTCTTGGCGACAACCCCAGTAAAGGAAATCAGTGTTTCATAGACGGCACCTAACTGTCCGATACCGAGTTTGGCATAGGAAATGCGTCCCGTACTTTTGTTGGTGGAACGCAGGGACAGAAGCCGAATGACCTTCTGAATAGCCTCATTGCGGAGACTAAGGCTGTTCAGGAGCGGCGTGCTCCGCGGATCAAGCAGGGACACTTTCACCGCAGGTAGGCGGAGCCCCGTACACTTGGCGTCATCTACCAGATCAAGGCCAGTGTAGAGCAAGCTTAAAGTCGTTTGCACGCTTTCCCAAAGGAACGTCCCGGTTCGATCCGCGGTGGTTCTAAGCGGAACGGATTCCAAATCGCGCAGGCCTTCCAGAGAGTATCCAGAGTTGTAAATCGGGTTTTTTAAATCAAGCAAGCTGAGCCGCGGGTTGGCTTCGGCATAGAACATGAACAGCAAGCGATACATGTATCGCAAACATTCTCGAGACAGATCCGGTCCTTCGATCCAGACACCGCGTTTGGATTTTATAGGATAATTCGACGGAAACTTGCCTTCGGTGACTTCGAGAACTTCTTGCCCCAGCAGCTCAATAGCATCTCGCACTGTTTTCTTAAGCGATGATGTCACCGCATTGGCGTTTCGCTGAGCCTCTTCTTCAAGCCTATCGGAAATCGGCACGCCTTGCTCAGGCACCCGAGCCTCTCTTGCAATCAGGCAAGCCGTCAAAACCAGCGTGTCACGTTCGGATCGTGCAAAGATCTCTTGCAAATTGAAGCGTAGTACCGACCGCGCAGGCCATTTGCGTTTATCTACAAGGACAAGTTGGGAAAGACCAACAATCAATACATTTCTAGGTCCATCCGGTAATTCAAACACGCCTTTGGCTAAAAACTCGCCGATTGTCTGGTCCAATAGAGCCGCGTCCCGGTCCTCTTCTGCAAACTGATCTTTGGAAAACTTCGCATCCAGTGGGTCGGACGCTTCGTCTTCGTTACTCGGAACCGGGGCTTCGATTATCCAAAGCGCATCTTTACCATCTGCATTTGAGACTTTGCCCAGAAGCGGTATCAGTGTTTGGCCATCCAAACCCGCGGGCATCGCTTCCCGTTTCCACTCATAGCCGAGTGCTTCTAAAACCTTGAAGCGAGCTTCTTGGGTGAGCCCAAGTCTCTTCGGCGCTTCACTGGATGCCCGAATTTGTCGGTAAGCATCCAACGTCTTGCCAGAAACACCCTGCAAACGGTCGATGGGGTGCCTTTTTTTATCTAACCCAGACCAACGGGCGGTGATATCGGCCAATTCTTCTTTCAGAACGTCTGACAGGGTCCCGGAAGGAAAAAACTCTGCTTCATTCTCAATTCCAATGAGTTCCATAAGCTTACCCTACGAACACTGCTTTGACGTCGACATGCGGATTTGGGTCATCAATAACTTTGCGCGTTCTTTCGAACCACTCGGTCCAGTCCTCAAAAAGACGATTTATTCTCTTCTCTTTGTTTTGCCGCAGAGTCAGTGCGCGCTTTTGTGCCGTAGTCAAAGCGCCTTCATTGAACGTGACTTCCCCTAAATCAAAGTCCAACTGGGCTTTGTGGCGATTTTCCAAGTCTGACAAGCGTGCCAAAACAGTATTCATTTCAGCTTCAATGTCTTGTGCCTTTTGGTTTCGAAGTTGACGTAGATGCGTTTGGAAGCAATCAACGGCCGAGCGCAGTGCGTTTTGTGCGTCTTCTTGGCGCGAAATTGGCTGACTTGGTGTGCTCCCATTAAGTTGGGTGCGGCTGAGAAATTCCGCTATCTCTTCAATCCAAAATTCGCCATCCGCGCTCCGAACAACAACGGCCCACCGGTCGACGACAGGTGCGCCCAGCGAATTGGGTACGGCTCCGTGCATGACGAAAGCTATTTCACCATCAGCAAGTCGGCCCTTTAGCGAGGCAATCGGCGCCGAGTGTTGAGGAAAGAACGTATTTGAGCGGTCGGCAAACCATTCCAGAATTGGGTGGCCGTCCCAAAGATACTGGACGTCTGGCCAGGACCGCTCTCTCATTTTAGCTTCATCAATGGCCCTAGTAATTGTATCCGCCTGATCTGTCAGTTCGATCTTACCAGAGCGGTCCACTGCCTCTTCCGGCATGTATCGCCCATCAACCGCCCCAGCACTTGCATAACCGAAGCCGTCACGCGCTTTCATATCGTCTGGTATCTGGAACTTTATGATGCGTTGGGCCTCAGAGATGCTTGGGGGTGTGTTAAAAACCCGCTCTTCAGGTCGACCGAGCCGTTCCAACATGCTGCCTGTATAAGAGAACGTGTCTTCAAACAATCTCGGAGGCTTCGCCTCTGTAGTTGAGGCGGCACTCGTTTGTTCTTCCACGTTGTCGGCATAGTCCCCAAAGATCGCGTCAAATGCATCATCAAGAGCCTTTGCTTGCGAAGCACGCTCATCCATATCTCGAGCAAAGGCGTCTTCGCCGACCCCTGACGCGACAGCCTCTGCGACGATAACCTCCTCACCTTCGGCATCCCCTTGGCCAAGGAAAACAGCAGGGTCGCCTACACCCTCCTGGGCTTTCTCATCTCTTTCAACGAGCTTGTCCAAAACCCACATCTGGCGAACTTTTGGGTGGCTGCTTTCGCCGACAAAATATGTGATCTGCGGTGCACGATCTTGCCCGTAACGGTCGATCCGACCGTTGCGTTGCTGAAACCGCAGTAGAGACCAAGGCAGATCAAAATGGATAAGCCGGTGACATTGGAAGTGGAGGTTAAGGCCTTCGGAGGCCATATCGGATGCAATCAAAACCCGGATAGATGAGTTTTCTTGCCCAAAATCCTCAATGACCTTCTGGGTTTTGATGTCGGCTTCAACGCTACCGCCGTCAATTCGAGCAATCTGATCTTCTTTGAGCCCTAGATCCTCTCGCATCCGTTCGGCAAGCCAGGACACAGTGGCGATGCGCTCTGAGAAAACAACAAGGCGGTCGCGCTTCTTGCTTCCAGTCCATTTTGCCGCCTTCAAAGCCTCCAGCAAATCCTGATACTTGCTGAATTCGCTAACACCAATTTTCTCAACCTGATCGGCAAGCGCTTGCAGGCGTTCTTGATCCTCTTCGGTGCCGCGAGACGTTCCTTTCTCGATACCCCGAATGCGATTGTTCAGTGTCTCCAGACAGGCGGCAGGGCTAGAAAAAATGGCCTTAGCCAAGGTTGTTCGAAAGAGATCAATTGCGCGACCGCGTTTGTTTTCTTCGTCAAGATCCAGATGAAGATCCGCAATCAATTGATATGCAGCCTCTTCTTCGGGGCTGAGAGGGAAATCTCTTCTGATCAGTTTTCTCTGCGGCACGATTTCTCCCAGATCTTCTATGACCTCGGGTGATGATCGAAAGCGCCTAACGACCAAATCTTCGATGTCTTCGCGCTTGAGCTTAGTAGGATCGGGCACGCGAGTTGGATCAAGCATTTCGATCAAGCTTGCAAAGCTTTCGTGTGATCCATCATGCGGTGTTGCTGTTAGCAAGAGTAGTGAGTCTGTTCGTCGCGAAAGCAGTTTCGCAAGCTCAGCCCGTTGAGAGTTGGTGCCAGCTGTGTTTTTGCGGCGGGCCGCATTATGGGCTTCGTCGATAATAATCAGGTCCCAATAGGATGCATCGATTGCGGCCCGGATTTGCGCATCTCGCTTCAAAGTATCGATGGATACAATAGAGCGATCAAATTGGTCGAAAACGTTGTAATGCGCCGGTATTTTGTTCCGCATTCGGCGAATTGCGGCGCTATCCAGCCTTGAAAGCGGGATGGAAAATCGTGTCCAGAATTCCTTCTGAAACTGCGTTAGCATCGCGCGTGTAGTTACAACAAGAATCCTGTTGGCCCGCCCTCGGAGTGCTAGCTCCGAGGTGATAAGTCCAGCTTCAAGTGTTTTCCCAAGGCCAACATCGTCAGCAATAAGCAACCGGACGCGGTCCTGAGAAAGAGCCCTTTCAACAGGTAAATGCTGGAAACTGAGGTCATCGATGGCGGCTTGTCCAAAGGTCAAAGGTTGCCTTGTCGTTGTTGCGGTTTGTCTAAAGGCCGCTTCGAGGAAGAGTTTTGTGTCCATGAGCCCCGGTGAGCTATCATGTTCGAGCCTGACCTCGGCCGGATCTAGAACTTGAGATCCTGTTTCAACCCGCCAGATAAAGCGAGCTTCTTTGTCCCTGACAAGTCCGGACACCCCACGACAGTGGACTTCGCTGTCGCCGCCTTTCAGTTGCGTAAGACCCAATACTTTCCAGATGGCTGAGCGTACTTTGACGACCGAACCGGGTTGTGGGATGGGATTCATTTCGGGCTCCGAAAATAGTCTTGCTTTTTGGCTTGGCTTAAACGCTCACCAGCGAGCTTCGGTGTGTTTGGTGCGTTGAGTAGGGCGTAGCGGCTTACTCTGTGACAATCGACAAGGTTCCAGGCTGTACGTGCGGCGCAAGTCTACCCTGCAAAAATCTAAGTAGTCTTCTTCGGAACACTTGTTGGAGTCCTCCAGGTATCTTCAGTTTCGCCAAGCAATCCTGGCGGTAGTTAAGTGGCGGCCTTGGTGCGTTAAAGTAGATTGAACGACTATGATCAACCCGTTCGCAGATGATCATGCAAAGCCAGCCTTCATGTATGCATAAAGTCCGCTCACGGATAATCTTTTGCTGACATAGTTTTGTGATTTCGTGCCAAGCGCGGTGCTCATTTTGAGGTCTCTATCGTGATTTTTACGGCCGTTGGCTCGACACCGAGATCAACTGCAATGCGTTCACGGTACAGTTCGATGATCTCGCCAAATGTCAGCTCGCCGGTGCCTGATGTTGCAGCCTGCCTCGCTTGCATGCGCGTCGCGGAGGCATCGTCACGCCGCCTTATTGCCTGCGCGTCCTTAAATGAGACCTCTTGCACTTTTTGCCAATCGCCGATCTCAAGCTGATCGAGAACTATCTCAGTGTCCGTATAGTTGACAGGGTTTCTATAGCCGGGCCACTTCAGCCCTGCACTTGTCATTGCATACTGATCAAACTGAATAAGCCAACGACCGTCCTCATCCTGCAAGACATCTTTTATCGTCGCTACCATGAACGATTCACCGTGATGCTCTGGATCCCCAGGTCGCCTCTTGTCGAAGGCGTTGTGAGTAAGGACAACATGGGTCGCGCCCCGTGCCTTTACGGGGTCAACTTTCCACCACCCAGTCCCGCCCAAGTTCGCGACGTCTGCTGGCTTCTTGCTTGTGAAAATGACCATGGTCGTAGGCATAGGAATTCAACCTTTCAATCTCAAGGTGATACTACCCAGGGAAAACCCGAGTGCAACAAGTTATATAATTTTTATATAAAAAGTATATCTCAAATTAGATTTTTGACTATGCATGGCCCCGGCGAAGTACCCCAAAAGGCTTGAGCCCTATCGCCTCTGTCAACGCTCAACGACAAACTCTGCTGAAAACGTTAATCCCAAGTTAACCTTGTTCTGGCACCATGTCTGGGTATCTAAATAATGAGACAAAATTATGGACAAAAATCCGGATTCTTGAACCCTGACGAAGGTAGTTAGTCGGGTCTTGTACTCGTAGCCAAACAGCGCTAAATTGCTGATCCCAAATTGGAAATATTGATGACTTTTGTTGTGAAACAACCTGAACTGTTCAGTCGCCCCAGCGTGCGGCTGATATCGCTTGGATAGTCCCTGGTCGTAGTTCGACCGTTCCAAGCTGCTTCAGATTGAATCCGACAAAAGGGGTGCTCGATGCCACGAGGATCTAAGACTTCTTCCAGTTTTCTAAGACAACTCAACACCTGGTTCGATGACGCGCTGCGTGAACTATGCTCTGCCGATTTTCAAGAAAATGCTTGGGGCGCAGATGAGGGAAAAGCGGGTGTGGGGACGAAGTGGTTCGCTTGCTCACCAAAACTCGATATCCACTCTGCGGCAGCTTTGATCCGGCTGTTTGCAAGCTTCCCCGAGGACCAAAAGACCGTCATCGAAAGCTTGTATGCCCCATATGGGTTCACCGTCGTTGAAACCGGTGATCCGGCATGGGTTGAGCATGTCGAGGACGCTTTTGAACGCGGCCTCATGCCAGCAGCAAAGAACTCTCAGAAGCACCTTCCAAAGATCAGCCTTATTACTCGGACTTCCAGGACCTATTCATCGCGCCGGGCCAAAGGGAAAGATGAGTTTGAGAAAAACTTGTCTGATCGCATGGCGGAGCCACTGCCGCTCCTGTGCATTGTCGAGTGTTTGGAGGAAATTCCTGAAACAATCCGACAGGCGGCAACACAAGTTGTGCGGCTAGCGGATGTCTCTCAGCAAATCGTTCTAAAACTCCATCAAGTACTGCACCGTCCATGCTGTAACCCGGAATTCCAACCGATCCTGGGGCAACTGCCTCAAGCACAGGCGTTGCAGTGTTTGACGCTGGAACAGCTGACCACCGCAGTGAGACAGTCGGACACCAAGAAGATGGTGGAAGCGCTTGTTCGATTTGCCGATGACAACTCGATTGCGGCCGATGAGTCAGCGCTTGACGCAGTAAAGGGCCTGGGTTCGACCAAAGCGGTTCTGAAGCAACTGTCTGCCGACATTCAAACATGGAGAGGCGGTCAATTGGATTGGTCGGAAATTCCCAGAGGTATTCTCATGTTTGGTGCCCCGGGCACAGGTAAGACTTTTGCCGCTTCGAGGCTTGCCAGTCAGATCGGTGCGCATTTCATTGCGACGAGCTACGCCGACTGGCAGCAACATGGCCACCTGGGCGATTTTCTGGCGGCAATGAACAAATCCTTCGATGAAGCGTGCAGAAGGTCGCCAACGGTACTGTTCATCGATGAAATCGATTCTTTTGAGGATCGTGCAACCGCAAGCGGTGAGAATGCAAACTATACCAGATCGGCCCTCAATGCCCTCCTTGAGGCAATGGACAAAGCCAATCAGCGTCAGGGTGTCTTGGTTGTTGGGGCGTGTAACCATCCAGAAAAACTGGATGCCGCGTTGGTGCGCTCGGGGCGTTTTGATCTGAAAATTGAGATGTCACAGCCCGGAAAAGACGCACTTGTCGACATTCTTTTAGATCATTGCGGTGATGAAATTACGCTGCGCACGATTAAGGACGTGGCTGCACATCTTATTGGCTGCACAGGCGCGGATGCGGCGGCGATTGTGCGACAAGCCCGCAGTTTGGCGAGATACAAAGGAGCCACGTTGGAAGATGCTCATCTGTGGACTGCCGCGGAGAATATTGTACCTGAGAGTTCGCAATCGGATCTGCTGCGGGCTGCTTATCATGAAGCGGGTCACATTGTTGCCGGGAGCCTTCTCGGGCTTGGCGTGCCTGATCGTGCCGAGATCCGAACTGGAGGTGGGGTCGTGTCCTTTGAGAAAAAGAGCCCATTTCCATTGCTCGCTGAGCTTGAAGCGAAGCTGGCAATGCTTCTTGCGGGGCGCGAAGCGGAAATGGCTTTTCTTGGATCGGTTTCTACTGGCTCTGGCGGCAGTGCGCAAAGTGACCTTGCGCAAGCGACACTTCTTGCGACGCGCCTGGAAGAGATGTTTGGACTTGGCGCAAATCCTTTGCTGTGGCGGCCAGTCGAAGTGACGAACCTTACTAACATCCTTCAGGATGAACAAATTCGGCGCAACGTCTTGCAACGTTTGGAAACGGCCAATTCTCGGGCGAAGGACGTCATCGAAAAAAACCGAGCCGTCATCGAAAATTTGAGCGCTCTTCTGGTTGAGAAACGCGAGATCTACAAATCGGAGATCGAAGAGGTATTGGACAAACATGAATGTTCGAAGCCATACAAGGGGCGCCATCGTGTCTTGAGCAGCCTCGCGCACGAGTATAAATAGCAGCCGTATGAAGCGTTCGGCGGATCGATGAGCAAAGACTTTGATATGTTTGACGCATGGCGTCAAATTCTTGATCTAGTGCCGATGCAACTGTCGCTTCGCGAGCATAGGCGCGCCTGCAACGTTATCCTGATTCAAGAAGATTGATGACAAAGAGTATCTCATCCGCTGATCGTCTTATTGATGTTCCCGACGCTGAATGGGCGACTGTTATGTGGGAAGCCTCTTGCCCCTATAACTTTGAAACCTTTCAGCTAACCGGCGAGCTGCGGATCGCTGATCTGCTGCGCCTTGGGAAAGCCGCCCTTAGGGAAGGGGCTGCGAAATCCGCCGGCCTTTTTGAGGGGCCTTTTGGTGAGCCTCATTTCGATTGGACACTGGAGCAGGACCAAGATGGAAAGTGGTATGTTTGGGCCGACTTACCAGGTGGCATTGGTGGTCCCTGGTGGTCCGAAGAGGTGACGTATCGAGGGGAGCATTTGGCAGCTGCAAAAGATGAAGATGGTGAATTCAGCGTTATTGAGGTTTCTCAATCACCTATTAAGATATCATGATTAAACTGGTTATTCACATACCGCACGCGTGGACAACGATCTTTGGAAACGCATGGAAAGATACCATCCTACAAACGGAAGAAGTTTTGCGGGAGTCTGAAGCGGGGACGCTTAGCCAGCTATTGAACTGGATTTCAACGTTGTTGGCAGCTTTGAAAGAAGTTGCTCGGAATTTCACGTTTAGCAGCGAATTTGACTCATTCTCTGGGTCAAACGAATATCAGACTTGAGAGAATAATGGTTCGAATTTTAGACCAAAAGCTTTCTTCAAAACCGCACGGAGAAATCAAGAATCTTCTCCAGACGGTGAACTCAGACGGATCCTGGACGGCCTCTCGGCGCGAAGCGCTGGAGAGCATTCGTGAATTGGTCCAGCAGCACAAGGGTTTGATTTTTACAAGTGACTTCCGAACATACGGCCTTCAAACGAAAGGCGCATGGGCAATATTTAGGGTTCCCGGTAAACAGCAAGGCAAGCTCAAGTCACTGCGGGGCGAAAACGTTCTGATCATTTGTTTAGATTATGCGGACAAGTGGCCAGGGTATTCTGGACGCAAATTCGCGGCGTTAAAACTGGATGATCAAGGACGTTTGGTAGCACCTGAAGACTAAGAAAGGTCTCAGTTGTTATGCCACAATCTGTGCGATGCTGATGCAATGAAGCTGGAGATCAGAGATCGAAACGTCGCTCAGCCTCACCTGTGCTCCGAGCACAATTATAGTGATCAGGCTTCGGGCGAGCCTGGGACAAAGCAATTCTGTATGCGGAGAGATCGAGGTCAGGACGCTCCTTCTGTAGAACTTCGAAAACCTGTGTCGTGAAACGCCCTGGCACAATAGGGTGGCCGAGCATTAATTCGGACATTCGGGACAACTTCTCGTCTCGGATTCGTGTGAAGGAACTATTGAGTACTCTCAAACTAAGGGAATCTGTCTCCGGTATCGCAAGATGCCAGTGAACATTTGTGCACTTCATGGAAGCACGCGGTTTCATATGCTTGATCAGGCAAAGGCGTCTTACGCTGGAATTGGGTACTCGATACTCTTGGCAATATGCCTTGATCACTTGCGCGAGCTGAGTGTGATCTAAACGGACCTGGGGTGCCAGAACCACGTGTCTTACTGAGAAAGCTTTTCCCGAGAGCTTCGAAATCTCACCCATGATTTGGATGTCATCAGGATGACCGCAAAGCCAATCAACCCGCTCGTTTTCGCCTTTGGCGGCAAGGTATTTGGCAATCTTGTTGGTATGACCGGTAGGGACACGAAATGTTTTGATGATCATGTGTTGCCTCCTGTCACGTGGATTTGGATGCCATGTAGGGAAGCAGATATGTTGGCCAGAGCAGCAGCAATGGCGCGGCTTTCAGAAGGATCGTTATGAGTGCGCGTTAGGGTATGCGCGAGGTATTGAAGTTCCCTGCGCATGTCCTGCAAAAGATCCAGAAAACAGACGGCGCGTTTTAGATCTTGTGAGATCGTTTTTTGACTGCAACGCCGAGATGGTGGCCGCGTTTCCACTTCGTTTGAGAACCCCAGTGAACGTGCAAGCAGGACGCGAGCCTGTGAAGTAGGTGAGATACCATTTTCCTTGGCCCGTTCATCCAACAGGCTTTTCAAATCCGAGTTCAACCTAACTCCAATGAGTTCAGTTTGTCGGGTCTTTGAACTCCGGGCAGCTTTTCCCATCGCGTAAACTCCATTTGGCTAGCGGCACAACTTGTTGTTGGACGTTCGCGTAGCCAGAAGTTTGGTAACGACATTGCAACAAACAACTTACCAACAACCGCGGGACGGGCCGTTGTTGCTTGCGTCCGCACATACATTTGCCATCGAGCAAATGAGGTTATGCAATATGACAAAGACAGGATCTGCAAAGCTGTACCCAAATGGGATACCCAATCACAATGAATGCTCTGCTTGGCTTGGCGTGCTGGATATTTGCGGCAAAAGAAATTTTGTTACAGGATTTGTAGAGATTTTTTCTCCATCCGACGCAGCACTTTTTTTGGAGATTCATGAAAGGCGCTCTGGTGTGCGAACCAGCCAAAAAGCAAAGCTTGAGGTCTTTCATAACAGAACCGAGGAGAGCGAGCCGCACCTTTTTGGAATCGCAATAATCCACCAGCAACGCTTTGCGGTCGGATGTTGGATGTGCCGCGATACGAACGGGAAAAGGTACTTTCTTTTGACTTTTTCTATGATCGAGGAGCAGAAGCCGGTGCAGCCTTTCATTCGACGCCGACCGCGTATCAAGCCCGTTAGGCTGAAATAATACGGTGTCGAAGGAGAGGCTGCACCTGCATGGCTATATCAAAGTGCGTACAGGTCACTTGGGGGTCCTTATGCATGTGGCAGAATGTGAAGCAGTTCGCCGAAAACAAGCAGAACATGAATGATAACTGCTGCGACGTGAAGTTGATGGTAGGCGGTTCGAATATACTCAAGCATGCGCATCTCCATTTGATTGTTTTCACGCAGTTCTTTTGACATGTCTAAAACTGCATGTCAACAAAAAATCAACGTAACATATTGATTATATTATATTTTTTAAGTAACTTGCTTGAGGCCAGATATGAATTCGAAAGGCAAAAAGATAGAAAAGTGAAAAAGATAGAACTGAGAAACTTTAGAAAAGAGAAACTTTAGAAAAGAGAAAATATAGAAAAGATAAAATATAGAAAAGATAACCGGTGTTCTCCGATGAGCTCCGTTCAGAGCAGGTAGCTAAACCCGCCAATTTAGAAACTTGGGAAGAACCGTTGAAGACTCGCTTGGGCTACCCCCGGTTTACCCCCTTTTTTCCTTGGCGAGGAAAAAGGGGGGGTAACCCCTTGAACGCATCCGTAAACGAGCTCGAAGCCATCGCACAACAGGCTTGCCTCACCTGGGTCCTTACCCAATTCGCAGACCACAAGATCACACGCCTCGACGAACATCTCCCCTGGCGTTACGCTACCTAAGCAGCGTAATAAGCCGTACCGGAACAAAACTAGAGCGCCTTAGCCGGACGGTCACAAAGCTTTCGCAGGAGACCTGACATGATTGGACGGATCGCATACTACGTTTGGATCGTTGCGTTCTTTCCAGTTTGCTACTTTGCTCTACCTGGTCTTGAGTTGTCATTGGATCGACCAGGCATGTTCGCGACAGTCTTTGTTGCCAACGCTCTGCTGCTCGGGTGGCTAGGCGACGCTGTCATCTTTGGTCGAGGAACGGCATTTGGTCAAAAGGTCGAAAGCGCCGCGCTAAAGTGGGGTTTCTTGGCTTTGGTGATATTGCTGCCGGTCATAGTCATGAGTTCCGATTTCTTCGCGTCGTGATTTCAATCGCATTGAACGGACACGGAAATTGGGTAGCTGATGGTCGATAGAATTAGGCAGATACTTAAATGGGCAGACGAACGAAGCTGAACAAAGCTACCAGCAACCTCGCAGAAGCAAAGAAGATCGCTTTGAAGAATGAGGAGCGACGAACGCGGCTCGGGAAACTCCTGAAAAAGGCGAAATCTGGTAAAGAGTTAACTCCGAAAGAGGCTTTGGAAGCAAGAAAGCTCGTAACGAGCATAAACAACTGCAAAAATCAGATAAAAGGGCTTGGTTTCAACCCAAAGGAAGCCTCAGATTGGGCTAAGTTTCATAGAAAGAACCGAAACAAGCCATCAGCGAAGTATCCAAAGAAGTCGAAGGGCAGTGGGGTCGGAATGTACCAACTGGGTGGGGCGTTGAAAAATTGGAGGTAAGAAGCTTTTGTGGGAGGCCAACACCCAAATGAATAGGGAAAAAGCTGCTGACATGCTGTCCAAGTTTACCAGTGATCTTTGTGTGAAAATTGGTGGGGACATCGATGAGTTTGATGAGGAATATCTGAAAGCGGAGGTTTCGGTGGTAACCAAGGAGGACGTCAATTGGGTTTATAGAATATCCATGGATATGCGCCGTGGTGGTTCCTTCCTTGTCGCGGTCGACAACTTCGAGGATGTGCTGGAGGACGGCAGGTTTATCACTGCAACCGAGGCGCTTGATGTGCTCGGGCGGCCATAAATTTAACAAAATGCAAAGCCAAGTTTTCATGAAAACAATTAGTTAAATGATCAAAGGCGAAACTGAAGCAGATACTCGCGCCAATGGTATCAACCCGGCCTTAAGGGCTTCAGATTGGAGTGGATCGGACGGATCTCAGGTGCGACGAGAGGTGATCAGCCCCGGTCGCATCATGTCCAGTGGCAAGCGGGCACACGCACATCTTCGGACTATGTCAGGCTTTGTCGCGGGCATAAGTTGGCTATAATGGAAGCCAAAAAGGTCAGCGCCTCGTACACGATTGAATGATCAAACAAACAAATACACATGCAAATGCAGACGTGCGTATGTAAGTAAAAAGGCGCCCCTATCGGGCGCCCTTTACGGATGTCTTTATTCTAAGGAAAAACAACGCGACGGTTCGGAAGGATAGTTACGATCCTTTGCAGTTTTCTTCGGAACGGAATACGCTTGAGATTATATCTACAGCTCAAATTCCTTGTCGTTAGCGTTCAGGAAAGAAATTAGCGACAGTTCTAGAGCTCGGACAACTGTTAGCTCCTTAGCCTCGCGAAGTTCGTCCCATGCCGCATAAAGCGCTGGGTTCACATCCGAAGTAAACGTCTTTGTCCGAAGCGCTGCTCTTCGTCGACTCGGGCTCATTTCTGCCAGCTTCAGCTGTGACAGCGATACTGGTGCCTTGCGCTCGAAACTCATGTCGTCTGGTGTGTGTTCCTGAATGCTGCCAATACTCGGTACTTTTGTGTGTGTGCTCATCCGGCTTTCCTTATACATGTTCGTAGCCAGGTGTTGTGGCACGAAGTAGAACCTCGCGAGCCAGTGCCCTCGCATTTTCGTAAGCTGATTTTGGCGAAGATCCTTGAAACGCACGCGGTAGATCGACGTAGTCTCCACCCAGACTCATCATCGCCTGAAAAACGGGTCGAGCCGCCAATTGCGTTTTGAAAATCGGTGCACCGGCTTCTTCGAGAATGGCTTTAATTGCGCCTGTGATCCGGAACTCTACTGCCCCGGGTTCAGTCTGGTTGAGCAGTACACCAGCCGGAATTTTCCGACCCAGAACCTGGCTTTTCTGAGCTACTTGCTTGAGAACCTGTACGGCTCCTAGCGCATCCATCCTGCTTGCCCGGCATGGTACAACTACAAAGTCAGAAACCAAGACTGCGTCAATCAGGCTAGCATCATTTGAACCCTCAACATCCACCAGTACAAAATCCGCCTCTACTGCGGATTTGAAGACGGCATCCGTAAGGTTCTCTTGGTCAATGGGGCGCACATCGATATTGCTGTTCAGCTGTTTCAGGTTCGCCCAACTGGAAATCCAGCGTTTTGGATCAGTGTCCAGGATGATTGAGGATAGGTCCAGCCTAGAGAGTTCTTGTGAAATCAACGCACAGACGGTTGACTTTCCGCAACCACCCTTTGGAGAAAGAAACGAAATAACAGGCACTTATTGACTCCTTTTTCTTGCCTGGTTCCATATTGGCAGATCGACCTTTCGGAAAATTTAAGGATGCTTTGGAAAACCAAGAATTTGGAGGCCAAGTCTTAGATTGGCTTTCTTTGTCTTGGGTTTGCGAGGATTGCCATGCCAAGACTTGGCAGTTTTAGGTTTGCCTTTCCAAGCCCTTCCCATCCTCGGGTAAGCCCTGGTGTTGTGTGAAGTTAACAAAACCTGAACGCCAGCCTTGACTCTCGGCTTTAGAAACCACCGCTAAACCAAAGGTCGGGACACTCCGCATGTCAGCAATTTCGCTGGCCAATGGATGAGAGCCCAATGGCAGGACCCGAGCAGTGTCAGTCAATTTGAGAATTTTCGCATTACGTAAACTGAACGCGCCTGGCTATGTGCTCCAGGAGAAACACCCATGGCAATTGATGCCGAGCGAACAACTAAGGTCGCCGCGAAAACTAATGTATTCAAAGTAACTGTCTTAGAAGCCAGCACCAATAAACCTCAAACGAAGGTGTTTCATCCAGGCGGGGTGGAGCGCAGCAGTCGAGCAAAACACTTCAAACCTCATGAAGCCGAAATCTCAGGGTTTGATGGTCTGACAGCTTTGCTCGCAGAGCTGGCTTACGAGCCATCCAAAGTGGTCGTGATGGGCTCAGTCACCGAGGCATACCGCAATCAACAGAAAATACGAAGATTGGCCAATCCACGTGACGGGGCGCCTGCGACGCTGGAAGACAGAGGCTCCTACCTTTTACATTTCGATGTGGATGATCTCGTACGTCCCGGCCATTTGGGATGGGAAGATCCGGCGGCCTTAGCGCAATGGGCCTGGAGCGCACTTTGTCGCAAAATACCTGTGTTGCAAGGTGTATCCGTAGTTTGGCAAGCGTCTTCTAGCGCGGCAGCCCCCGGGAAAGATGACTTGGCCAAGTTTCACTTCTGGTGTCTGGCAAACCGTCCTCTGTTTGCACACGAGCGTCGATTTTTGTTCGAACATGCCGGAAGCGACAAGTCTCTCGCGGGCATTGCTCAACCCAATTATACGGCCTTCCCGATCTTTCAGGGCGTATCTGATCCACTCGCAGGGTGCCCCAGGTCAGGAGTGTTTAGAGGGTACAAAGATGCCGTCGATGCCTCGCTCATTGCTTTTCCAATCGAAGCCAAGAAAAGGCATGCCAATCCAAGGCAGTCCAATAGAAGAAACGACAAGGGTTCTCTTACCAAGTCTTCAAAAGGATGTACGTCGACATCCAATTTTGGACGACAGCAGTTGTCCAAGGCCTGCAAACGAATTGTACTGAAGGGGGCATCCAATCCTCGGATCTTCGACGAAGTTCAACTCGTTGGCGGCTACGTAGCAGGTGGACACATTTCCTTCGACGAAGCTCGAGAAAGCCTTGTCGAAGCTGCGCGATCTGTTGGATACAAACGTGCGGACGAAGTAGTTGAGAACGGTCTCAAAACTGGCTTGGAGCGGCCGCTCAGCCAAAGCGACATTAAAGTCGCGACAGTACCTTTCTATCCAGCGCCGACCCTCCATCGTGAAGAGGCCATCGCAAAGCATGCCCAGGTTTTGGAAGACTGGGGAAGACAAGCCTTGGCTTACCATGCCAAGTCTTGGCAATTCACAGATGGCCCTCAACCTGTAACAGCGCCGCGTGTTCTTCTGTCCGGGGCGCAAGGCGTTGGGAAGACAGCGTTCCTCGTTGGCAGAGAGGGAGCGCCAGGCTTTCTTCACAAAACACATGGCCTGGTTTCACTGATGCTCTTGCCGGATCATGCAAAAGTTCAAGAAGCGCTCGACGACTATATCGTCAATGCGCCGGCTGGTGCTCCCCTCGTGATAGGCCTACGTGGGCGGGGTCAGCCTGACCCAATGGAAAACGGGGTAAAAATGTGCCGGGTATTTGAGACAGCCCGGCACGTGTCGGCTCGAGGTTGGTCGGTTCGTTCATCACTGTGCAAACGATGTCCACATCAAGACACTTGCGGATATCTTCGCCAAGAGGCCGAGATCAAACGGGCTTTGAGGGACAAGACCGGTCTAATTATCTTTGCCCCACACGAATTTGGCTATTTGCCGCTGCCTGGTGAAGCGAAACCTGACCTTGTCATCTTTGATGAGCGCCCGAGAGATTTCGCCGTTGAATGTGTAGATGTCACATTGGAAGAACTCGGTGACTTCATTCTTCCTGAGGCCCGGTCATTTTCGGAAGAACGCGGCGCTACGAAAGGAGTTGCTCCCGTTGTCGATGAGCATCCCGTTACCCGTGTTCAACGAGCCCTTTTAAGTTCGCTTGGGCAGTCTTTCAGTGTGTCTCTGAATGCACTCAGAGCCTCTGGCATAACGTCCATACTCCTCGAACAAGCTATCGCGGCACTCGAAGCCTTTAACTCGAAATCGGTGTCAGTGATTCTTCGAAAGGCTCTGGGCTATGGCACTCAAACATGGAACACGCGGGACATTGCGCGCTTGCGCAATAGGCTGCAAAGACTGCCCACCGAAGAAGCTCAGTCGCTTCAGTTTTTGCTCGAGTGCCTTCGCTCCGAAATCGATAATGGTCTTGAAGAAGCCGTGGGCGTTTTCAAACAAGGCCCTGATTGGCGCGACCCAAAACTCGAGCCGAGTTTGACAGCTGTTAGGGTTAAGTCGCTTAAGCATGGAGACGACGTCCCCTTTCTGTACCTTGATGGAACGGCAGATCAAGATTTGTCTCGTGTAGCTTTTGGGTCGGATCTTGAATGCCATCACCATCCGGTGGAGCGAAACGCCAAAATTACTCAGGTTGTGGGATGCAATTTTTCCAAGCGTCGACTGTGTGAGGTGAGCCAAGTTCGGCAAGGATTAAGCTCAAAGATCCTAGAAGAAAACCAAAGACTCAAAGCCTGGGTTGAACAAGTCATTGCACGCCAGCCTAACGCCGCGGTGTTTGCAAACAAAAGTGTTCTCCAGTCACTCGACATTATCAACACCGAACGAGCAGGGCACTTTGGTGCTCTAAGGGGGCAGAACAGATGGGAGGGTTGCCCTTCAGCACTTGTAATTGGCCGTGAGCAACCGGCTTGTCAGGACATAGAGCGCATCGCGCGAGCCTATGCTGCCGCTACAGGTGATGCCTTCCAAAGTGGGGAGTACACTAAAGTATCTAGAGGTATCCGGCTGAAAGGAGGGGTTTCGCCCTTAGAGGTCGTTGCACATCCCGATGCTTGGGGGGATAGGATTCTCAGGCAAATCCGGGAAATGGAGATATTACAGGCGATGGATCGCATCCGGTTGATCCACAATGAATGCCCCAAAAACGTGTATCTGCTTTCACCCGTGGTTGTGGATGCCACTGTTGACCGCATTGAACAATGGCGGAGTTTCAAAAAGGGCGGCACACGGATCCAACGTGCCGTTCAATCCCATGATGTGATATTTCTTTCACCGACTGACTGTGCCAGGTTCATGCCGGATATCTGGGCTTCCAAACAGCTCGCTGCGCAAGACCTCCCCACCGCGAAAGAAATGTCAAAAGACCCATATAGATTTATCTATGGTGGGGGCTTTGACGGTAAGTGCGCGATCCAAGTCACGTTTCGATTAAAAAACAATGCTGGGCGTACATCGCGGGAAAAGTCAGCCCTGGTTTTCGGCGACGACAGAAAGGCACGAGCAAAATTGGAAGCGGTCACAGGACCCCTGACATCATTTCAAAAGTTTTATGGCGCTTAACTCCGACTCAAGGAAGAACGGGAGCAACCTCATTTGTGCTTTTTCATGAAGGCTCTGAGATTGCTCTCACGCCATGGTTTCCCTGTTGGTGAGGGAGTTTTTTCCATGTTCAATTGTTCGGCTATTGCGTTCACGCTCAGACCGGTTTCCTGAAGCTTTAAACTTCGACGCAATGCAAACGCTTCTCGTTCACGCTTGGAGTTCATCCAGTCCGAGTGCCGCTTGCGCCAATCGCCAAAATGCTGGCCGGGATCGAAAGTCCATTCAGCAGACAGGAGCGGATCAGGTGGGATGCGAATAAATGGCATGTCAGTGTTTTCAAACCATTCGTCCATGTACCCATTCCGACGCCAGTTCTGCACAACTGAAAAATCGACGACTAGAATGGTTGCACTACTGGTTCGACACATGCGCTCAATGAAGTCCAGAGCTGATTGGATATGTACGCTGCCCCTGTCAGGTTCGATTTCGAGAAAAATCTCTTCATGTATGAGATTGTAGTCATGGTTTTTCGCGTATCGTCTGATCAGTTCCATCTGATAGCGAATAGTTTTGCTGACAGTGGCCGCAGCTTCCATATCTTTCGGTAGTTCTACAAAATGCGCCCAAGTAACAGGTAGTGTCCAATAGAAACCTACAGCGTTTTCCAAGCGTTACACTCCCTTAGTTCGAATTCCGCAAAATCCCGAGGGATCCAAATTCAGGTCTGACGGTTGGTTAAGTTGGCGTCAATCGAAAGAATCCACGGAGAACCTTCAATGATCAATAAGACCAAAAACCCGATTTCTAAAAAACTGCCAGCAATCATCCAATTGGTAAAAACGGCCGGTGCAATGATCCGAGCCGAGTTTCATCGACCAGAGGGGCCGCGCGGAACCCTTCACAAGGCCATCGTCGACGCCGAAGTAGAAGCCTTTTTGAAAACAAATCTGATGCGCCTTCAGCCGGCAAGCTGGCTTGGAGAAGAGACTGAAAGCTCGTTGATCGACGGGTCTCTGACATGGGTGATTGATCCTCATGACGGGACGGCGGACTTTATGAAGGGCTTGCGCGGGTCCGCTGTGTCCGTGGCGCTGCTTGAAAACAATACGCCCATACTGGGCGTGGTGTATGCACCCACAGCTCCGGACGATGCGGGCGATCTGATCACGTGGGCAAAAGGAGGCAACCTGAAACGCAATGGAAAGGTTATCAATCCGACCGGTTCCCAAGATAAGCCAATTGTTGGACTAAATGCAGACGCAGCAGATTTTGCCCTGGCCAACCACGTTAGCCTCAAAGGGCTCCGTGTGCGCACACTGCCTAGCCCCGCCTACAGATTGGCGCTCGCCGCTGTAGGGGAGCTCGACGCTGCCATGAGTTTGGTAGGTGGGTTGTCTTCTTGGGATATTGCTGGTGGACACGCCCTGATAATTGGTGCTGGCAAGGTCATCGCACAGAGGAACGGAAGTCCTATCGACTACAGTCAAACCTCCTTCGATGGTGTTGTCGCAGGCGCGGAAGCTTTGGTACGCGGATTGTCCGGTGCCCAAATGACCGCGCACCCGAAATCCGCCCGCTGCCCTGCCGTTCCCTGCAAACGCACAAATCTGCCCGTTAGCCTCTCGCGTGCACATGGTGTCTTGTTGGGACAATTGGCAGGCGATGCGTTGGGGTCATTCGTGGAATTTCAGGAGGCAGAAACGATTGCCCGCAGGCATCCGGGTGGTGTCGACAGTCTTCAGGATGGCGGCACTTGGAACCTGATTGCTGGCCAACCCACAGATGACAGTGAAATGGCTTTGGCACTGGCCCGGAGCCTGTGCGCAATGGATCGTTTCGACAGAGATCACGTGGCGAATGCTTATGTCGAATGGCGGACGTCCCGACCCTTCGACATTGGAATGACAACCAGCAGTGCAATATCTGCGCTGGCACAAGGTGACCCCGTCGCCTCAGATAGCCAAGCAAACGGGGCATTGATGCGTGTGAGCCCTATAGGGGTCTTTGCAAGCGGAACGCCTGCGCTGGCCGCAGAGATCGCACGCCAAGACGCTTCTCTCACCCATCCGAATGAGGTGACCGTTGCTGCCAATGCTGCCTTTGCTGCGGCGGTATCTACGGGAGTGGCTGGAGGGAGCAAGGAAGACATGTGGTCGTCCGCTTATGCCAATGCGGGTCAGGATGAAGGCGCGGCTATTGTACGCGGCCGGCTTCTGGCAGCACGAACGAAACGTCCCACCGAGTTCCAGCATCAAATGGGTTGGGTACTCACGGCGTTTCAGAACGCATTCTATTGCTTGATGGCCGAGCAATCGCTTCGGGATGCGGTGGTTGGAACTGTCGCTTGTGGCGGAGACACCGATACAAATGCTGCAATTTGCGGTGCTCTTGTCGGAGCGTTGCAGGGACGCGATGCCGTACCGTTGCAATGGCGAAATGCCGTTTTGACCTGTCGACCAGTTATAGCGGATGACATCCATCACCCACGAGCCAAAACCTATTGGCCGGACGATGCACTAGACCTTGCTGAGGCGCTGTTAGTTGCAGGCGCGGCGGCCAACCAAGATGCAATTTGATTGCAAATCGAAATTGAGCAAAAGTTGGAGGATTGATCGATGAACGACTTCAAAAACTTGAACAAGCAGCGCCAGACTCTGCTGAAAATCAAAATTGATGGATATATCGAAGCGGCCATTTTGGCCGCAAAAACAAACAACATTGGTTTGAGCGAAGCAGTGTTTCTCACCACACAGGGTTTGATCAGGGAGATGGCGGCGCAGTCTATTGAGAAAGACAAGGCGCGCCTCCTAATGGATGCTGCATTTAAGAGTGCCTTTCCCGAACACCACGCGCGCGTCGCAACCCACTGACGGCTTTTTGCAGTCTAAAGAAATCACTGTTTTCCGCTGTAATGCGTAGCCGTCTCGAAAGTTAGGAGGAACTTCGGTCGGTCGTTGGTGTGATTGAGTGCTATTTCCTTCAGGAACGAACGTGGTCGCGGTATCGCTCCGAAAAACCAGGCGTAGACAAATGAGGGTTATGGTGTTCGTTTACCTGTAGGGCCCACTCTGGAATGCAAATAATACGATGCTATCCAAATCAGATTACATGATGTTTCTCAGGCACCCCGCCTGGCTATGGATCAAAAAACACGCCAGGCATCTGTTGCCGCCAATTGACCCCTCATTGCAAGCACGCTTTGACGAGGGGCACGCGTTTGAGCCTTATGCAGAGGAGCTATTTGGTGATCTCGTTCGCCTCGGTTTTTCAGATTTTTCAGAATACCAGGCTCTGCCCGCGCGTACTCTGGATGCTTGGAGAGATGGTGCGAACGCCGTGGCGCAGGGACGCTTTGAAGATGGAACCATAACTTGCATCTCCGACATCGTGAGCCGCAGTGACGATGGGTACGTTCTGACAGAGATCAAGAGCGGGACTTCTGCAAAGCCCGAACATGCGTTTGATCTCGCATTCCAGCGTGTGGTGCTTGAGGCGGCCGGGTTCCCCATTGCGCGCTGCGAAGTGGCACATGTGAACCGTGATTACGTCAGAAACGGCGAAATCAATCCGCAAGAGCTTGTTGGCATCACTGACATCACGGATGCTGTGACTGAGCAGCTCGAAAAAACACGCACGCGTATCGATCAGGCATTGAGCGTCGTTGCCAGCGGTACGATGCCTGATCCGTCCCCCGAACGTGCGCGCCTTAAATCCTATAGTGAATGGCTGGAGATCCGCGAGAAGCTAGACCCTCCAATCGCGCCGGACAGCATCCACCGCCTTCCGTTCATGAACGCGGAAAAAGCCTCCGAACTCATCGCAGACGGGATCACAAAGATTGACGAGATCAGTGATCCATCTGTGTTGGGCAAGTCGACGCAACGCTACTTGAGAGCAGTGGCGAACGGTGCACGCACTATCGATCATCAGGAGTTAAGCAGGTTTCTGAGCGAGATTGTCTATCCGGTTTATTATTTTGACTACGAGACTTCTCAGAGTTTGCTGCCACCCTGGGACGGAACGCGTCCCTATCAGCAAGTGGCTTTCCAGTATTCCTTGCATATCCAGCATGAGCCTGGCGGAGAAATCGAGCACAGGGAATATCTCCACCGCGCCTCCAGTAATCCGATGCCAGCCTTGCTTAAAAGACTTCGTGAGGACATGGGTGACGTTGGCTCCGTTGTGGTTTGGTATGCGCCGTTCGAAAAATCGCGCAATACGGAAATGGCGGAAACTTATCCAGAGCACGCTGAGTTTCTGGAAGGCCTAAATGCTCGTGTTGTAGATTTGATGAAGCCGTTTGCGGATGAAGTGATCAACGATCCCGCGCTCAAGGGAAGCGCCTCTATCAAGGCCGTTCTTCCTGCGTTTTTGCCAGAACTTTCATACGATGATCTGGATATCAAAGAGGGGGCAAGCGCGTCTCGTCTTTGGAAGGGAGTGACACTGACCCAACCGGACGATCCAGCGCGCGAGAAGGTCTATTCTGATCTTGTGGCCTATTGCACGCGCGACACCTGGGCAATGGTCGCAATTCATCGGGAATTGCTGGCGATGTGAGGTTTAGTGACAATCGTTTATTTCCTCTCTGTAAGATGGTACGCATCCTCCACCAAGCGGCCAAACTCTCCATTTTCTCAATGCTTTGGCGCAGTCCGCTTCTCCGTCTGGTAGTTTTTTCACCTCATGGCTTGCTTCGTATTCTGCAATAGCCTGTTTTTCCGTTTGGGTCAGTTTAGCCATTGTTCTCCACCTGTTAGAACTTAGAAAGGGATGTCGTCATCCAGGTTACGCATTGGTGAGTCAGCGGGCTTAGGCCAGCCGCTCACTAGGTCCGATTGATGAATACCTCCGCTCAGCACTTTCATCTCGCCTCGAAATTTTCGGAGAACTATCTCGACGGTGTGCACGGTCTGACCTTCAAGATTTTCCCAGGTACGCGTCTCAATCGCTCCCTCGACATACACTTTCGTACCTTTGGTTAGCCGCCGTTTGGCTAGGTCCACCAGGTATTCGTCTCGTAGAACGATTTGATGCCACTGCGTCAGCTCTCGCCACGTGTTGGTTTTCTTGTCTTTCCAGCTTGAATTCGTGGCGAGCGAAAACCGACAAATGGATTCGCCATTTTCGAAGATCTTGACCTCAGGCTTTGCACCCAGATTTCCGATAAGAATTGCTTTGTTACTTGATGACATTTTTTCCTCCCGGAACATACCTGTCCCCTGACCACGCAGAGCGCCGCCCTTGAAGTATTTCATTGAATTCGTTGTAGGTTTTGGGCTTAGCGCAAGTTTCGCTTGCGCTTGGCCACCCTGCTACGACGCTTGTGCGCGCGCAGCGTGCGCTCAGAACAATAGTAGCAAGTGACTACGTCCCCGGATGGTGACACGATCACTCGCAGCTTGCATGCTTCATCAAGGACAGCTTGGTCGGCCATTTCCGCAACCAATTCTCTCGCCACTTTTCTGCTCATCCTGTAGCTATAACAGCCGTCACGTGTGTCAGATTCGTCCCCGAAGTTGAGCAGCAACAAAAGCGCTTTGCTTGTTATACTGCGTTGAGCAGCACGTTGTTTTGCGTGTTTTGTGAGGGCAATTGGATTTGAGCGTGAGTGGTTCATCCTTCATCCCCTTCCTCAAACAGCAAATTCTCGAATGTTGCCGCTGCTTTTGGGTCCCTGTCTTTAAAACGCTCAATGAATTTCTTCATGTCGGCCTTGGGCGGCAAGTTGTCCTTCAGCCACTTTAACCGTTCATCGGTGCGGTTCTCGTTCCACAAATCTTTGTGCATCAAATCGAGCCTAATCTTACCGTCTGCTATTGCAGTCGCGAGCTCTTTGTCTCCGCTGGTCAATTCAAGGAGAGCGGTTTCGTCGACAACAAAGTCCTTGCTTCCAGGACATTCACCCAGAGGAGTAACCCGAGTTCTAGACGAACCACCTGCCAAATAGTCAATGCAATTCGCGAACGGGTTACCAACTCCAATGCAGTCTAAGTGGTCGCCGGTTTCACTGTCCGTTCCAAATATCAGTCCGCTTTCTGCAAACGCCAGTTCAAGCGCGACATGTTGTACAGAACTTGGATCAATCGGGTAGCGTTGGCTCACCTTCTCGAGTTCGCTGGCCTCTTGCCTTGCAAGCGTGTCAGAAAACTTTGCGATTGCCGCGAACATTATGGGTGCCAACTCGATTACTTCCGTCTGGCTTACGCCGTAACGGTTCTTCAATATTTGATAAGCATTGTGGGAAGCCACAGACAGCCTGGCGCTCACTTGAATCTTACCAGCACTTTGCTCTTCCAGCCGAGGGTCGAGTTTTTCGGGTTCGATATTTAGTTTGGACGCAATTGTCCTGATGTCTTCCTCTCCAGGTTGGTTCTGCCCAGACAACCACCTCCTGACAGTTCGGATATTTTTCCCAGTCCAGTCTTCAATTAGAGACTGCGTGAGTTTTCTGCTCTTTAGTGTCTCTTTCAGCAGCTTGTGATCGAGTGCCATACATTGTCCTTTGCTTACCTATTGGACATATAATGAAGGGCATATCCTGGTGTATCAAGATGGCACTATTTTGCCCTATTTTGCCGTCTAAGCTATGAAATTTGCATTAATTCGGGAAAAATAGGACGCAAAATAGGGCAAATTTAGATCGCGCGATGCTGCCAGCTTTGTTAAGTAGAGAACCAATGAAAAGCTTGCATCCGGTGATTCTGTGCCGTGATCGCTGTGCGTTAAGGTTTGCTGGCAGATAGTTTCAATCGTTCATCTTCCGAGCCATTTGCTTTGCTTCATATTGCTTCCACAGACCCATGTGTCCATTTTGCCGTGCATTTGCCAACCACAGCTTCTTTCGGGCATCAGGCATTTCCATTGATCGATACTTTCCGCCTGAGAATTTTGGCCAATCTATCGCTAGGCCGAGTTTGACCATTTCTGCGGATAGATCACGGCCATCCTCGAGGTAGCACTTTGCAACAGTCCGTCCGTGGGTATCTTGCTCGGTCACTTCCGCCCTAATTTTTTGACCCTTGCAGAGCGAAACGAGCGCCGATTTTGCCTTCTTGCCATAGGGGTGGTTCATCTCGGGAGCATCGACACCAAACAGACGGACCTGTGTTTTCTTAATGACCAATGTATCGCCATCTACAACGTACGCTGAACCCGCCAGTATCGTGACGTCGGGTCTCGGGACCGTATGGTCTGGATCAAAACTCTGTGGCGGCGTTGTGCGCTGCCGTTGGTTCGTGGTCAATCTAGGTTTCTCATTCACACCTGACTGACTCGACGAAGTAGTTGTATCGCCTGGCCTGTTACTGCGAATTGCCAAATACACTGCAACAGCCAAAACCAAACCCAAAACTATCAAGATTTCCATGAGCTAGGTCTCCAAGAGTTAGGTCAATCAAATTTTTGCTCTGGATCAGGATCGAACCAAGCACACGTTCGGGTTGATACGCTAGGGACACATCATATTCACGCAGGGAGATGTGACGGATTTACCCCGCTGAGCGAATTCACGCGTGTGACAACGAGGCATATGATCCATGCTCATTGCCACTCCCAGAATGGCTATCGGAATTTCAATTGGTTGATGTTTTTCTCGTCTTCTAGAGCTGGCGGCGCAGTTTGGCAGAAAATCGCAGAAGAGTGGCAGCTTCGCAAAAGCAATCAATTAGTATCGTCCAGATGTGCAACCCAGGGTGAAAAGTCTTAATAAATGATTAAGTGACGAACTATCGCGTGATGAGTGTGGAGCCTGTTGTAGTATGACGGAGAACAAGGATCGCTTGACGGCTGAGGAAGCTAAGGGACTTAGGACCGCAAAAGAACTAGAAGGTCATCTTGCGTGGTTGGACACGTTTACCCCCGCAGCCTTGGGTGTCCTAGCCATCGCATCTGGTATCTACACCTATCTCGGCGTGTCCTCATTGCTCGAAGACAACGGTGCGGTTTCTTTCTTCGCTGCGGTCGCGTACTCAATCGCTGTCTCTGTGGGCATCTTCGTGTTTTGGAGCTACATGCTCCGTCTGCTGCCTTCAATGCGTACGGCTAGTGGCTTCATTGGTTTGACGATCTCCACGATTGTTGGCTCTGTCGCAATTATCGCCATGTCTAGCTGGCTGAACGCAGCCGCACTCGCAGGCTCGGCGGCAGTCGAACAACACTTGGAGAATACTGTTCGTGACTACCAAGCTGCTCTCGAGCAAGCCCACGACATAGCCCTCAGCGGTCAAGCGTTGGGTCGCGAAGTGGAACGCGCCCGCCAGAGTTTTGAAGAACTGGCGGAACTCGAGCAGTCCGGAGACCTCTCAGGCACCGCCGGTCGGGGTGCCGTGTTTCGTGTTCTGACACAAAAAGCTGAGGAGTTGCGGAACCTTGAAGAGCAGATCGCGGCGCAGCAAGAACCTATCGAGGAAGCCTTCCAACAAGGCAACGAAATCCTCGCAAAGATGCGCGAGCTTACTGTAGCCCCCGGTCCAGTGGATCGCCGTTCGGTTCAGTTTTCCGAGGAAAGCGTGAAGCTGGCGGGTGTTATCTCGCGCCTCAACCAGTACAGCGTAGCACCACTTGTTGCTCGTGCTGCTGAGGACCTGCCATCCTCGGTCGTACTTCCAGAGCTTGATGGGCGCAGTTCCGACGTGCGAGACGCGCAATCGTCCACAATCAACTCCGTTTTGAATGCGCTGGACCAGCGCAGCAAGACACTCAAGAACGCCGCTGACGAGGTATTGGACATGGAGCCGCCCATCGAGACGGCATATAACCCGATTTCCAGCGCCGATGCAGTAATCAAGTACGCGCACAACTTCGTACCTTCTTGGGCTGGAGCCATAGCCATCGACTTGTTGCCCGCCGTGTTGGTGTTTGTGCTGGCTATCACTCAAGCCGCAATCCGCAGTGGTAAGGACGGCATGAGCATTGAGGATACTCTGACGCTTTCTGACCTTAGAGCGGCAATGAACGCCATGAAGGACGTAGAGGCGACTATGGGCGTGGCAGACGCAGCTATCCTCAACCGCGCCACTCCACAAAAAGATGAAACGTGATGAGCCTGTTAAGTCGTCTCGATCCTCGTTCAGGGCTGCGCTACGTTCTCATCCTACAGCTTGCTATTGCAGGCGTTCTGATAGCGTCGGACGTTCTTGGTGTAATACCAAGCCCGTTCAAGAAGCGTGTTCAACTCCCGACTGGTCCGATAACCCCCGGCGATCAACGTCGAGAGTATCGCACTGACCGCAGTGATCCATCGCTTGTGCCTCAAGACGGGCCACTAGACGTCCCCGTACCTGAAGCATTTCCAAGCCGATTGGACTTCACGGTTCAGGAAGTCGAAGGACTGGGGAGGGTACTTCTACTCAGCGGTCAGATAGAGGTGGATGACTCGTCTCGCTTCGCTTCGTACTTGTCGGACATGCAGGAGAAGCCTGACCTGGTAGCTCTTCACAGCCCGGGAGGAGTGGTTTCAGAGGCATTGTCCATCGGTAAGAAAGTTAGAGAGGCTGAGCTGGCTTCTGCCGTTCTGGCTGGCGCTATGTGCGTGTCCTCATGCCCTTACATCCTAGCAGGTGGAGAAGATCGCATTGTCTCGCTGCGCGGCTTTGTGGGTATGCACCAACACTACTACGAGCAGCCCCGCCTGATACCAGTCGTTTTCGCCGTCGAGAGTATCCAAAAAGGGCAAGGAGAAACCATGCAGCATCTCATCGACATGGGCGTAGATCCTGCGCTCATGCTATACTCGCTGAATACTCCTCCAGAGGAGATCTATGCGCTAGTCGAGGATGAACTCGTAGACACCCGCATAGCAACCCAAATAATCGACTAACACCGGACACCGAGGACTTTGCCTTGTTAAAGACGCTAACCATTGCTGCGGCGCTGTTCGCCACGACTGCCACTGCGGGTGGTCTCCAAGTGCGTGATGCAGACACAATTGTTGTCGATGGCACGCCTGTGCGGTTGCAAGGAGTTGATGCTCCTGAGTTGGGCACCGCCGCAGGGCGCGAAGCGCGGAGGTGGATGGTCAATTACCTTCGCGGCAAAGCGGTCGAATGCAAGCTTACCGGCGAACGAACATACGACCGTTACGTGGGCGTCTGCTACGCCGAGGGACAGGATATCGGTGCGGCCGTCATAGCTGCGGGTTACGCTTTGGACTGCGCGCGATATAGTGGTGGCCGCTACCGCAAATACGAGACACCTGCTGCAAAGTCACGATTGGCAAGAGCTCCTTACTGCTGACCAGCCCAGTACGCCACAGAAAGTGAACGGCACCAATAGATCAAAGCGCTACTTCGCTTGAATGATAAAAACGTAGAGCAGGATAGTACTTTAGAGCCATGGCTTGTCAGAGAATTCATTCGTTTCTTCGAACTATTGGTTTTGCAGCTTTTTCGGTCTGGATATTGCACCCGAGCCTAGGCGTCTCGCAAGGCGTTGGAACAGAGGTTGAGCACGCAAGAACACTCAACACGCATTCTCCCGCAGAGGAACTAAGTGCGGCAACCGGCCTCTTGCAAGCTGGACAATATGCAGCTGCGTGTGACGCCTACAAGAAATTGTTATCCCATCTCGAAGTTTCCGGCACGGCTGAAGATTGGATTTATCCCACAGCGATGCTTGGGCGCGGAATATGTTTAAAAGACTTGGCAATTTTTGCTGAGGCGGAGACGACTCTGGTCAATGCGGCGCGGAAGTTCGAAGGTCTATACGGCTTTAATGACGCAG
Source organism: Ruegeria sp. C8 (assembly GCF_056537565.1). Lineage (NCBI taxonomy): Bacteria > Pseudomonadati > Pseudomonadota > Alphaproteobacteria > Rhodobacterales > Roseobacteraceae > Ruegeria > Ruegeria sp. C8. The sequence goes on from NZ_JBQFRV010000006.1 coordinate 74,276, forward strand.
GGCTCGCAGCGGCCTACAATAATTTGGGATTGGTTTACCTTGGGACGTCGCGCCTGGACAAGGCTTCAGAAAGTTTCAGCAAATCACTCGAAATCCAAAAAGCTACCAGTGGAGAAAATGGTCCGGCAACGGCCGTGGTTATGCTCAATATTGGTTTGTTGAAAGAAAAAACCGGGCAATACCAAGAAGCCCTTAAGTACTTTGACGATGCCTTTCATCTGGCTAGTGACGCAAACGGACCCAAATCGCTAGTAGTGGCCGACAGTCTGCTGGGGATCGCACGTATTCGCACCTTCCAAGGACGTTATTCAAAGGCGCAATCGCTCCTCAGAGAAGTGCTGGAAATACAGAAAGGTTTACTTGGCGCGTCGCATCCCTTTATCGCCACAACTCTGAATGAGATTGGCACAGTAGAATTACATCGTGGTAACTTGGATTTGGCTGAAGGTCTGTTGCAAACAGCGCTTGGAATTGCCGAAAAGACCTTGCCAGAAGGTCACCCGACAGTCATATCGATCCACTCAAACTTGTCTGAAGTCTTGGTTTTGTCGCACAATTTTGATGAGGCGGAGGCAACTTTAACTACCGCATTGCAATATGCGGAAGATCGAGTTCCTCAAGATCCAGACGAGCTTGCATCGATCTATCAAGCTATCGCGCAGCTCTACCTCAAAAAGGGGGATTTTGAGGAAGCCAGGGGTTTCTCGGAGCTTTCCATAAACTTCGCTGAAAAGCTCCACACAGATGCGCACCCGCTTGTGTCTCGAGCAATATTGTCACTTGCAACCCTGTCCCACAAAACTGGGAACAGTCGGGCTGCGGCTGCGCTTTTGACGCGAGCCCTGGAAGCAGGACCAATCTCCGGCGGAGACCTTTGGTCTGCACAGTTGATAAATGAAGCTACGAAAATCGCCCTGGAACTGGGCGACATTCCAGAAGCTTGGAGGCTTTCCAATGGTGCTGTAAGTGGAGCTGCTGTCCAGTTCTTGAACAAGTCTTTTGATTGGGAAACGGCGTTTTCTCGCGACAGGAAAGCCATCAGGGAAATTTATGAAACGTACTTGGTCTTGTCGCAAAAAGCGTTTGAGTATGGTCTGATTGATTACGATGAGTTTGTTCAACGAAGTTTCGAAGTAGCTCAGCGTCTCAACGCAGACACAGTTTCCAAGTCATTTTTGAAGGCAGAATCAAGAAGAATTTTTGCTGACGAAAAATTGCGGGAATTGCTTCAGGAACTGGAAGTCGGAAACCAGAAGTTGTGGCGCTTGAATAGAAGTTGGGCCACATCATTGATATCGATGTCATTTGGAGATTCTGTCTCCAGTTCGGATACTGCTTCAATAGTCGACGAGATTCGTACGACGCAATCGCGGCAGTGGAATAACTTTACACAAGTCGAAACTCAATTCCCAAAATACTGGGCGCTGTCTCAAGCTGTACCTCTCGCTTTAGCAGACGCCAAATCGGCACTGTCTCCGGGCGAAGCCCTCGTTAAATTCACTGTTTTGGATGAAGCTGTCTTTGCTTGGACCATTCAACCTGATAAAGCCAATTTGATCGTTATTGATCTCAGTCGTTCAGCGTTGAACGAAATGATAGTGCGACTGCGTCAGGGAATTGACCTTACCAATGTTGATCGGCCAATTGATGTGCCGCCTTTTGATTTGGAGCTAGCGCACCTTCTGTATCAGGCACTATGGCAGCCCTTGGAAGATGGTATTCGCGGTGCCGAAAAAATTCTTATTGTTTCAGACGATAGTCTGCGCAGCCTGCCTTTTAGTCTTTTGGTGACCGAGGAAGCGGAAGGACAACGATATTCTGACGTAAATTGGCTGGTTTACAAATATCCCACTAGCACTTTGCCTGGTGTTTCCAGTCTGAGATGGGCCGATAGTGGTAGGCAAGAATTTGTCGCGAAAGCACCATTCATAGGTTTCGGAGATCCGTTGTTTGACTCCTTAAGGTCAGTGGACGAGCAGCTTCAGGCTTCCTCGCTCGTCATGCGCGGCCAAGTTGTTGACACAACGAAGTTGTTTGAATTTCCAGCCTTACCCGCAACATCCGAAGAGCTCTCTTCTATTGCCGAAGCGCTCGGCGCTGAAACAAATGCTGTGTATCTGCAAGAGCGTGCATCAGAAACAAATGTCAAATCTGCTGATTTGACTAAGTACCGTATCCTTGCATTTGCCACGCATGCGCTCATTGCTGGGGAGTTAGATGGGTTGAACGAACCTGGATTGTTGCTCTCGACCCCGACCATTCCCAGTGTCGGGGACGACGGATTTCTTTCTGCAAGTGAGGTTGCGGGCTTGCGGCTGAACACGGATCTAGTTGTACTTTCTGCATGCAATACCGCTAGTCCAAACGGCTCTTTAGGAGCCCCTGGTTTGTCCGGCTTGACGCAGGCTTTCTTGTTTGCCGGCACTGAAGCTGTTCTTGTTTCCCATTGGGCGGTAGATTCTGGTGCAGCAGCCGAATTGACAGTCAATTTGATTAATCATGTAGAGTTTGGTTCGACTACAACTTATGCAGAAGCACTTCAGAAATCGATGTTGAAGATGATCCGAAATAGCGAAAAGAACCCATACTATGCGCACCCCGCATTCTGGGCCCCGTTTAGTCTGATCGGACGTGGCTAGGGGATCCAGGAGTACACGTCCTATGGTTTCGAAATATTCGGGCAGCTTTCTCAATTTTTTGAAATGAAAAGGATGTCTTGTGGCGGGCTTGCTTCCGTCGAGACCTCAGGCACAGCTGAGTCAAGCAGAAGGATGTTCAGCTCAGTTCTTGAAAGATCAACTCTTTGTTTCAATTCGAACGCAAGTTGTTCAGATAGGACCACTACCGAAAATTCCATAGGACTCAGTTCTTCGGAGCCATCTGCGATCCCTGCATTGATTGCGGCGACAAGTGCTTTCTTTTTCAAAGTACCAGTATCGGATAGGCCGGAAGTTAGTAGATCAGACAAGTCCTGAGTCGCTAAAATGAGTTTTTCGGACGTAGCCACTTTCTCGAGATCTGGTTGCGAAGGTATCGAATAAGTGTCCGGGTTGCTTGCACTGTCATTATTTTTCTCTCCACCCCCGCGAATAATGATCTGGTTTTCACCTTTAGACTCAGACGCAACGTAGAGCTCCGCTATCTCCACAGCTTGGTGCCCCCTATCCTGTGCTAAAAACAAAAACGCAAAAATTGCGATTGTAGCAACAGCACCTGCAATAGGCGCGAACTGACGCCGACCGAAGAGGCTATCGAATCTTGAGCGAAGTCTTTCTGCGAGGCTGGGTTGAATAGGTGGCATTGGCGGCGCAGCATCAAGAAACGCTCTCCTAGCACCTCGCCTGATATGGTCCGGTGCACCGGTCTGATCATAAGCAGCTTCTTCAATGCGTAGCCCCAAATAAGTTTGAAACAGCTTGTCAGAGCTAACTATTGATTCCTCAATTTTTTCCATTCGGGATTCCGGCAGTGCCTCGTGCACAAAGGCGCGCAGGTCTTCCACACTTGGATTAGGAGAGGCTGAGTCACCTTCACCCAAATCTGGCGCGTATTCATCTGATCTCGCAATGATGCGTAGAAACCGGGAATTGGCTTTATCAGCGGTGGTCATATCTGAATCTTATCTTCATGGATTGGTCGGACTGCCGATAATTGGTTTTTGGGGCAAGCTTCATTTGGACGTGAACATACGCTATTTTTGAATGAGACGAACATCTGGGTTACAATCTTACACCTCTTATGAGAACAACAGCGGGTTCAATCGTCGAAAAGCCTGCGTAAGTCTTTGTTCCGCACGGTGGTAGGCTGTGTAAAAGGCACCAGGCGATATACCGAGTTCCTTAGCACATGTTTGTGGATCCAAGTCTTTAAAAAGTCTTAGACAAATCAATCGACGGTCACGTTCTTCAAGGGTCAGCTTAGTGGACTTAAGTTGTTCTCGAAGCTGCTTCGCGCCCAGTTCTTGTTCTACAGGAACCTGTTCAGAGTATTCTTCATATTCTTCATCCAGGTTGAGTTCTTCAAGACCGGAAGGTCTTATGCGTTTGCTGCGATAGTAGTCCCTCACGAAATTCCCTAGAAGCGTCACGAGGTATGTACTGAGTGCGGCCTCACCATTCCACAAGGCTACGCGTCTGAAATTTTGGTCCGCAAGATGAAGGAAAAAGTCGTTGTAGAGATCGTCAACGTCCTGTGGCGCCACCATTCTGTTTCGGCGTAACGCTGCGTAGAAGAGTCTTTCAAACCTATCGAAGAAATCACCAATAGCTTCACGCTCGCCTCGTTGCATTCTCGCAACGAGGTTCTTTTCTGGTTCAAACACATCGTGACGATTAAAAACCAAAATCTTCTCAGTTCACTTCGTTGCCTGCACCACACCGTCGGATGGCAAAAAGTTTTCAATATTTTAGCCAACTTGCAGAGTATTTCAAAAAAAATGTTCTCTGAAGTGTAAGAACTTCACACGTCACTCCTCCACTCAAATGAAAGGACGAAAGAGGTCAGTCCTTTGAGCAATATGGAGGCAGAGACAATTGGTCTTTGACAAAAAATGAGTGACGTATCGAGCAGTAGAGCAATGGCAGATTTACTTGTCGCTGATATTCAAAGAAAAGAAGCCCTTACAGCGAGGCGACCCTTAAAGATCCGGTCTAGTTTTCATAACGAAATTGGATTCAAGAGGGCACTGGTCAAGATCAAGCGGCATTACGCCTCGCTTGCATGTGGACCCTTCCGGGCAACCCGCAGCGCTTTTTCGTTTTGCCAATGGGCACCTGGGAAAGACAAGTTCGGTGAAGTTGGTCTGACAATACAAAGATTGAGCTGGTCGGTTTCAGGGGAAACCGAATTTCAAACAATTGTCGGTATTCGACGGCACGCTCTGGCAAGAATTATTCAGCGAACACCGCACAAAACCCTTGCTGCGTTAAGTGAAGCCTTACCGTTGGCCTGGCTTCAGATGGGGAACTGGTCGGGAGCGCATGAAGGCGACAAGTTCGCGCTTCCCATGCGAGGCGGTTACTTGATCGTAGGAGAATGGTTATTGAGCCAAAACGGGCATCTTTACCCAGTCGTTTCGACCGTCCTAAGCTGGTCATTAGAGCCCAACAAAATGGCATTTAGCGACGCCTACAATCGGTTGGCCGGCTCTCTCTTCGATGCTCGGCATTCTCCCAGTTTCCCGACTTTGTTTCAGGAGCAACCTAGCGATGCTCAGAAACAAACAATTTTTTATGCGGCAAGAATTGGTCGCCAGTGGAGCGCATGCCGGACGCCGTGTTGTGTCACGCCCAGTACTCATCGAAATATCAGCAAGAAGGAAGCAGAAAATGCTTGAACGCGACAAAATACCAGTGCCGAGCAGAAAACTAATCGAAGCTGATATGAGGCTCATTGCAAAGCGCGCAGTCAGGCTTGAAATTTGTCAAAAGGGTTGGTTCGAAAATGCTTCGGTAACCATTGGCTACCATGGGCAAAAAGCCTCAAAAGGCGGCAAGACACGAGGTGGACGGGTTAAGGTGTCCATCGCAAATCCGCCAAGGAGCTTTTTGACACGAAGCGAAATCGAGTCTTCCTTGCAGTCTGCGATTAAGTTCAAGCGCCCCAAATATGAGCGTGATTATAGGCGTTACCTAGATGCGATGGACTGTGTTGGAAAGGACTTCTTTCGCCTGGAGTATCATAGCATCCGCCACGATCCTGAAATTGGAGATGGCCCTTTTGACAATCGAACAAAACGGTACGCCATGGGAGCGCTGCTCAGCCACGAAATCGCCCATGCCGTGTGTGCTAATCAGGCTGAACATGCAGCACATCGACTGGATCTCCTGCACTTAATGCCCGCGCAAATGCGCGCGCACCAGAAGCTCTGGCGGGAAGTCTATCGAGCACTACGTCGCGACTTTTTTGGGTTGTTGGATCAACACTATGAAAACAAAAGGGAGCGGTGCGAAGATGCTTGAATTCTCGATTTGGCACCTGATGCTTGCCGTATATTTCCTGCTTCTAGTTTTTTCCCTTGTTAAAGTGGACAACAAAGAAAGACTGCGCAAGATGCTTGGCGCAGGCTTTCGCAGACACCAAAATGTGCCTGCATCGGTTCTGCTCGTGCTTCTGCGCATTGCGTGCTTCATGGTTTTTTGGCCTCTTTTCGTAGGTGTTTCGAAACAATCCAAATTCACGGCTGCACGCTTACTCAAGACCAAAAAAATTGAATACGGCGAAGACGATGCTTGGGGTGAGGACAAAATTACTGAATTCGTAGATGGGTTCGCAGAACGCCACCCGAATGGACTTGACCTAGGGGACTGCCGGTATCTTTGGGAGCCCTTGGAAAGGGCATTTGACACTATTCCTCTTCGTGAAAAAGAAATCGTGTTTCAGCAACTGTCTGAGCGAGGAATAGGGCTAACTGGCGCAGCGAAAACAAACGAAGGGCAACCTCTGGTTCTGGCATTCAACCTCGTCGACCAATTGACATCTCCAATTGTGCTATCCAAGGGCAATGAGGACCTAGAACGCAAGCTATACTGGCTCGGTGATCGTCGAACTTCGTTTAGAGTTCCCGACGACGTTTGGGCGTTTAACACGAGATCATGTACTTGGCAAAATCTCGCGGGTCGGATGGGGTTCGCTAAGGTTAAAGGCGGTATGGTGATCAACCTGCATGTTACGCTGATGAATTGAGCGGCTTTGGAATACCTCCGAGCCAGCATTCCGACACACCTATGCCCGTTCCCTGTATGCGATACAGCGATGGCCGATATCGTCAGTACGAAAAGACTACCGTCAAGTCACAGTTGCAATGTGCTTTCTGCTACTGAGCAGTCGAAGCGTTGGAGGGGTGAGAGAAACCAATCGTCTGGTCTAAGTGTTTTCGGGCCCTTGAGATAGCAAGTCGGAAGTGGTGCGGTTCAAGTTCTGCCTGAGCTGAAAATACTGGCAAAACTATAAGTTTTGGCGTTTGCTAGCAAGCTTTTGGCAGCTTTTCGCAAGTTATTGGCAGGCCGGATCCCAAGGTAGAATTAGGATACGCGTGCGGAGTTCAGTATGGACGATGAATTTGAATTACATGAGTTTTTCCATGTTTGGACAACCAACGATGATTGTCCAGCAGATGGCATTCTTTTGTACAATCCGGACAACGAAGACGAATATGTTGTACGAGGCGTGGACAACGCAGGATTCGAAGTTTCTGACGCCAACGGAGCTGTCAGGAAACTCCTTCGACAGGCTCTTTCGAATTGGATTTTGATTGTTCCAAGGGATCATGATTTACACAATCTGATCCGAACAACGAAGACTCCGGCCGACGAACGTCGAGACATCATCAACAAACTTACAGGCAATGGTCTCCCAGTTGTTTCTATTCAAAACCTGGATGACCTTCGCTTGGTCAGATGGGCGTGGACAACGCAGTTTTCGCGGACTGATCGCGAGACAAGACATAAGTTCTACTCAGCCGTAAAAAAATTAGAGAACTTTTCGGAGCATTGGCCCGCTTCGATCAAAATTGGGCGAAGCATTGTCGAGCATTGGGCAAGCCAGGTCGAAGACCACATGCCCGCCGATTTGCTGATCCATCTCGCGTATTACCGACGCTGGTCTTCTGATACGCGTGCTGCTCTAGAAGCATCAGATTGTTTGGTTGGAACACGAATTCGGCACGACCTGACAGATATGCAAAGAAGCATTTTGGCAACGGAGCGTGCGGCTGCATTCATGGATCTGTTCGAACGAAGCGGCTCTGGTCTTGAGGATGCAGAGCGGTACTTAAAGTACTCCCAAGGCGCCAGCAAAGGCAAAAACAGCACTGAAAACTACCTGGGATGGCAGCGTTATAACAAGTTAAGAGAGGGTGCTCACGTTGGCGGGTATTAATAAAGTTATCTTGGTGGGGAATCTCGGAAGAGATCCTCAGATCAATGAAATCTCCAGTGGGAAGAAGGTTTGCAATCTAAGTCTTGCAACCAGCGAACGCTGGAAGGATCGCGCTTCCGGAGAGCCGAGATCGCGTACTCTGTGGCATTCAATCGCGGTGTATCGTGAAGACCTAGTCAAGGTAGCTGAACAACTCCCAAAAGGGGCAAAGGTCTACGTTGAAGGCAAGATCCTGACAAGAAGCTGGTCGGAGAAAGCAGGGGAAAAACGCTACAGGACCGAGGTGGTGCTGGATGGTTTCGCTTGCAAACTCTTCAAACTTGAACGGGAACAAACCAACGAACAAGAGCGTCCCGCAGAGTCGATAAATGCTGGATCACCAAAATCCAACGTAGATGATTGGGATCTCACTGATCCGCCTTTTTAGAAGCGTCGAGCTGCCAGTGTTGCGCGAGATACACGCGATCTGATCGTATTCAAATTATTGACTTTATTCTGTGGCACTCAGCGTACTTCTTTGAATTAAATTGACCTTATGACAGGCAGATGGACAGAAACGTACCAATAGCCGACGCTGATTGCGTGCAGCAGATTGCTGCGATTGATCTCGAGGTTTGTCCGGAAACCTCGAGAATAATTGCTATTGGTTCTATTCGCTCAGACAGCGAAGAGACATTCCATTGGCGAGGCTCAGACGCGAGTAAAGGTGCCAATAGCTTAATCAAGTATATTCAGGGTGCGGAATTCGTAGTTGGACACAATCTTGAATCTTTTGATCTGGCGCACCTGTTGGTCAATCAGCCGAGCCATCATTTCGACCAAATTCTACACGTCGATACTCTGTGGCTTGCAGCGCTCGCATGGCCTGAACCAAGGTCACTAAGGCTCAAAAAAATAAATCGCGACGGCGCGCTTGGAGCGGCGGAGCCAAACGACCCAGTCTCGGATGCAAAAGCTGCTTTGCGACTTTATCGCGACGCTAAATCGGCGCTGAGAGACCGTTTGGCATCCTCTCCAGATCTTGCAACTGCGCTTCACGGGGCAACGCTCGATCATGCCGCTTTCGCGAAGGGCAAGCTATTTTCTGAGTTGCTGGATCAAAGCCCCCCATCCAGAGAGCAGCGCGATGGGGCTGTGAGGCGACTGTCTGCTGGTCGAATTTGCGAAGCTCAAATTGATGTATTGCTGGAATTGGTTCGTGAGGGGGATCCGTCCATCCCGTACCTGCTGAACCGAATAGCATCGACACGGCCTGGAGCGGGCTTTTCGCCTTGGGTAAGGCGTCGGTTTCCAAGTGTTCAATCAGCCTTGGAATTGCTGAGAGATAGTGTCTGTGAAAGCGCAGACTGCAAATGGTGCGCAACACGGAGGAACAGCAAGGGTGCGCTGAGACGATGGTTTGGCTACGAAGACTTTCGAGCGTCTCCGAAGACAAAAGACGGCTTGCCGATGCAAAAGGCGATTATCGATGCCGTATTGGAGCGAAGAGATGTCCTGGGCATTCTCCCAACTGGAACGGGAAAGTCGATCTGCTACCAACTGCCTGCTCTTGAGCGACATGATGCACTAGACCAGCTAACTGTTGTCATTTCGCCTCTTGTTGCTTTGATGGCGGATCAGCGCGAAGGGTTGTTAAGAAATCACGGTGTTGACACCTGTGTCGTGATAAATGGTTCTCTTTCTCCGTTGCATCGACAAGAAGCGCTGGACCAGGTCACCTACGGTGATGCGAGCATGTTGCTGATCGCGCCCGAGCAGCTCCGCAACGTGACCATTCGGCAATCGATAGACAGCCGAAAAATCGGGTTATGGGTTTTCGATGAAGCACACTGCATCAGTAAATGGGGTCATGATTTCAGGCCCGATTATAGATACTCAGTTCGATGCCTCGCGGAGATTGGTGGGGACGATCCTCCGCCGCAAGTTTTGTGCGTGACGGCCACAGCCAAAAAGAGCGTTGTCCAAGATATATGTGATCAGATCAAGTCGGTCACCGAAAGAGATGTGTGCCTGATAAATGGTGGTGCCTCGAGAACAAACCTGGAGTTCAGTGCCGCGCCAATTACCAAGTTAACCAAGCTTGGGGTTGTGAGCGAAACAGTACAAGAGCAAGTCGGGGATGGGGCGAGCTTAGTCTATTGCGCGACCCGGTCAGAAACTGAACGAGTAGCAGATGTTTTAAAGGCGATCCCGGTCAACGCGGCAGCCTACCATGCGGGATTAGGTCGCGAGGTCAGGCAACATGTGCTGGAAGATTATCTGGGCGAAAAATTGGCCTCAATTGCGGCTACAAATGCCTTTGGCATGGGAGTTGACAAGGCGAATATTCGTTTGGTTGTTCACGCGGATGTCCCTGGATCTTTGGAAAATTATCTCCAGGAAGCGGGGAGAGCAGGTCGTGACGGGGAATACGCAAGATGCAACCTTCTTTATGATCCCGCTCAAGTCGAAGCGCATTTTCAGCGTCAGGCTCAAAACAGACTATCTCGGCGAGAGGTCGGGCGTGTCCTTAAAACGCTTCGAGATATGGCGCAACGTTTCGCAAAAGACGACGAACTTGTCGTTCAGGTAGATGATCTTTTGCGACGAGCCGGCATACCAGCGGGGCATAACGGATCTGGACGAACGCGAGCCATAACTGCCATTGCGTGGCTTGAGGAAGCTGGTTTGCTCACGCGAGGTGCAAATCGCGTTACAGTTGAGCCATCCTGCCTGCGGGTCCGCACCGTCGCAGAAGCCGAAAGCGAGTTGAGAGCAAACGGTGTAGCAGCTGCGAGAGTCAAAGCTGCGCTTTCAATTTTGACGGTTCTACTCGAAGCCGCTCCGACAGAAAGCTTTACGATAGATGACATTGCTGACATCGTTTCGCGATCAGGTTGGCAAGTGCGCGAAATCCTGCGCGATCTTGATCGCATTGGCTTAATTGCGAGAGACACGAACGTGGTGGTCTACATTGCACATGGGGTGCAGAATCCGTCTCGTGATAAGCTGGCTCGCGTGGCGTCTTTGGAGCGGGCGATGCTTGATGCGTTGCAGGCCGATCTTGCAACGGCGCCACCGGAAGGAGTTGTGATCAACCTAAGACGCTTAGCCCAGGACCTACGAGACCGAGGTCAAAACGGGCACAGACCGGATCAATTGTTGCGACTTCTGCGGACATTAGCAACCGATGGTCGACGAGACCTTGAAGAGATACCTCCGATTGGCATGCGACCAATTGATCGTGAAAGAGTTCATCTCGTCTTAAACGGAACTTTCGATGAGCTTCGCAACGTCGCGGATAGACGCCATTCAGTGGCCAGCATGATCGCGGCGAAACTGGAGAGTAAGTTAGAAAAGGGTGCCCAAGGCGGATCGCTGCCTGTCTCAGTCCCTTTGACAGAACTCTACGATCTTATTCAAAACGATATAGAAATGCGTTTCTTGATTGCGGAATTAGGAACGCGCGTTGTGGACCGTACGTTGCTGTGGATGCATGCAATGGACGTTCTGTTTGTCGGCTCTGGTCTCTTTCTCTTTGCACCAGCAATTACCATTAAGCTCACGCCTGAGCCGCGCACATTCACAGAAGCTGATTTCAAGCCGCTAGAAGACCACTATACCGAACTTACGAGGCAGGTTCATATCATGTCTCGCTATGGGGAACTGGCTATCCAGGACAGCGATCAGGCGCAAAGCTTGGTGCGGGACTATTTTGATATGGAAACGGCCCCATTTGTTGCGCGCTGGCTCCCAAATATGAAGCAACCCGAAACGGAACGACCAGTTCAGCCGGAGCTCTATGCGAAGATTGTTGACGATCTTCGCGCACCCGACCAGATGCGCATTGTGGCTGACGACCGACAAGAGGCAAATGCACTTGTGCTCGCAGGGCCCGGATCCGGAAAAACCCGTGTGTTGGTCCATCGCATCGCGTACCTGCTCTCTGTTCGACGGGAAGACCCGGCCGGAATCATCGCCCTTGCATACAACCAGCATGCAGCTCAGGAAATTCGATCACGGCTGAGAAACCTGGTGGGAGACAGCGCGCGGCGGGTCACCGTCCGAACCTGTCATGGTCTCGCGCTTTGGCTGACAGGACGAAGTCTCGTCGGAGAAAGACCAAAAGGTGAGGATTTTCGCGCAATTCTGCGCGAGGCGGTTCGGATCATGCAAAGCGATGCCCAAGCAAAAGAAAGCTTGCTGGAGGGTTACCGATGGATACTGGTCGATGAGTACCAGGATATCGGACCAGATGAGTATGCCTTAATTTCGGCAATAGCGGGTCTTGCCAGAAGCGACCCGGACAATCGCAGAACACTGTTTGCGGTAGGTGACGACGACCAGGCGATCTACGGGTTCAATGGTGCGTCAGTGGAGTTTATCAGAAAGTTTTCAGAGGATTTTCGTGCTCGACCAAGCTATCTGACGCAAAACTACAGATCGACCAGGAACATTATTGAAGCTTCCAACTCAGTGATCGGTCCCGCAAGAGAAAGAATGAAGACGGATCATCCGATTAGAATTGACGCATCACGACAAAACCACCCGGAGGGAGGACTACTGTCCGACCGAGACCCTGTCGGACGGGGCCGTGTCCAGGTTTTAACTGGTCTGACCAATCAGACGGACCAGGCTGTTGCAGCTGTGTCAGAACTTAATCGGCTGTCCACAATTACAGGCACTTGGTCCTGGAGCAACGCGGCTGTCATATCCCGCACCTGGAATGCACTAGACCCAGTGCGAAGCTATTGTGAGAGTCTGGGTATTCCTGTTGTGGATCGCCGCGAAGTCAGAGACCGCCCGACTCTTTGGCAACTTATGGAATATCAAAGATTGGCAAACTGGCTGACAGCACGAGAAACACCAATGGTAGCTGTCCCAGAAATGCAAGAATGGATCGCATCGCAGGGAACAAGCTCTGTGTGGAAAACCTTGAGCAACCTTACTGAACAAATGAGGGAGGATCTCGGCGTTGGTGAGATTTCAGCCAAGGATGCGTTGTCATGGATTGGGGAATGGGGCCGTGAATACGGTATTGCCGGAAAGGGTCTGACACTAGTAACCGCGCATTCCGCCAAGGGATTGGAGTTTGACAATGTGGTGGTACTGGATGACGCCTGGCAGTCAAAAGCAAACGAGGACCCTGACGAACAGAGGCGACTCTTTTATGTTGCGATGACGCGTGCTCGTAACTCCTTGTGTCTCTTAGAAGGCGCAGATCGGCAAGCTTTCGTGCCGGAGGAAGAGGCAGGGGCTTTCTTGCGGCGACCTGGAAAGGTGCCTTCCTATAATCGCGTAGCGACTCAACGGCTCTACCGGACTGCATCAATGCGCGAGGTGAATATTGGGTTCGGTGGAAGGATAGCCGGCAATTCCGCTGGTTACCGTGCTCTATCCCGAGCTCAAACGGGCGACGGCCTTCGTCTAACCTTAGATGAAGGCAATGGCTGGGCTAATTGGCAGCTGAGAAATCAAAATGGAGACGTCGTTGGTTCTATGGCGCGGGCATTCTCGCCGCCGAAGGGGTATATTTGTGAAAGAGCAGAAATCGGTTGGATGGTGTCCAGAACAAAAGACCCCTCGAATACCCAAGGCCATCGGGCTCCTGTCAGAGATGAGTGGCCAGTGGTCGTTCCAAAGTTCGTTTTTCGCCCGACAGAACCCCAAGTTGCTTGAGCGGCAAAACAATCTTAGTCGGTCATTTGTATCTTTCCAGTTGACACTTCTAGACAAAAAATTGACCGACTTTCACAAGTTGCTCCCTAACGTTGATACCACTTTCAGAGCAGTGATAATAACGTAGGAACCAGACATGATTGTGAAACGGACAGAAGCAGTAAAAGTAGAACAGGCTGAATTCAATGAATTACTTCGGTTGCACGCGCTCGCTTCTCAAAAGCAACAAGAGTTGCTGACGATGCCGAGCCGGGGTGAGCGAATTCAGAAACAGATTTACGTTTGGCAGAAAGTCGCACAAGGTCTCCGAGATGCTTTGACCCATTTAGAGCCTATTGAACAATCTGAGCCTGGTATCAATGAAGCCGAAAGCGAGGATGAAGAACTCGCGTTTTAAGACCACTGATTGGGCGGGCATTTGTTCATGTTTGAGCCCTTGTCGTAGTGCAGCAGTCCAAAGCAAATGAAGAGCTGATAGTACTCTCGTTCTCTGGTCAGAGGCGAGGGTGCTCTCGCTTACACAGACAGAAAAATCTCTGAGCTCAAAGTGGTTTCAGATCTCCGGCCGTCCATGACGCGCAATAGGATTTCCGCCAAATCGACAGACTATGGCAAAAACTCAAAAACAACTGGCACGGAGACAGATGCAACCAGATCCAACTGTGCATATTTCACGGTTTTGAGTTAGCACCGTTGTTGAGGAAGAAAAATGACCAACCCATGTCCCGCGAACGAACTGCTGCTGAGTCAACCTGACCAATTCATGTCAATTGTTCTGACCGATGATGTTGAAGCCAGGGTCAATCAGCTTCACACTCTGGATGACCTGGTTGTTTGCGAGGCACTGCGGTACGGCATTACCAACAATCCTGACGATCAAAGAAGTCTGGCGCAGCTCTATACAGAGTATTTCCTGAAAGCATCAACCAAAACACGGTTAGAGATCTACGACCATCTTGCCCGCATAGTCCCGGAATTGGGGGGGCATACCGTAGGCGCTTACACGCCTTTCATGCTCTTGGATCCCGATCCGATCATAACGTCCCGATCCGTGTTGGACTACTGTAGCAGTGGAACGCTTTTGAATGCCGATCCGATGACACGCCCGCGGGATGTGGTTGCGATGTTGCGACCTGACTACGGGCCTAAGGGCTTCCCAGCGAACCGGGGGGCGATGTTTGGCGGCCTGCTCCTGTTGGGTGATCAGAGAGTATGCGAATTGATCACTGATATACGTGATACCTTAAGTATCGAAGAACTTGAGCAGATGACGGGGCGGTACTCGGGGTTTCTTTCTGATGCCGTTCTGGGCTTCTACCTGACGTGGCTTGAGGAGTTGGTGGCGTCAGAGGATTACGCGGACTTGTCGCGCTTTGGTCACCTGGCCGCAGGATTGTTTCGTCAAATAGAGCAAAGCAGAACGCCCGTGGTGCTCGAAGGAAAACGACCCTTTCCAGTTCCGGACAATGGGAAGGACTGGCCTGAAGTAAGCCGGATCACACTGGAAAAATACGTGACTGAACACTCGGATCGTTTGTTTGCTTTAGAGGCTCAAGAAAGCGTTCCAAAGGTAATGCCGCATGTGTTGAAAGCGTTTGGACTACTGCCTCGAACCTCTGTTGAAGAGACGGCAGATTACTGATCCGAGTTTGGTTTTGGCGTACGCGCCCAAACCAACTTACTGCTGCGATTTAGGTCAAACTTGGTCTGTTCATTGGCGTCCTTCATGCGCATGCAATAGCGCGAACTATGACTCGAGGTTGGGTTGTCATACGTGTTTCCTGAGCCAGCTGGAGGTCCGAAAAACATTATTTTTTCTGCCAGAAGTGTTTTTGTAAGCTGATTTGGTGGTGCACATCGAAACCTCTTGATGGGAGGGGCATGCATAAAAGACGCACCTTGGTGGTTGGAGCATAGAAACCGCTTCCGGCATGTTGATTTTTTGCGAAGGTAATTTTTTATTTTGTGCCATGTATTAAAATCGTCTGGAAAACATTGAGGGCACGATGAAGGTAGAAGCGAGCAGACTTCAGCACTTGATGTCTGAGTTAAGAAAGTCCTCTAGTGACAAAAACATACCTCAGCGCGTGCTCACGAAGTGCGGTTTGTCCTCAAAAGACGTCGCACCAGATGCCAAGTATTTTGACTATGACAAAGAAGCTCTATTCGTTAGGGAAGCCTGCGACGCATTAAGCGACGTGACCTTTGGAGCCCGGGCAGGATCTACGTGGCGAGAGTCGAACAGTTTAACCGGCTACATCAGTAAGTATTCGAAGGATTTAAGGGCTGCCGTCGAAAACACGGCGCGGTTTCACGAACTGATTGACCCGGCAGTCCAATACAGTCTCAGGGTGTCGGGAAACTCTGCGTCCTTTGAAGTGACCTGGAAAGATCCGAGTTATGCCAGGTTTCACAGGCATACCGAGTTTCTCATGTTCGGAGTTTTGTCCAGAATGCGGGCAATCACTCAGACAAATTTCTTTCCGTTGGAAATTAGGTTTGACCACGAGGTCAGGAATTCAGGCGAAAAGTTCCAAAAACTTGCAGGTTTTCCTGTGGTGTTTGGCGCAGAAAGTCTTGAGATCATTCTGCCACTTGCAGCCCTTAACTTGCCGATACCCACCTATGAATTGAGGTTGAGAGAACACCTCACCGACTACGGCGAGCGACTGTTGTCAGAGCAGGCAGGCGGAAAGCTCACACTTCGGGCGCGCATAGAAGGCCTGCTGACGACCGCACTTCCGACACGTATTCTGTCTGCGGATGAAGTCGCGGCGAGCCTTGGCATGAGTCCGCGGACATTTGCGCGGCGACTGAAGGAGGATCAGCTGACGTTTAGGTCGATTGTCGATGATCTTCGGTTTGACCTAGCTAAAACCTTTATGAAGGACGATATGGCGATATCCGAGATCGCTTATGCACTCGGTTACGGTGACCAGGCCGCATTTTCCACCGCCTTCAAGCGTTGGACAGGCGTAGCGCCTCGCGAGTATTCTATAAATCATTAGCAAAACGATCTGGATCTTATAGCCAACCGCGCAGGGTAGAGTTTTCCAGGACGATAAGCCGATACAATAGTTGTCGAGGGAACCCGCCTTCGGTTGCAGTGTTTGTATAATTGTCCAATCAACCTAAGGCATTTTACATAAAACCTGTTCAGCGATGTTCGCGGTTCGTTACAAAATCGTACTTCACCAATAAGTTGTAGCCCCTCGAAGCGTACCAGCAAGAGCCTCAGCGGCGAAACGACCGGTTCACTTAGCCTTAGCTTTAACTTTTTTCAGATGGTTACGCCGCTCTTTCGTGGTCATCGTTTTCTGAAGGTCGTACTCATCAAGCACAGCAGTCACCCACAGATCCATCGCGTCGAGTTTAAGCTGCAAGTACGGCGAATGCGCACCATAGGATCGTGCTGTAACACGCGCCGGACTCTGCTTCATTCGGTCAAACAAGGCCTGGTCACTTTGCGTGAAGCCCGCAATCATAGGATCCTTGATGGCATGTGACAAAAGTGCTGAAGCACCGCCGGGGTAACCTTGCACGCTCAGGAAATCTGCCAGTGTCCGTCTCACGTCATGTGGCGACCACCAGGTGATGCCGTCTTCTTTTAAAAGATCCGGCCATGTGTCGTGCTTTTCGGAATGCGGTCTCTTCCTTTTTGCGGTTGTCCTATCGCGTCTCTTACCTGCTAGGCGAGAGAGGATTTGAAAGGCACCTGATCCTGTGACGGGCTTGCTCAGACACTGTGCAGACGGCAGCAATAGCTGAGCTTCATTGTACGTCGGCTTCCGATGCAAGAACCCTTCAACGTGATCAATGGCCCTTTGAGGAATAGGCAGATCAAACCGTTGTTTGCTTTTAACAAGATCCTCGTGCCACGACGCCATGACCCACGCCTTATCAGACCCTTCTGGACAAAATGGAACAAGGTCCGACTTTGTAAGTTGAAATGCCGCCCCAGTGCGCTGGAGGGTTAATACAGCCCACCATAAGGCGCCCAAGGTGTAAGGATGGACGCCGTATTTGTTGCTGCTGCGTTGCGGAAGCTGTCGGTCGATGTAGCTTTCGGCAAGAATAAGGGAGGCAACAATTTCCGCGATCTGTGGCTTTCTTTTTTTGGGCTGCACGATTTCTGGTGTCGAGAGCATCAACCACCAGGGTAAAATGTTCGTCAAACCGCTGGCACCGGAGTGGTGTTTTGCGCACCATGTGAGCGAGCTGCGGGTATATGAAACCAGTTTTTGGGCGGTAGACACACCGTTTCTTGCGCGAGCTGCATTGCGGACGGTTTCGATGTCACCTTGCTTCAGCTGAGTCACCTCGCGTTGCAGGATCGAACCCCAGGCGGGCAATGACATGATGTAGTCGATGTCTCTCTCGGTTGAAGCTCGGATATGCTTTCTTGCATTCTCGGATCGCTTTTCTGATTTGGTGACCTCAAAGCACTTGCGTAGACTCCACCCTTCAGGAGGTTGAACGAGTTGCTCGACGGCTTTTTTGTGGTCGTTGAAGCGATCCCTGAACTTCATATATGCCTCGAAGTTTTCAGGCTGCGACTTCAGGATTGAGCGCACCTCGGCTGCAATCGTTCTGGCTTTTCCGACGCTCGTGATCGGACGCTCTGCCGGTTGCGGAAACAACTGTCCGATTGTCTTTGTCGACTGCCTGAATTTGACCAGCCAGACAGCTCGGTTTCCGCGCACGCGGAGATGCAATCCAGACTTTCCGTAGTCCTTGAATGTAAGGATCCCGTCGTAGCCTGCTTCGGCCAATCTCTCGGCTTTGTTTACGATGCGTCGATCAATTTCGCATGCTTCTGTCGGCATGGTTCTTCCTCAAAAAAATGTATGAGGAGTATTTCAGAGTGCTCAATTTAGATCGTTTAAATCTCGTAAAAGCCTCGTTTTTTGAGTTTCAAGCGAGAATTGGGACGTAATATGCAGTGGGGCCGTGGGTCGGCCAACTAAAGCAAAGACTTTGAACTGGCCTGTGCATTAGACACCTTTCGGGTTTCTGGCCGGTAAACTTCGAAGTCGCCGCTGCAATTTCAGTGTAGAGGCGACTTCAATTACACTTTTGTGCCGGTGCTAATACGTCTTCCGTCCTATCGGCCTCAATAATAGTGTTTGCTGCCAACAGGGGGTAATTTCTGAAAGCAATCATACAAGGCGTAGAGCGCCGCTTGAGAGCCCGCCAGACTGAACCAATGACCGCGCTGACCATTGCGCTTAATCATGTGGATTTTGTTGCCTTGGCCGATTTCACGCAAAACATCAGAATTAACGTTCCATACGAAGATGTTTCTGCCGTCGAATGTGGCATCGCCTGTCCAAGTGCCGCGGTTGTCGATCTGGAATGACAAGCTCCTGTTTGCTTCATCAAAATTCCAATTGTTATCTTGAAAATGTAGCGTGACCCCGCCGTTCTCGCCTTCACCAAATGTATACACGCCGAAACCCATACCTTTGCTTGGGCTGTAGTTTTGCGCACTACAAGACATAAGACCGCGGTCGTTCGGTTCGTGCAGCCAGACTTTCCAATACTTGTACTCATGCTGAAGCCAGTCGGCCTTTGCATAGTCGGTCCCCCAAAGGAGGGCGGAGATTGCAATTACTGCGATTGCCAAATTTTTCATTGTTTAATCCTCCAACTCTTTCAATTCCGCTTCGACAGAGCATCTTTCTCTGACACCACCGACATGGTTTCATGAGGTCATCTCAGCTTTACTGACGGTGCCAAAAACTTTTGATTTCAAGCCATTGTTTGACGTTCACATCTCGGCTTATCCAATCGGCACCGAAAATGAGCCCGAGCCGAGGCAATTTCTCGGGATACACATCTGCTTTGAAAAGAGGGCTAACCTAGTATTGCGATTGTGCCTTTTGTAGTTCCAGATAACTGCCGCCCCAATCTTCCTGGCAACGGAAAAACTGTATCAAGAAAAGTGAACGGGAATGACAACCTATGATTTTACAACAAACGAACTTCTAATAAAGCGGGGGTTTGACCTGGAGCGTACAAGGTACGTCCGACACGACCATCGCGCCTTGGCGGCTTGGCGTCGCGGTGTGGGCAATTTTGATCATTTCGTCAGTTACCAACGGGACGATAGCGTTTCGCCTTACAATGGAGCGGAATTAGCGGTTCAATTTGTTCCCCAGGGATCGACTGGTGCGCTCTTCGTAGGTGCCCACTATATCGTCGAAAGCTGGGCGGCTATCGAAAACCCGGAAAGAAATCCGTCCCTATGGACGCCTCTTGAGGAAGACTATGGTCAGGATTTGAACCACAGGCGTTATGATTTGGTGCGCGTCAACGCTCTTGAAGATATGGTTGGCCGCCTGATCATTGATTGGGGTGCAGCCACCAGAAGCTGGTCACAATGGGCTGAACGAAAACCGAAGCCCATAGTCGAGCTTCGAGCGACGGCTGAAGATGAAGCATTCCCCGGTTTTGGAGAGTTCGCGTCGACAATCCAAGAGGTATTGACACTTCCAGCGAGTTGGCAAGGGGCATTGGCTTCGGTGAACGGGGTGTACCTTCTCGTTTGCCCGGAAACGGGCGAACAGTATGTGGGTTCAGCATATGGAGAGGGTGGCTTCTTTGGAAGGTGGGCGTCATACGCCGCCAACGGCCACGGAGGGAATAAGCTGCTATTGAAAAGAAGGCGAACTAACTATGCCGTCTCAATCCTTGAAATTGCTTCACCAGACATGTCTGCTTCGGAAATTATTAACCGAGAAAACGCTTGGAAAGTGAAACTTGGAAGTCGCGCACACGGGCTGAATGCGAACTAGAGCTGAAAGAAATGACATTGGAGGGCTAGCGGGATTACACGCTGAGTGAGCTGGACTTCGGATTGCATGTTCCATTCGGTCTTTACAACCTCAGAACCAAAAAAGAAGAAATCGCTCGAAACGACTGTTTCGCTTGGGGATGGTTGTAATCCGAATTGGTCGCAGTTTTGGGTTTGGTTTGATTTGACCCATTTTGCTGTAACGTTACTATTCCGGACGGGTCAGTTGGATTCCAAGAGGCGGAATCGAACTGTTGAGCTAAGTACTTGAAAACTGAAGCAATCGGATTCGGGGGTATAAAAGGGGTATCAGTCCACGACTGTACCACTTTCGTACCATCGCAAAAAATGTGAAAAAACCAGATCACAGTTGAAAACTCAAACGGCAACGGCGTTAAATTTCGTCAAAACTTGTTAAAATATCTCTTTAAAACATGATATTATCATTCTATCGGCAAGTATTGATGGGGTGATATTCGAAACTGCGAAATTTACCACATCGATTTGAAAATCCTCGTGTCGGTGGTTCGATTCCGCCCCCGGGCACCATTCCCAACAGGTAAGCTACTGTTTCCCTTCAGCTTTAACTGGAACCGACCAAGGGCGTAGTACATGCTGGAGAACAAAACCGTTGCCTTCTCATTTGTGAAAGCAGGGGGCTTGTACTTCACACGGCGGGTCCCGAAGGACCTCGATCACCACTATACCACCAGAAAAATATCGTTCTCGCTGCGGACAAGATCAGCGGCGTCCGCAAAGTCCCGAGCGCAAAGAACTTCTCAGCAATTGGATGATCACTGGTATCGCCTACGTATCCAAGACGTAGACCTACCGGGTAAGCATCTTCTGAGGATGACCGCCCTCTCTGGACGAGAAGAGACCAGGTCCAATCGGATCCATGAAACCCTCGACTCTATGACTTGTTGTATTCCAAATATCGGGGAAGCTTACCCTCTGGGCCGGCGAAGGCCGCAGTGTCCAGTATTCTGCGGTCAGTGTTTTCAGGGGTGACTTGCGACGAAATCCAGACCGATATCAAGGCAGGGTGCGCTGTGGGTGATCCAGCCCATGGAAATCAGATCAACCCCGGTTTCAGCGACAGCGCGCACGCTGTCAGGTGTGATCCCGCCCGAGGCTTCGGCGATAGCTCTCCCATCAATCATACCCACTGCCTCGCGCAATGTGGTCGGGGTCATGTTGTCGAGCAGCACGGCATCGGCACCGATCTCCAAAACCTGCTCCAACTGCGCGAGTGTATCGACCTCGATCTCTATCTTGACCATATGTCCGACCGTTTGTTTCGCGCTTGTCAGGGCTGGGCCGACGCCTCCGGCGATGGCGACATGGTTGTCTTTGATGAGCACCGCATCGCTTAGGGAATAGCGGTGGTTCATGCCTCCACCCGCGCGCACGGCGTATTTTTCCAGCGCGCGCAGACCCGGGGTTGTCTTGCGGGTGCAGGCGATTGAGGCGCGCGTGCCTTCGACACGGCGCACCAGATCAGCGGTCGCGCTGGCAATTCCCGAGAGATGGCCCATGAAATTGAGCGCGGTTCGTTCAGCGATCAACAGGCTGCGGGACGGCCCTTGGAATGTTGCAATCGGCGCGCCGCTCGAAACCGAGTCTCCGTCGTTCACATGGCGGGTCACCGTGATGGCCGGATCAACCAAGGCGAAGGCAAGTTCCGCACAGTCCAGACCGGCGATGCAACCGGGTTGGCGGGCGCGCGCCACAACCTCGGATCGGTGATCTGGTGGAATGACGGCGGCAGAGGTGACATCGCCCGCCAGACCGAGATCTTCATCCAGAGCGCGGCGGATCATCGGCTCAAGCATCGTGCGCGGCAACGGGGTAAGGGGCATGGCAGTCATGGATCAGGCTGTCCTCAGCTGGGGTTCTTGGTCGACCGAACCCGCATGCGACAGGATTTCGGTCAGGTTCATCAGGGTTGATCGCAGATTAGTCTCTGGCTCAGGGAAGTCGCTACGATAGTGCCCGCCGCAGGAGCCTCGGCGCTTTTCGGCAAAAACCGCGATTGCTAGCGCCACGAGGGCCGGGTCCGAGGCAGGCTCGCATGACCGAACATGCGGCAACAGGTTCGAGATCGCGTTCCGCAGCCCGGCCCCATGCCGGATCACACCCAGATGCCCCGACATCATCGGCCGGACAGCGCCGGGATCGGGATCAGGCAACGCAGCGGGGTTGGGGACAAAAGCCCGGTCTCGCATCTTGCTGGCCGCAACATCGCTGGCGGCGCGACGAGCCATTACAACAGCCTCGAGCAGAGAATTGCTGGCAAGGCGATTGGCCCCGTGCAAGCCGGTCGCTGCACATTCACCGATGGCCCACAACCCGGGCAGCGTGCTCTGGCCGGTCTGGTTAACGGCAATGCCACCCATGTGGTAGTGCGCAGCAGGGCGTATCGGAATCGGGTCGCGCGCGGGGTCGATACCTTGGGCTGCGCACAGGGCCTGAATGCTCGGAAATCGTTTGGCAAAGCCTGCGCCCAGCGCCGCGCGGGCGTCAAGAAACGTGCGCCCTCCGCCTGCGATGACCTGATGCACAGCGCGGGCCACCACGTCCCGTGGGGCCAGTTCGGCATCCGCGATATGTGCCATGAACCGCTTGCCATTCTGGTCGATCAGAGTTGCCCCCTCGCCCCGCACCGCCTCGCTGATCAGGTCCAAAGGTGCTTGGTCAGTCGCCAGTGCGGTCGGGTGAAATTGCACGAATTCCATATCGCGCAGAGCTGCGCCTGCACGTGCGGCCATCGCCGAACCTTGACCGAAATTGCCGGACGGGTTGGTGCTGGCGTCGAAAAGACCCCCGCAGCCACCTGTCGCCATGATGACCCGAGCTGTCCGCAATACGGCCGCTTGACCCATCGCTTGCAGATGAACTCCGGCAACGCACCCGTCGACGGTCACAAGACGCCGGGCTTCGACGCCCGTGAGGCAGGTGATTGAGGGGCAATGCTGCACCGCGCGGGTCACAGCGGACATGATTTCGGCCCCAGTCCGGTCACCGCCTACGTGCAGAATGCGTCGACGGGAATGCGCGGCCTCGCGCGCCAAGGCGAAAGTGCCATCCTGCGCCCTGTCGAAGTGAATGCCGTATCGCTCAAGCACAGCGATCGCCTCTGCGGCCTCTGCAAGAATGCCCGAGGCGACAGTTGCATCACATAGCCCATCTCCGGCCCGCAGCGTATCAGCAAGATGCCGGGCAGGATCGTCATCAGCACCCAGCGCCGCGGCAACCCCGCCTTGCGCCCAGGCACTTGAGCATTCCTGCCCCAGCCCGGCCCGGGTGATCAGCACCACAGGCAGCGGCGCAAGTTCCAGTGCGGCCACCAGCCCTGCGATACCGCCACCGATGATGGCGATCCGGTCATGGAGCCCCTCAAGCCGGATCATTTCACGGCCAGCATCCGCTCGACCGAACGGCGCGCGTCGTCGGCGATGGCCGGATCGACGGTGACTTCGTGGCGACCCAATTCCAGCGCTTTGCGAATATTGCCCAAACTGATGCGCTTCATATGCGGGCACAAATTGCACGGGCGCACGAATTCCACGTCTGGGTGTTTCAACGCCACATTGTCGCTCATGGAGCATTCGGTCAGAAGGCAAACCCTTGCCGGTTTCTTGTCGCCGACGAAGTCCGACATCACGGCGGTAGAGCCTGAGAAATCAGCCTCGGCCAAGACCTCGGGTGGACATTCCGGGTGGGCCAGCACCGTGACACCCGGCCATGCCTCGCGCATCGCCCGAATGTCGTCTGGGGTGAACAGCTCATGCACCTCGCAATGCCCGTGCCAGGCGATCAGTTCGACATCGGTTTCCTTGGCGACGTTCTTGGCAAGGTACTCATCCGGTATCATCAACACGCGCGGCACCCCGAGGGATTCCACCACTTTCACTGCGTTGCCCGAGGTGCAGCAGATATCTGAGGCAGCCTTCACCGCAGCCGACGTGTTAACGTAGGTGACTACCGGTACACCCGGATGGGCTTCGCGCAGCAGCACGATATCTTCGGGCGTTATGGAATCCGCCAGCGAACATCCCGCCCCCATATCCGGGATCAGCACGGTTTTTTCAGGGTTCAGCAGCTTGGCGGTTTCGGCCATGAAGTGCACGCCAGCCAGCACGATAACATCGGCGTCGACCTCAACGGCTTCGCGCGCCAGGGCCAGGCTGTCACCTACGATATCGGCCACACCGTGAAAGATCTCGGGCGTTTGGTAATTGTGCGCAAGGATGACGGCATTCTTCTGCCGCTTCAGGTCGAGGATGGCTTCCAGATCCTCTTCGTACTGCATCCATTCGGCTGGCGGAATGACTTGCTTAACCCGATCGTACAACTCTGGCAGGCGGAAATCTTTCATTGGCTCCTCCAATTATACTCGATTCGAGTACATTTGAGCTGTGATTATTCTCGATTCGAGATTATGTCAAGCACAACTCAGGATTTGGACAGAGGCAGCCTTGCGCCCGACAGCATGCGGGCCTCAAGAATGGCGGGCCGGTACCGGAACAGACGCGCCGGGCGGCCGCCGGTGCCGCTCGAGATTTCACCTGTTTCTTCAACAAGTTCCTGCTGGTCGATCTGGCGACGGAAGTTGGGTTTGTGTAAGTGCAGACCCGACAGCGCCTCGACCGTGCGCTGCAATTGAAGCAGGGTAAAGCTTTCGGGCATCAGCTCGAACACGACCGGAGAATATTTGATCTTGGCCCGCAGCCGCGAAATGCCAGTGGCAAGGATACGGCGATTGTCGCCAGCCATGGGCAGGCCAAACTCGGGCACGTCGACCAGACCGGCCTCATACATCAGCTCATAGCGCTGCAGAACCAGTTCCTCGTTCCACGTCTTTCCGTTCAGACCGAACAGATAGTCGACACGCTGTGCCTTGAGCGGATCTGACCCTGCCCAAGCCGTCAGGCGATCGGCGATGCGCGGCACTTCTTCGGGGATGCTGTCGCGATGGTCTTCCCACGGGAAGTACCGGTACCAACTGCGCCAGGACGGGCGCCCTGCCCCGGCTGCATCCTGTTCGCGCACCAGCCCTAGATAGCTGATCGAGATCCGCTGCGAGGTTTCTACATCCCCAGACCGAGGATCGCGATCCCTGTCCGCAAATGTATAGAGCTGTTCAAGATACCCCACGGGATGACCGGTCTGCGCTTCAATCCAGGCACGTAGGCTGCTCTGCAGGCTGCGATGAGAAGATTCGAACGGCCCCGATGGCAGCGCCTCACCCCCCCGCAAGGTCATGACACGCGGCTGGTTGTCGGTCACGGCGACAAGGATTGCGATCAGTTCGGCAGGGGCTAGTCCGCTGGGCAAGAAGGTACCTGTGTATTGCGCAATGCCAGTCATTGACATCGTGTTTGATTTCTAACCCAGATTTCAAACCTTTGCTTGAGGAAAATGCCATCGCGCGAACACCGACCTTAAGATCAGGTTTTCACCGTTGAATGAAGGCATTTCCGGAATCTGCAGTGGCGACCCCGGCAGGATTCGAACCTGCAACCTGCCCCTTAGGAGGGGGCTGCTCTATCCAGTTGAGCCACGGGGCCGTGCAAAGCCCTCTCTACCTTTGTTTTTTCGGCTTGTCATGGGGTTTACTGTGGGTTTGCTGTAGGCGTGCTGAACAGTTGTAAACTGCACGGTGTTTACGCTAGCATCAGATAAAACAACAACGCAGGTGCCCTCCGTGAACACAGAAACAAAACGCCCGCTTACCCTTCGCGATGTCTCTGAGGCTTCTGGGGTATCCGAGATGACGGTCAGCCGGGTCCTGCGCAATCGGGGCGATGTATCGGATGCGACGCGCACCCGCGTTTTGGCCGCCGCGAAAGAACTGGGCTATGTGCCCAACAAGATCGCGGGCGCGCTGGCCTCAAGCCGGGTCAATCTGGTGGCGGTTATCATTCCATCCCTGTCCAACATGGTCTTTCCCGAGGTTCTGACCGGCATCAATCAGGTGCTTGAGGACACCGATCTTCAGCCTGTGGTCGGCGTGACCGATTACCTGCCTGAGAAAGAGGAAAAAGTGCTGTATGAGATGCTCTCTTGGCGGCCCTCGGGGGTGATCATTGCCGGGCTGGAGCATACCGACGCGGCGCGGGCGATGCTGGATTCGGCCGGAATTCCTGTGGTTGAGATCATGGATACCGATGGCAAGCCGGTTGATGCGATGGTCGGGATCTCTCATCGTCGCGCCGGGCGCGAAATGGCGCAGGCAATCCTGAAAGCGGGCTATGAGCATATCGGCTTCATGGGCACCAAGATGCCGTTGGACCACCGGGCGCGGAAACGGTTCGAAGGTTTCACCGAGGTTATGGGCAAGCACGGGATCGAGATCGAGGATCGGGAGTTCTATTCCGGCGGCTCGGCTCTGGCCAAGGGGCGTGAGATGACGCAAGCTATGCTGGAACGCTCGCCCGATTTGGATTTCCTGTATTATTCCAACGATATGATCGGCGCGGGTGGTCTGTTGTATCTGCTAGAGCAAGGCATCGACGTTCCCGGCCAGATCGGCTTGGCAGGTTTCAACAACGTCGAACTGCTGCAGGGCCTGCCCCGCAAACTGGCGACAATGGATGCCTGCCGGCTTGAGATCGGACAGCAAGCGGCCAAGATCATCGCCACGCAGCTTGACGATCCGAATGCCGAGATCGAGACCCGCGTGACTCTGACCCCCAAGGTCAACTTTGGGGATACGCTGAAACGGCGCTGATATCGTGGCGCTGAAACGGCTGGACAACCGCACGGCGCGGGCGATCTTCATGGATCGCCACGCGCTGGCCGAGGCACCTTCGGGCGGGTCCAAGGGCAGTGATCTGCTGGATCTGATCCAGAGGCTGGGCTTCGTTCAACTCGACAGCATCAATACGGTGGCGCGCGCGCATGACATGATCCTGTTCTCGCGCAGGCCCAGCTATCGCAGCGGTAACCTCAAACGCTTGTATGAGCGGGACCGCGCGCTATTCGAACACTGGACACACGATGCAGCCGTCATTCCGATGGAGTATTACGCGCATTGGCATCTGCGGTTCCAGCGCGATGCGGATCTGCTGAAATCGCGGTGGAAGAACTGGCGTCGGGATGGGTTCGAACAGCAGTTCGAAACGGTTCTGAGTCATATCCGCGATCATGGACCTGTGTCTTCGTCCGATGTGGGGAAGGACGAAAAGAAGGGCTCTGGCGGGTGGTGGGATTGGCACCCTTCCAAGACCGCGCTCGAATATCTGTGGCGTTCTGGCACGCTGACCGTTGTCGGGCGTGAGGGGTTTCAGAAACGCTATGATCTGACCGAGCGGGTGATCGAAACGCATCTCTGCCCCGGTCAGCTAATCTGTGACGCCGACGCGACGGTTGATTGGCTGTGCAATGCGGCGCTGGACAGGCTTGGCTTTGCCACTTCGGGTGAGCTGGCCGCGTTCTGGGATACCGTCAGCGCGGCTGAGGCCAAGGCATGGTGCGCCCAAGGGTTGCAATCAGGTGCACTGGAAGAAGTCGAGGTTGCTTGCGTCAACGGGCGCCTGCGCAAACTGTTTGCCCGCCCCGATCTGACCGATGGTCTGAGCGATCTGCCCGCACCAACAGGCCGCATCCGGGTTCTCAGCCCGTTTGACCCGATGCTGCGTGACCGGAACCGAGCCGAGCGGCTGTTTGATTTTCACTACCGGATCGAGGTCTTCGTGCCCGAACCCAAGCGGACCTATGGCTACTATGTTTTCCCGCTTCTGGAAGGCGACAAGCTGATTGGCCGGATCGACATGAAAGCCCATCGGGACGACGGCGTTCTGCGCGTCAAAGCCCTATGGCCGGAGCGCGCGATACGCTGGTCGGATGCGCGCAAGCGACGACTGGATTCCGAATTGGACAGACTGCGCCGGTTTGCCGGTCTTGATACGGTCGAATTTGCCAATGACTGGCTGAAAGAGCCTAAATAGACTCTATTCTGCGTCCGTCAGGGTCAGGTGAATGGGCTCCAACCCATCTATCCCACCTTCAATTTCATCCCCTGCTGTAACCGGCCCTACCCCGGCGGGGGTGCCTGTCAGGATCACATCGCCGGGACGCAAGTGATAGAAACCGGACAGGTGGCAGATGATCTCATCAATTTTCCAGATCAACTCATTCAAAGTCGCGTCCTGCCGAACCTTGGCGTTGACGCTCAGATGAATGCGCTTGCGGTCCTCCGGCGACCACTCGGCGGCACGGGTCAAAGGTGCAAAGACAGCGCCGTTCTCAACATCCTTGCCAAGATCCCACGGGCGCTGTTTGTTGCGCTCGCGAATCTGAAGATCGCGGCGGGTCATATCCAGTGCGCATCCATAGCCATATACCGCTTCCCACGCCTCTGCAGGGGTGGCGCGGAACACGGGGCGACCGATGGCGACGGCCAGCTCCATTTCATGATGGTAATTTTCAGTGCCTGGCGGGTATGGCACGGTCGCTCCGGTCAGAACGGCGTTTGCGGACGACTTGGTGAAATAGAACGGCGCCTCGCGGTCTACCTCGTGACCCATTTCAGCGGCATGCGCCGCATAGTTGCGCCCAACGCAGAAAATCCGACCAATGGGATAGGTCGCCTGCTCGCCGATCACGGGGATCGAGATTGGTGCGGGTAGAGAAAACAGGTACGGCATGGCGATCCCCTGAGTGTTGCGCCGCGCAGCTTATCGTCTGGCACGCAACTGGCAAGCCGTAGCTTTGCGCCGGTTCACGCCGACATCTGCGGCGTGATCTGGCGCAAAGCCGCCCAATTCCTGCAGCGGCGCATCTGGGCGTATGAATCCCTTGGAAACAGGTAAAATCGCGCTAGATCGCCTAGTAGATTTGAGAATTGATGGCACCCCCACCACCTGCCCGGCACAGAAGTTCTGCCGGAAAGATCAATACGACTGAAATGACCTGAAGATACCTCTTGCGGACGCCTCAACATGTCGGCATTGGGACGTGAACGTATCGGAGACGGCAGGCGAAGACACCCATCCCCCTAGGAGTTTTGCCCGTGTTAGACCCTGTTTCAGGGCTGACGCGCCTTCCGACACGTGGGCCGGGCCGTCGGGTAAGACGACACGCAACGGCCTTGGACCAGGCACAGAATCCAACCCGGGTCTGGCCACCCCGCCGGAGAATTCCCCCTACCTTCTCCGGCGGGGTTTTAGCTCAGCGGCTCACTCTTTGAAGTTTTTCAGCTCGTTGAGGATATCCAGAAGCGTTTCGTGCTTTTCGGGACCAAGATGCGCGCGCATGCGATCGGCCTGTTGAACAATGCCCGTTAGGTTGTCCTGAATGATCTGTTCCCCCTTCGCGGTGATCTCGACAATCTGACGTCGTCGATCCTTGGGGTGACAGCGGCGCTTGATCAGGCCCTTGTCTTCCAGTTTTTGCAGGATGCGCGTCAGGCTGGGCAACAACAGGCATGCCCGTTCCGAGATATCAGTCGGTTCGCTTGCACCTTCTTCTTTCAACAAGCGCAGCACGCGCCATTGCTGCTCGGTTACCCCGGCATCAATCAGCAATTTGCGAATAGGACCCATCACCCGTTCACGGGCGCGCAACAACGCGATGGGAAGGGATCGCGACACCAAGGGGAGTTGATCGGACATGCTGAATCATCGCCGAAAAAGCGGGAAGTCTCAAGTCGCCCCGAGAGGGAAGGTTTGTAAGCTACTAATAAGTAAAAGTTTAAAGCCGAATCCGGTAAGCTACCGCCGCATCGCCTCGGCGGCTTTTGCATATCCACCCGAAGCCCCATCCACGAAATGCACATGATCGTCCCGCATGGCTGAAGGGACAAAGCAGGTCATCATCGCCTCATCCTGTGCGTGCAGGCCGTAGCGGATTTTGCCGCGACCGCGGGCTTCATCCAGCATCCGCTGGAGGCGGTCCAACGTGGCAGGGTCACAGTCCAGCGTCATTTTCAAGCCATCGTCGAATTTGCGGTAATCCGCGTTTTGGCTGACCATACGCCGATAGTGACCGGGTTCGAACTGCCCAAGCCGCTTGCCCGTCATAAACAAAAGGGCGATCAACAGGTTCTGCCCGAGCAGCTTCAGTTTTTGCGCAAACAGATTGCCCCCCGCGCGCGAGACATGGGCATCCAAACCTACGTCCGGCGGCGGCCATGTCATCGGAGGTCCGTTTTCCGGAACCGGATGCCCAGAACGATCCAGTTCGGCGGCCATGGTGACAACAGATTGCGCCAGATCCGCAAAATCCCGCTCGGTCGCCTGAGCCGTCGGCTGCACCACGACCGAGACGATCTGGCCATGCTGCGCAGGGCTGTTAGACCAGCGGCAGGACAGGCCGTCCAGATTTGGCTGCGCGTTGGGCGCGGCGGGGTCGACCGAATAGTGCCCGGATTTCATCTGCGCCTCGGCCCAAGCCAGACCTCCTCCCGCGAACATGGCATAGTCCACACCGGTAGACGGGGCATAGCGCGCCACCCTCAGGTCTTTCCCGGCTTTGCGCAGTTCCGCCACCGGGACCAGGGCCGCGCGCAACGGCATCTCAAACTCCTCTTCGGCCCAGCGCCGCAGGGTTGCCAACGCTCCAGCCGCGATATCCGCCGCACTGGGTGGCACGGCGAAGCCTGCCCCATCGCCACCAAAGACATATGGGAAAGGCTTGTTTTCCAGAGCGTTGATCATGGCCGAGATCACCGCAGCACCGACCATGTTGACGGTTTTGTACCGTCCCTGGGCGATCTGCGCGGTCGAATCCACGATGTCGGCAACACCCACAACCCAATCGTCCGGAACCGAGGCAAACTGCGCCGGGTCCGACAGAAGGGTAAAATCGCGCCAAAGCGGCAGGGACTCGTAAAAATCTGAATGGAGGTCTTTCATCGTCCCCCCTTTGTTCCAATTGGAGGTTAAGCTAGCCCGAATGTGATCGCTGTCCTCCCCTTGCAACATAGTACACGTGCTTGTGCGTTTTGCCACGGCGTGCCAATCAGGGCGGTGGAAATGCGCAGGAAAGGGCCGTTCATGCAGGCAGGTTTGGTTGTACTATGTCTGGCTTATGTCCTGAGCCAGTTTTTTCGCGCGTTCCTTGCCGTTCTCAGCCTTGATCTGGCGCGTGATATCGGGGCTTCGCCCGAGGATTTGGCCTTTGCTTCGGGACTTTGGTTCCTGGTCTTTGCCGCGATGCAGCTGCCGGTGGGCTGGGCGCTGGACCGTATTGGACCACGGCTCAGCGCATCCGTCCTGTTGATGATCGGCGGGGCCGGAGGGGCGCTTGTTTTTGCCGCCGCCAGCAGCCCTCTGCATGTCAGCATCGCGATGGCCCTGATCGGTGTTGGCTGTTCACCGGTTCTGATGGCCTCGTACTTCATCTTTGCACGCGAGTATCCTCCGGCTCGGTTTGCTACGCTGGCGGCGCTGATGCTGGGCGTGGGGTCGGTTGGCAATCTTGTTGCGTCCTATCCAACGGCGCTAGCTGTCGAGCTGATGGGCTGGCGCGCCACGATGGTTGGGTTGGCGGTTCTGTCCGCCGCAATCGGCTTGGGCATCTGGTTCAGCGTGCGCGATCCGAAAAAGGTCGAGACCGACCACAAAGGATCTTTGCTGGATCTGCTGAAAGAGCCTGCCTTGTGGCTCATCCTGCCCTTGATGCTGGTCGCTTACGCTCCGGCGGCTGCACTGCGCGGGCTTTGGGCGGGGCCATACCTGAACGATGTGTTCAGCCTGACCACCACGCAAATCGGAACGGCCACGTTGGTGATGGGAACCGCGATGATCGCGGGGACATTTGTTTATGGCCCGCTAGATCGTCTTCTGGGCACCCGCAAATGGGTGATTGTTGGCGGCAATGTCCTCTGTGCGGTCGCGCTTGGGCTTTTGTGCCTGTGGGTCGACAACGCCGTCTGGGTGTCGGTCGTGATGTTGTCGCTGATCGGGTTTCTGGGCGCGAGCTTTCCTGTCATCATGGCCCATGGCCGAGCCTTCATCCCGCCGCATCTGACCGGGCGCGGCGTGACCTTGCTGAACCTATTTGGCATCGGCGGGGTGGGGCTTGCGCAATTTGCCACAGGGCAGATTCACGCCGCCTTTTCCGACGTCAGCCCTACGGCCCCCTACACGGCGATATTCGGCTTTTTCGCCGTGACCCTTGCCATTGGATGCGTGATCTATCTATTCAGCCGGGATAGCGTCGACTGACGCAACGATCAGGAGAGCCCGGTGAAAGACCCCGTCGTCATTGCCCCCAATCTCAAACGCAGGCTTTCGGGCGTGACGGCAACGATTGCGCGGTTGGTCCCTTTGCAGGTGCAACAGATCGACATCGCCGCTACCGGGCCGGGCCTACCCGCTGACATCCCGCATATCCCACTGGGCCACCTGCCTTTCCTGTCCCGTCGCACGCTGCGGGTCTGGCACGCGCGCCGCAATACCGAGATGCTTCTGGGCCTGATCCTGCGCAATGTGTTCCGGTTGAAGTTGAAGCTGCTCTTTACTAGCGCTTCGCAACGGGCGCACACAGGCTACACCAAATGGCTGATCGACAAGATGGACGCGATTGTCGCGACCTCGCGCAAGACCGCAGGCTATCTGGAACGGGACGCGCAGGTGATCATGCATGGCATCAACCTAGACGACTTTACTCCGCCTGAGGACAAAGCCGCCCTTCGCGCGCGGCTGGGCCTGCCGGAGGGCCTGCTGCTTGGCTGCTACGGCCGTATCCGCCATCAAAAAGGCACGGACGCGTTCGTCGACGCCATGATTGATCTGTGCGCGCGATTCAAGGACGTCTCGGGCATCGTCATGGGCCGCGCGACGGAAAAACACACGGTTTTTCTAGCAGAGCAGAAAGACAAGGTCGCCAAGGCGGGCCTGTCGGACCGTATCCTCTTTATGCCCGAGGTGACGGTCGACCAGATTGCCGAATGGTATCAGGTTCTGGACCTATTCATTGCCCCCCAACGGTGGGAGGGTTTCGGCCTCACCCCGCTTGAGGCGATGGCCTGCGGTGTTCCGGTCGTGGCAACAGATGTCGGCGCGTTTTCCGAGATTGTGACCGACCCGTCTCTGGGCCGCGTGGTGACCCCGGGTGATATCCCGGCACTGGCCAATGCGGCGGCAGAAATGCTGGAAAACCGTGATTCCCTGTCTCAGGCCGGACAGGCCGCCCGCGCCCATGTGGAGCAGAATTTCGATATCCAAGGCGAAGCACAGACCCTTGTGACCCTCTACAAGCGCCTGCTGAGCGAGTGAAGCGCCTCAAATCGGCGTCATTCGTCGAAATACGGCGCAAAAGCCCTTTTGTCCCGACGGCAACGCGGCTATGAACGCGCGTCCTTAACTTTGGAGACATGAAATGGGCTATCGCGTCGTCGTCGTCGGCGCCACTGGTAATGTGGGCCGCGAAATGCTGAACATCCTGGCGGAACGCCAGTTCCCCGTGGACGAAATTGCCGTGCTGGCAAGCCGTCGTTCGCTGGGTACTGAGGTGACATTTGGCGACAAGACACTCACGACCAAAGACCTGGACACCTTTGATTTCACCGGCTGGGATATGGCCCTGTTCGCTGTAGGCTCTGCCGCGACCAAGGACTATGCACCCAAAGCCGCTGCGGCGGGCTGCGTGGTGATCGACAACTCGTCGCTCTATCGCTACGACCCCGAAATCCCTCTGATCGTGCCGGAATGCAACCCGCAAGCGATCCACGACTACAAGAACAAGAACATTATCGCCAACCCCAACTGCTCGACCGCGCAGATGGTCGTCGCGCTGAAGCCGCTGCATGACCGCGCCAAGATCAAACGCGTTGTTGTCTCGACCTATCAGTCGGTGTCCGGTGCGGGCAAAGAGGGCATGGACGAGCTGTGGGAACAGACCAAAGCCGTCTACAACCCGATCAACGAGGTTGAGCCGAAGAAGTTCCAGAAGCAGATCGCCTTCAACGTCATCCCTCAGATCGACGTCTTCATGGAAGACGGCTCGACCAAGGAAGAATGGAAGATGGTTGTCGAGACAAAGAAGATCGTCGATCCGTCGATCAAGGTCACAGCCACCTGCGTTCGCGTGCCCGTGTTCGTTGGCCACTCCGAGGCCGTGAACATCGAGTTCGAAGAATTCCTCGACGAAGACGAAGCCCGCGATATCTTGCGCGAAGCGCCGGGCATCATGGTGATCGACAAGCGTGAGGCCGGCGGCTACGTCTCGCCTACCGAATGCGTAGGCGATTTCGCAACCTTCATCAGCCGCATCCGTCAGGACTCGACCGTTGAAAACGGCATCAACCTGTGGTGCGTCTCGGACAACCTGCGCAAGGGTGCCGCCCTGAACGCAGTCCAGATTGCCGAGCTTCTGGGTCGTGAGGTTCTGAAAAAGGGCTGACGCCTGAGTTAATATTCTTCGCAAGGGGCCGTTTCGTCAGAAGCGGCCCTTTTTCTTTGCGTTTGCTCAGCCATGATCCAGTTCAATACAAAGGACAGACACAACAATCCGTGCTAAGTTGCATTCATAGCCTTAAGAAAACCATCCAAAGGGTTTCACGATGCGCATTTTTTCTGTTCCTTTCATAATACTCGCCGCTCTTTCTCCGCTGTCCGCGACATCACAAGAGATAGCCGATACGATCTATTCCGGCGGTCCCATTCTGACGATCAATGATGAGCAGCCCTCGGCCGAGGCCGTGGCGGTCCGGGATGGCCGCATTCTGGCGGTTGGATCGCTTGCCGATATGGCCGCGCATCAAGGCGATGGGACCACAGCGTTTGATCTGGCAGGGCGCGCAATGTTGCCTGGATTTGTCGACAGCCACGGGCACGTTGTGATGGGCGGGCTGCAAGCCTTGTCGGCCAACATGCTAGCACCTCCGGACGGAGAGGTGACAGATATCGCCAGCCTTCAGGCCACTCTGACAGCTTGGGCCGAGGCAAATTCCGAAGCCGTAGAAAACGCGAACATGATCATTGGCTTTGGGTATGACAATGCGCAACTCGCCGAGCTGCGGCATCCCACGCGTCAGGATCTGGACGCCGTTTCCACCACCATACCCGTCGTGATCATCCACCAATCCGGACATTTGGGTGTTGGCAACTCAAAGGCACTGGAGCTGGCGGGCATCACTGCCGAATCCGAGGCACCGCCGGGCGGCGTTATCCAGCGGGATGAAAACGGAGAACCCAACGGTGTACTAGAAGAATACGCGTTTTTCGCCTTGTTAGTGCCTCTTCTTGGCGATCTGGGCGAAGACGGTCTGGCTGAATTTGCCCGTGCTGGCAGCGCCCTTTGGGCGCGGTTCGGATACACCACCGGGCAAGAGGGCCGGTCATCCGGCGAGATCGTTGAGGTGCTGAAAAAGGTTGGAGCCGCTGGCGAACTGCCCATTGACGTGGTTGCCTTTCCTGACGTTCTGGAGGCGCAGGACTACATTGGCGGCAATGTCTCAGAGGATTACACGGATAGGGTCCGCGTGGGCGGCTGCAAGCTGACCATTGATGGCTCACCCCAGGGGTTCACGGCGCTGCGCGACCGTCCCTACTACGATCCGGTTGGCTCTTACCCCGCAGGCTACGCGGGCTATTCCGCGATCACGATGGAGCAGCTTCAGGACGCGGTGAACTGGTGCTATGAGAACGGCATTCAGATCCTGGTGCATTCCAATGGCGAAGGCGCATCGGACATGCTGATCGCCGCTCTGGAAGAAGCCCAAATGAAATACGGCGACCCCGGAAATCGTCCGGTTTTGATCCATGGCCAGTTTCTGCGCGAGGATCAGGTCGTCAGTTTCAAGCGCTTGGGCGTTTTCCCATCTGTCTTTCCAATGCACACCTTTTATTGGGGAGACTGGCATCGCGACCATACCGTCGGCCCGATCAACGGTGAGAATATCTCGCCGACCGGATGGATACGAGAGCGTGAAATGATGTTCGGGACGCATCACGACGCGCCGGTCGCTTTGCCCGACAGCATGCGTGTTCTGGCCGCGACAGTGACGCGACGTACCCGGTCAGGCGACATCCTTGGCCCTCATCAACGTGTCGATGTCATGACCGCGCTCAAGGCCATGACAATTTGGCCCGCATGGCAGCATTTCGAAGAGGATCAGAAGGGCTCGATCGAGGTTGGGAAGGTAGCTGACTTCGTAATCCTTTCGGACGATCCGACGGCGGTGGACCCCGAAACCCTGGCCGAGCTACAGGTTCTGGTGACCGTGAAGAACAATACAGTTGTCTACGAAGCTAAAGAAGGCATCCGAGAAGGAAAGCTGGACGTCTCACCCTTTTCTAACGATCCGGTTGTTGCACATACCTTCCTGCACGCGATTTATCAGGGGATGAAAGTCGAACAGCCTTGGCTGGCGACGGAACCAAAACGCAATTAAAGGGCGTTTCCGAGGGAAGGGCTATCCCTGCCCTTCCACCAAAACCTTGAGGTTCATCAGACCGCGCTCATAGTTCGGGCCAAGCCAGCGGTCCATCATTACCCCCATCCAACGAGACATCGGATTCATGCCCAACTCAGACTCGAAGCCCCATGTCACCTGCGTCTGATCTTCATCGGGCTGCAGCAGGAATGCGGCTGTGGCGGTCCCCATCGGGCCGAAATCAAGCGCGGTCTGGATGCTTTGGTTTTCGACGCTCGCGACAATCTCTTGCGATCCGGTGCCGACCTGCGGATCGTCAGAGCTCCAGTTCAAAATATTCCCAACCCCCGACTCTGGCCCGGAATAGGTCAGCTTGGTCTCTGGGTCCCGGTGCAACCAGGGTGACCAATGCTCGGTCTGCTGCATCGAGTTCAGATAGGGAAAGATCACCTCAGGCGCGGCGTTGATGGTGATACTGCGGGATACATCAGCTTTTGAGGGCAGCAACTACGCGACGCCGACCAGTGCTAGTACAAGAACGATCAGGCCAAGAAAAACGCGTTTAATCAATTTCATAATATGCTCCAAAGGGTAATTCCTTTGTCCGGAGCATATCATAGAAAATTGGATGGAACTGCCGTTTAACGCGATGCTAGGGCGTCAGACCGGAACGAACTTTTTCTGATAGGGGTCGAAACACTCCAACCCGCCCGCGCCGATATCTGTCCAAAGCCCGTGCAGGCTGAGCGTGTCGTTCTTGACCGCGTCGGAAACAAAAGGGAACGTCATCAGGTTTTCCAACGACGCAACGACGGCCTGACGTTCAAACTGGCGGGCCTGCTCGACGCCATCTTCGATATCCGCAACCTGTTCATACTTGGGCTTGAGGATATCCATCCAACGGCCAACAAAGCTTTCTTTTGCTTCCAGCTGCGGAGCTTCACCCTTGCACATGTCGATACAGCCCTGCACCCCACCGCATTGCGAATGACCAAGCACGATCAGATGCGCCACTTTCAACGCGGTCACCGCATATTCGATGGCTGCACTGGTCCCGTGGTGATCCCCATCCGGAGCGTAAGGGGGCACCAGGTTGGCAATGTTGCGGTGAATGAAGAACTCGCCCTGATCGGCACCGAAGATCGCGGTCACATGAACGCGGCTGTCGCAACAGCAAATCACCATCGCACGGGGGCGCTGCCCCTCATCCGCCAAACGCCGATACCAGACCTGATTTTCGGAATAGGTCGTCGCTTTCCAGCCGTGATACCGTTTCACCAGATAGGTCGGCAAAGGTTTGGCTAAATCCATTTCGGCATTCCCGTCTTTCGTTGCGTAGGCTGCTGTAAACCGAATTCAAGAAAAATTCGAGCCATTATCCAAATTCATCGCAAGGTTTTGCAAAGGAATTGACAGCAAGGATCAATGCCACGCCGTGGGGGCGATGAAACTAGGGTGAATGTGGTGGAAAACATAATCAGGCTTGAACACAAGGAAACCGTGCGACTGGATCCGGATCGCCTCAGCGGGCTGTACCGGCAATTGGGCGACAAGAACGCGCTGGACGTGCTGTGCCGCACGGTCGAGGAACTGGCCGTGCGCTTATCGAATTGCGAACGGCACTGGCGGCAGCGCGATTGGGAGGCCTTGCGCAAATGCGCCAAGTCGCTGGTGGCAATCGCCGATCAGATTGGAATGACGGCGCTGGCGCGGGTTGCGAGCGATGTCACCGGCGCCGTAGATGCGGGCGATGCCGTTGCAGCAGGTGCAACGCTGGGGCGGTTGATCCGGGTTGGAGAGCGCTCTCTGACCGCGATCTGGGATCAGCAGGACCTTTCGGTGTGACGGGGGTTGCGGGCAGGCCGCAGGCGGATAGTCTGGTCGCAAATTCATTCAGCCCGAGACGACTATGACCCTCAGCTTTGCCCAACCCTCTGACACCTCTGTGCCGCTGCATGTGGTGGCGCAACCTGATCTGGACGATTGGCTGGCCGGTCAGTCCGATCACATCCGAAATTGGGTAACGGCAAACGGGTTCAAGGGCGCTTTGGGTCAGGTCCTGACGGTTCCAAGCACGGAAGGCGGTGCGGGGTTCGCGCTGGCCGGATACGGGACCGAGGGCAAGCGCGCCCGCAAGCGGTTCCCTCTGGCCGCTGCCGCGGATGCGCTGCCCGAAGGCAGCTACCACATCGCGGCCGGCGTCCCGGCGGAACATCTGGAGATGGAGTGTCTGGGCTGGTTGCTGACCGGCTACGCCTTT
This sequence comes from Ruegeria sp. C8, assembly GCF_056537565.1. Lineage (NCBI taxonomy): Bacteria > Pseudomonadati > Pseudomonadota > Alphaproteobacteria > Rhodobacterales > Roseobacteraceae > Ruegeria > Ruegeria sp. C8. Next base: position 113,198 of record NZ_JBQFRV010000006.1, read on the forward strand.
GATCGCTATGCGCCTCAATCCGCCGCCAAGGCGAGACTGGTTGCCCCTGAAGGCGTTGATGCCGCGCGGTTAGAGGTACTGGCAAATGCCGAGGCGCTGACCCGCGATCTGGTCAACACGCCAGCCTCCGATATGGGGCCGGATCAACTGCAAGCGGCAGCCGAGGCGTTGGCGGACGAATTCGGAGCCACGTGCAAAACGATCACCGGAGACGCGCTACTGGAGCAGAATTTCCCTATGATTCATACGGTTGGGCGCGCCGCAGATCAGGCCCCGCGACTGATCGAGATGAATTGGGGCGCGCGCGGGCCGACGCTGACGCTCGTCGGCAAGGGTGTGTGTTTCGATACCGGCGGGCTGAACCTGAAACCGGGCGCGTCGATGGGTCTGATGAAAAAGGACATGGGGGGTGCCGCCAATGTTCTGGGCCTTGCCCGGATGATCATGGCGCTGAACCTGCCGCTACAACTGCGGGTGCTGATCCCGGCGGTCGAGAATGCGGTCGCGAGCAACGCCTTCCGTCCCGGAGATATCCTGACCTCTCGTAAGGGTTTGACGGTCGAGATCAACAACACCGATGCAGAGGGGCGGCTGGTTCTGGCCGACGCGCTGGAGCTGGCGGATGAGGGGAAACCGGACCTCGTGATCTCGATGGCGACCCTGACCGGCGCGGCGCGCGTGGCCGTGGGGCCCGATCTGGCACCGTTCTACACAGATGACGATCGCGCCGCCGGGGCGCTGAGCAAAGCTGCCGCCCAAGCCGCTGATCCAGTCTGGCGCATGCCCTTCCACACACCCTATGAGACGATGATCGAACCTGGCATTGCCGATCTGGACAACGCGCCCTCGGGCGGGTTCGCGGGGTCGATCACCGCAGCCCTGTTCCTGCGCCGCTTTGTCGAAAACAGCAATTACATGCATTTCGACATCTATTCCTGGCAGCCCAGCAAACAACCGGGTCGCAGTAAGGGTGGATTGGGGCAAGGCCCACGCGCCCTGCTGACCGCACTGCCCGAGATTTTGGGCCTATGACAGATCGCAGGCTCTTACCCTTCAACGGACGGTTCGCGCATTCTTCCCTGAAAGGTCAGGTCGAGGCTGAGGTTTTTACAGACGGCGAACCCTTTCGGATTCAAAGGTTCGTAGAGGACATTCTGGACGAACCCAATGGCACTCGTCAGTGCCAAATGGTGTCCGGAGAAGTCTTTATCATTCTCGACAAAACGGACAATTCCCTGTTCGGATACCGCAAAAAAGACGGTTATGTCGGATGGATCAGACCCGGAATTCAAAAGCGCCCGATTGAGCCGACGCATCGAGTTTGCGTGCCCAGAGCGGTCTCGTTGGAACACCCTGATGTGACCAAAAACGCGAATGAAAGAATTCTACCTTTCGGAACACTCGTTGAATACTGGCCGCGTCGTGACCCGGACCGTGAAAACGCCATTCGATCAACCGGCTGGGTTTGCGTGAAGGAGGAGGGTTATGTCCCGACGGCTCGGTATATTCGCGAAACTCAGCTGGCCGAATTGGACTGGGTGGCGTCCGATCCTGTGACCGTCGCGGAACAGTTTCTTGCCACCCCTTACCTCTACGGTGGTGACACAGGGCTTGGCATTGATTGTTCGGGCCTGGTTCAGATTGCGTATCAGTCCTGCGGAATGGCCTGCCCGCGCGATAGTGACATGCAATCTAGGTTTTTCAGGCCGATTTCAAAACCTGGCTTGCGCCGAGGCGATCTGGTGTTTTGGAAAGGTCATGTGGGCATGATGCTGGATAAAGATACGCTTTTGCACTCAAACGCATATCACATGGCCGTCGCGAAAGAGCCTCTGGAGGAGGCCATCGCGCGTATCGGTCAAAAGGAATTCGGCGCCGTAACTGGCTACGGGCGGCATCCGGAGCTTTAGGCTCTAATCCGGAGAAACTGAGCGGATCAGCTTGCGCTCGAGCACCCTTAGAACCGTGCGCAGATCGTGGCCGCGTTTCAGGATACGCCCGTCCATCCCAACAACGGAATACATCCCCTGCTTTTGGCGCAGGCGGGGGTGTTTCTCGATCCGGTAGATGGGATGCTCGGCGGTACGTCGGAAGATCGAAAAAATCGCCATGTCGCGCAGGTTGGAAATTCCGTAGTCGCGCCATTCTCCGGCGGCGACCATCTTGCCATAGACGGACAGGATATGGGACATCTCGCGCCGGTCGAACGCGACGGGCATCTGGGCCGAGTTTGTTGGGAACCGGCTGGGAGGCTGCATGTTCATACCACAAGCCTTGCCGGAAAACGCGGCTGAATCAAGCCCGATGCGCAAGCGGGCCATAATTCGTCAACGGGTGTTACCGCCGTCCGACTTGTCGACATATCAGGATCACAGGCAGTAATCCAACGGCCAGAATGACCAAGGATGGCACCGCCGCCCCCTCGAGCCGCTCGTCCGAGGCCAGCCGGTATGCCTGCACCGCCAGCGTGTCAAAGTTGAAGGGACGCATGATCAGCGTTGCAGGCAATTCCTTCATCACGTCGACAAATACGATCAACAGGGCCGTCAGCAACGAGGGCGTCAGGATCGGCAGATGCACCCGCCTGAGCGTGCCCAGAGGTGTCTGCCCCAAAGACCGGGCTGCGGCGTCCATATTGGCGTGAACCGTACTCTGCCCGCCTTCATAAGCACTTAGGGCCGCCGCAAGGAACCGCACCATATAGGCCGCCACCAGCAGCCAGATTGACCCGGTCACTAGCAGGCCGGTCGATACGTCAAATGTCGCGCGCATCCACGCGTCCAACGCGTTGTCAAAGCTGGCAAAAGGCACCAATAGTCCAACCGCGATCACTCCACCCGGCACCGCATAGCCTAGCCGCGCGATATAACCCGCGATGGTCGAGGGCCGCCCCGGCCTCAAGCGCTGAAAGAACCCGACACTGACGGCCGCAATAACTGTGATGACAGCAGCCGTCCCGGCAAGAGTCAGCGAGTTCTGAATGAAGCCGAGGTAGCGGGGCGACAGCAGGTTCTGCTCGGATTTCAACCCCATCTCGAACAGAACGACCACCGGCAGCAGGAACCCGAAAAACACGGGAATGGCGCAGAGGGCAAAAGCACCGATCGCGCGCCATCCAGTCAGTTGCGCTGCGGGCAGAGCTGCATGTTGCTTGCCCGCTTGATAATACTTGGCCTTGCCGCGCCGCGTGCGTTCAGCCACAGCCAATACAAGCGCGAAGGTCAGCAAGCACAAGGCCAGTTGTGCGGCGCCTGCACGATCTCCCAGCGAAAACCAACTGGTATAAATGCCCGTGGCGAAGGTCTGGACGCCAAAATACGAGACGGTTCCGAAATCGGCGATGGTCTCCATGATCGCCAGAAGAACGCCTCCGGCAATGGCAGGACGCGCCATCGGCAGCGAAACCCGCCGAAAGGCCAGCCAAGGGCTGTTTCCCAACGCCCGCGCCGCCAGAAACGCGGTAGCGCTTTGCTGCAGGAACGCTGCCCGCGCCAGCAGGTAGACATAGGGATATAGCACCAGCGTCAGCATCACCGCCGCGCCCTCGGTCGAGCGGATTTCGGGGAACCAGTAGTCGCGCGGCCCCCAACCCGTCACATCGCGCAGCGTGGCCTGTACGATACCGGGATGGTCCAATATGAACGTGTAGGCATAGGCCAGAACGTAGGCCGGGAAGGCCAGCGGCAGGACCAGCGCGATCTCCAACAGGCGCACGCCGGGGAACCGCGTCATCGTCACCAGCCAAGCGGCTCCGGTCCCGATGCTGAAAGTGCCAACAGCCACCAGGACCACCAATATGGCGGTGGTCATCGTGTAGCGGGGCAGCACGGTTTCAGCCAGGTGCGAGATGGTTTCCGTGCCACCGGTCAGCGCCGCCAGAACCACCGCAACCATCGGCAACAGACAGGCCGCCGCCACGACATAGGCAATGGCCGCCAAAAGCCGCGTGCCACGCACACCGCGGTTTCGTGATCCATTTTCAGAATATTCGATCTGGGCCATTGTCCGGGCTTGTAAGTGGCGAGGGCGTCTTCTTTCTCGACTAAAACGCTAGGAAACACCAGTGCCCGGAGCAACAAATCTTGCAACAAATCTGCGGCATCAAACGCCGCAGATATCAGTCATAGACCCGCTGATCCTCGATCACCAGACCATCCTTGGGCAAGGACCCCGGGGCCACAACCTCGATCGCGCCTTTCAGCTTCAGCACTTCGGCCACGGATTTCGCATAAGCCATGTCATCGCCACCAGCGCTTTCGATCTGGACGGTCATTGTGTCCATCTCACCCTGACGGGCCGCAATCACGCGGGCTTTGACGATCTCGGCATGTTTGTCGACCAGCGCGGCCACCTGCTCGGGCCGGACGAACATGCCCTTGATCTTGGTGGTCTGATCGGCACGCCCCATCCATCCCATGATCCGAGCGTTCGTACGACCGCAAGGCGACTGACCCGGCATAATGGCCGACAGGTCACCGGTCGCAAACCGGATCAGCGGGTAATCTGGGTTGAGAGAGGTCACCACGACCTCGCCAACCTCACCAGTCGCAACCGGAGTTCCGGTGCCAGGGGTGACGATTTCGACGATGACGTGTTCGTCCAAAATCATCCCCTCCATCGCGGCGCTCTCATAGGCGATATTGCCCAGATCGGCCGTGGCATAACATTGCAGACAGGCAATGCCGCGATCCGCGTATTCCTGCCGCAACGAGGGGAACAGCGCGCCCCCACCCACAGCGGCCTTTGAGAAACTCAGCGCAACGCCCATGGCATCGGCCTTGTCCAGAATGACCTTCAGATAGTCCGGCGTGCCCGCGTAGGCCGTGCATCCAACGTCGCGAGCCGCGGTCACCTGCAGCTCGGTCTGGCCGGTTCCGGCAGGCAGAACAGCCGCGCCAACCGCACGTGCGCCGTTTTCAAAGATCATGCCCGCAGGCGTCAGGTGATAGCCGAAGCAATTCTGAACAATGTCGCCCGCGCCGACACCGGCAGCGTTCAGGAACCGGCCCATGCGCCACCAATCGTGGTCTGTGCTGCCAGGCTCATAGATCGGGCCGGGGGATTGGAACACATGGTGAAAGTGCCGCGCCGGTTTGACTGTAAAGCCGCCAAAGGGCGGGCGCTCTCCTTGCGCGCGGGTCAGGTCCGACTTGCGTAGCACCGGTAGCATGGGCAGGTCTTCGGCCGTTTTCACCGTATTAGTGTCTATTTCAGCGAAATGCGCCATGAACCCAGGCGCAGACCGCGCCCGTTCCATTTGCGACTGCAGCGCCATCGCCTGATCCGAGGCGCGCTGATCCGCCGAGCGCGTTTCGAGTGCGTCGAAATAGGTCATCGCCATATCCTCCATCAGATCACAACCACCGCTTGCGGCGGCGGTACGAGCGCACATCGCGAAAGCTTTTTCGGCCTTCATCCGACATGCCGAGATAGAATTCCTTCACATCCGGGTTCTCACGTAGTTCGGCAGCAGGGCCGTCCATCACCACGCGACCGGATTCCAGAATATAGCCGTAATGCGCAAACCTGAGCGCCACATTGGTGTTCTGCTCGGCCAATAGGAACGAAACGCCTTCTTTCTCGTTCAGATCTCTTACGATGCCGAAAATCTCTTCGACCAGCTGCGGGGCAAGCCCCATCGAGGGTTCATCCAGCAGGATCGTCTCGGGCCGTGACATTAGCGCGCGGCCCATCGCGACCATCTGCTGTTCCCCGCCCGAAGTATAGCCCGCCTGACTTTTGCGGCGCTCTTTCAGGCGCGGGAAGTAATTGTAAACCAGCTCCAGATCGCTCTGGATCGCGGCATTGCCGTCCTTGCGGGTATAGGCCCCGGTCAGCAGGTTTTCCTCGACCGTGAGGTGTTCGAAACAGTGGCGGCCTTCCATCACCTGAATGACGCCTTTTTCCACCAGATCCGCCGGGTCGCTTTCATGAACGCTTTGGCCGCGATACTTGATCGAGCCCTTGGTGACCTCACCCCGTTCGGAATGCAGTAGGTTCGACACCGCCTTAAGCGTCGTGGTCTTGCCCGCGCCATTCCCCCCAAGCAGCGCCGTGATGCCGCCTTTGGGAACCGTCAGGCTGACGCCCTTCAGCACGAGGATCACGTGATTGTAGATCACCTCGATATTGTTGACCTCAAGCAGGGTTTCCGCCTGCACATCCGTGGTTTGGGCCGCATCCAGCATCAGCGCCTATCCTCGTTCGCGTGTTCGGGTCAGGGCGGCAGCAAACCGCCGCCCCGCTTGGTTCAGAGCGCTTTAGTTGCAGCGCGTTTCGATATTGTTTTCAGCCGCATAAGCCGCCGAGTCTTCTGCGATCAGAGCGTTGATGACTTCGGCATCTGTCGGTTTGAAGTCCTGAACCGGGTTCCAGGTTCCGGCCGCTGCATCCCACTGGACCACGCCCACAAGACCGGGGCCGCCATGGTTTTCACAGGAAACCGAGAATTCCGGCCCGAAACCGACCATGCCCAGACCTTCCATCTTGGCATTGGTGATTTCCAACGCTTCCATGCCATCGCGCATCATTGACGCGTCGATCTCGGCAGTGCCGTGCATTTCCTGCGCAGTCTTTACCGCTTCAGCCGCCAACATCGCAGCATAGAGACCGCGGTTGTACTGAACAGTGCCCAGTTGATCCCCTGCGCCTGCGGCTTTACCGGCATCGACGACGTATTTCTGCAGATCGTCATAGACCGGATAGTCCATACCCAGGCCCGTGAAGGTCAGGGCCTTGTAGCCGGTGGCCTTTTCACCTGCAGGCTCGACATCGAATTCAGCACCTGACCACCAGACGCCAATGAAGTTCTCCATCGGGAAGCGAATGTTGGCCGCTTCCTGAACCGCAACTTGGTTCATGACGCCCCAGCCCCACATGATCACAAAATCGGGCTTTTCGCGGCGGATTTGCAGCCACTGCGACTTCTGCTCCTGACCTGGGTGGTCGACAGGCAGCAGAGACAGCTCATAGCCGTGCTTTTCGGCCAGCGTTTCCAGAGTGCGGATCGGCTCTTTGCCGTAGGCAGAGTTGTGGTAGACCAACGCGATTTTCTTGCCGCTCAGGTCTCCGCCGTTTTCATCCAGCAGATAGTTAATCGCGCCCGAAGCTCCGTTCCAGTAGTTGGCCGGATAGTTGAACACGTGGCTGAACACCTCGCCATTCGCAGCCGAGGTCCGGCCATATCCCATTGTGTGCAAGGGAATGCCATCTGCCGTCACTTTCGGGATCAGCTGATAGGTAATTCCGGTGGACAGCGGTTGATAGACCAGCGCACCTTCGCCCTTGGTCGATTCATAGCATTCCACACCTTTTTCAGTGTTATAGCCGGTTTCGCATTCGATAACCTTGGCTGGAACACCCCCGATGCCGCCATCGCGTTCATTCAGCAGGGTGAAATAGTCGGCGTAACCGTCAGCAAACGGAATACCGCCTGCCGCGTAGGGACCCGTCCGGTAGCTGAGCGACGGGAACACAAGGTCGGCCATGACCGGGCCTGCGGCCATCACGGCGCCCAGCGCCAGGGTTGCCAGTTTCTTGTTCATCGGGTGTCTCCTCCCTTGATTGATCCGATGGTGGTTTCGGGCGTTTGCGCCCGTCTTTTTTGATTGGGCCTGTCCCTAGTGCGGGAATGGCCAGAGTCTGAGTTTCTCCTTGGCGACACGCCAAAGCTGCGCCAGCCCATGTGGTTCGAGGATCAGGAACATGATGATCAGCCCGCCTACGATCACGAGGTTCAGGTGCGCCACAATGTCCGTGGGCCAACCCAGCAGGTCTACACCGATCAACTTCAGCACGACCGGCAACAGCACAAGGAAAGCCGCCCCTGCAAAGGACCCAAAAATAGACCCTAATCCACCGATAATGACCATGAACAGCACTAGGAATGATTTCTGGATGCCAAAGACCTCACCGACTTCGACCGCGCCCAGATAGACCGCGAAGAACAGCGCCCCTGCGATGCCTACGAAGAACGAGCTGACGGCAAAGGCGGTCAATTTGGCCTTGAGGGGGTTCACGCCAATGATTTCGGCAGCGATATCCATGTCTCGGATCGCCATCCAGGTCCGGCCCGTGGTGCCCCGCGTCAGGTTGCGCGCGAGGATGGCGCAGACGGTCAGGAAAATCAGGCAGAACAGATAGGTCGCCCATGCCGGAGCATTTGGACCGGTTATGATGATACCAAACACATCCCGTTCCGGCGCGTTGATCTGACCCGAAGCCGAGTAGTTGTAGAACCACGGCACTCGGTTAAACAGCCAGACCAAAAAGAACTGCGCCGCAAGCGTCGCCACGGCCAGATAGAACCCCTTGATCCGCAGGCTCGGCAAGCCGAACAACACGCCCACAAAGGCCGTGATACCTCCGGCAAGGATCACGTGGATGAACATGCTGACATCCGGGAAAGCAGTCATCAGCTTGTAGCAGGCATAGGCACCCACAGCCATGAACCCTCCGGTCCCCAGCGAGACCTGCCCGCAATAGCCCACAAGGATGTTCAGCCCGATCGCCGCGATGGCGTAGATCAGAAAGGGCAGCAGCAGGGCGTTGGCCCAATAATCGTTGATGATGAAGGGTATGATCCCGAACGCCACCGCCAGCACGACATAGTAGCGATACCGGTCAAACTTGATCGGGAAAGTCTGGCTGTCAGCAATGTACGAGGTTTTGAAGTCCCCGGCCTCACGATAGAACATATCTTACTTTCCCCATTCTTCCTGCGCCCGGTTCCGGGCCGCGGCGTCCAATTGGTTTGAGCCCTTGGCGTATCCGCTCGCCTCAGACGCGCGGACCAGTTTCAAATAGGCCAGAACGCCCATGATCAGACCCGCAAAAGCCAGGATTGCCGCGATGGTCAGCTGGCCTTCGGAAAGATCGTCCGAGGTCAGGGCTATATACCCAAACGCCCAGAACCCGGCCCATGCGATGACGTTGATGATGGCGATCAGCTTGGTCATCGCTAAACCCTCTCGATGATCTTCTCGCCGAACAGGCCCTGAGGTCGGAACACGAGGAAGATCAGCGCCAGCACGTAGGCAAACCAGTTCTCAGTCGCGCCGCCCAGCGCAGGTCCTAAGGCGAATTCGAACAGCTTCTCGCCCACGCCGATGATCAGCCCGCCGACGATGGCTCCGGGGATCGAGGTGAAGCCGCCCAGCATCAATACCGGCAAAGCCTTGAGCGCGATCAGCGACAGCGAGAACTGAACGCCCGATTTGGTGCCCCACATGATCCCTGCGACCAGAGCGACGAACCCTGCGACCGACCAGACCATGACCCAAATGAAGTTCAGTGAGATGCCAACTGACAGCGCTGCCTGATGGTCATCTGCAACAGCGCGCATCGCCCGGCCCTGTTTGGTGTACTGGCTGAATGCGACCAGAGCTGCCACCAGAAGCGCCGCGATGATCGTCGCCACGATGTCCAGATTGTCGATGAAGAAGCCGTAGTCGAAGATGTTGTAGGTCGTTTCATCAATCCACAGGTTGATGCCTTGCGGCAGACCTACGTCAAGCGTCTTGATCTCAGACCCCCACATCAGGTCGGCCACGCCCTCAAGGAAGTAAGCCAGACCAATGGTGGCCATGAACAGAATGATCGGCTCTTGTCCGACTAGATGGCGCATGACGAAGCGCTGCACCGCCCAGGCCAGCAATACCATCACCGCCATGGTCAAAAGGATCGCCAAGAGCGCAGGCACGTTCCAGCCAAAGTAGTGGATATGCGTCCCGAAAATCGCATTGATCAGATGGGCAAACGGCACCTGCCCCTTCATGATCCCAACCAGCGTCATCGCCGCAAAAAGCGCCATAACCCCTTGGGCATAATTGAAAATCCCCGAGGCCTTGTAGATCAGCACAAAGCCCAGCGCGACCAGCGCATAAAGCACCCCGGCCATCAGACCGTTGAGGATGACCTCCATCGCAAATACGAGTTGTTCAGGCATAGGTGCCCCCCCAATTTACTAATCCGATGTCAGTCATGGCTGACCCCCAGATAGGCGTCGATGACCTCTTGGTTGTTGCGCACCTCGTCGGGCGTGCCGTCGCCAATTTTCTTGCCGTAATCCATCACGACGACCCGATCGCTTAGATCCATCACCACGCCCATGTCGTGTTCGATCAGAGCGATGGTGGTGCCAAATTCATCATTCACATCGAGGATGAAGCGGCTCATATCCTCTTTCTCTTCGACGTTCATGCCCGCCATGGGTTCATCCAACAGCAGCAGCTTCGGCTCCGCCGCCAGAGCACGCGCAAGCTCCACCCGCTTCTTCAACCCGTAGGGCAGGCGTGACACAGGCGTCTTGCGGATGTGCTGGATCTCGAGGAAGTCAATGATCCTCTCAACCGCCTCACGATTTTCGGTCTCTTCCGCTTCGGCCTTCCCCTTCCACCAAGCCTGCTGAAGGATATTGGTCTTCATAAAGCTCAGGCGTCCGGTCATGACGTTGTCCAGGACGCTCATGCCTTCGAACAGGGCAATGTTCTGGAAGGTCCGCGCAATCCCCTGCTGTGCCACCTCAAACGGCCGCATCGGAGGGCGCTTGGAGCCGTGGAACCAAACCTCCCCCTCCTGCGGGACATAAAACCCCGAGATCACATTCAGCATCGAGGACTTGCCCGCCCCATTCGGCCCGATAATGGCGCGGATTTCGCCCTCGCGAATATCAAACGAGATATCCTTGATCGCCACCACGCCGCCAAATCGCAGGGTGATGTTTTTCATCTCCATCACCACGCCGCCGATCTTGCGGCCGTCTTCGGTGACATATCCTTCGGAATTATCCAGCATCAGTCTCTCCCAGACTTACGCAAAAACGGGACGGCGGGCGGGGCGATGACCGCAGGTCGAGCGGCGCTCGAACGGCCCATCATTCCGCCGCAACCTTGTGATGCGCGACCGACACAACCGGCGCATCAACGATCTCAAGCGTCGCAGAAATCGACCCCTTGCGCCCATCCTCATAGGTCACTTCGGTCGTCGTTGAAACGCTCGAGGACCCGTCATAAAGCGCGGCGATAATGTCGTGGAACTTGTCCTCGACAAAACCGCGCCGTACCTTGCGGGTCCGGGTCATCTCGCCATCATCGGCATCCAGTTCCTTATGCAGAACCACAAAGCGATGCACCTGACAGCCCGACAGCATCTCATCCGCAGCGACCGATTTGTTAACCTCTTCCACGTGGGCCTTAATCGTCTCTAACACACGCGGATGTCCCGCCAGTTCCTGGTAGGACGCGTAAGCCACGTTGTTGCGCTCGGCCCAGTTTCCGACCGCCGTCAGGTCGATATTGATGAAGGCCACGCAGCGATCCTTGCCGTTCCCGAACAGAACGACCTCAAGAATATCGGGATAGAATTTCAGCTTGTTCTCGACATACTTCGGGGCGAACATCGACCCGTCAGCCATTTTGCCCACATCCTTGGCGCGGTCGATGATCCGCAAGTGGCCCGAGCTTTCCTCGATGAACCCCGCGTCCCCGGTCGCAACCCAACCCTCAGCATCCTTGGTCGAGGCCGTCGAGTCCGGGTTGTTGTAGTATTCGACAAACACACCGGGTGAGCGGTAGTGGATCTCGCCCGTATCGTCGATTTTCAATTCGACCGCAGGGGCTGGAACGCCGACCGTATCCGCCCGCACCTCTCCGTCCGGCTGTTGGGTGATAAAGACAGTCGCTTCGGTCTGACCATAAAGCTGCTTCAGGTTGATGCCCAAAGAGCGGTAGAAATCAAAGATTTCCGGCCCGATGGCCTCACCCGCCGTATAGCCGACGCGGAACCGGCCATAGCCGAGCGTATCCTTCAACGGGCCGTAAACCAGCATATTGCCCAGCGCGTATTTCAGCTTGTCGCCAAAGCCCACCGGCTTGCCGTCCAGCAACAGACCACCGACCTTCTTGGCATGTGCCATGAAATGATGGAACATATTGCGCTTCAGCTTGCCCGCATCCTCCATCCGGATCATCACATTGGTCAGCTGCGTTTCAAAAACGCGCGGCGGGGCAAAGAAATAGGTCGGTCCGATCTCGCGCAGGTCCGTCATCATCGTGTCGGCGCTCTCGGGGCAGTTCACACAGAAGCCGCACCAATAGGCCTGACCGATCGAGAAGATGAAATCGCCCACCCAGGCCATCGGCAGGTAAGACAGAATGTCTTCGTTCCGGGTCAGATGATCGAACTCGGCCGAGTTCTTTGCACTTTCAATGACATTCCGGTTCGACAGCACCACACCCTTGGGCTTGCCTGTTGTCCCTGAGGTATACAGCATCACGCAGGTATCGTCATAGGTGATCGCCGCGATACGCTTGTCCAGCTCGGTATCGAACCGCGCGTGCCCAGCGCTGCCCTCGGCCATAATGTCCTCAAGCGCGTTCATCTGCGAGTGGTCATACTTCCGCATCCCGCGCTTGTCGGTATAGAGGATGTGTTTGACCTGATGCAGATTTTCCTGAATCTCGATGACCTTGTCGACCTGTTCCTGATCACCGCAGACGACAAAATTCGCACCGCAATGCTCCAGCACATAGGCCATCTCTTCGGCGACCGAGTCCTGATACAGAGGCACCGGAACCGCGCCCACCATCTGCGCCGCGACCATTGACCAATAATGCGCCGGACGGTTGCGACCAATGACGGCGATGTGGTCGCCCTTCTCGACGCCCAACTCCAGAAACCCAAGCGCGATGGCGCGGATTTCCTTGGCGGCCTCCGCCCAGGTCCAGCATTGCCAGATCCCGAATTCCTTTTCCCGATAAGCCGGGGTATCCCCGAACTCTGTCGCATTGCGATGTAGCAGCGCCGGAAGGGACTGCATCCCTTCAGCGCCCGACTGCGTCTGAGCCAATCTCTTTCTCCTCCCCACCCGACCCCTCCCCGGGCCGGAAATGGCGGGTCCGGGATGGTGCCCGAACGCCAATGCCCCGATTAGGAGCATAGGTACAATCAGCGTCAAGTTTTGCCTGATGTTTTCTCAATTCTTACGAATTGTAACAGGGTCAGGCGGACTCGTTTCGCACGATCGAACATGCGCTCTAAAGTTCAGCGCAATCGAATATCTGCACACATTTGAGCCTACGTCATTCCAGCTCGGCCTTGCAGGTTTATCCTGGGTAGTTTTGAGATACGCACGTTTCAGCGTACTCTGATTGGTGTTGAGTGACTGAGTGGCCAATTCAGTTGGCCGTTGTTTAAGGGGGAAACCAATGTCCATTCAAAAAACTGCACGAGAGTTCTTTGAGGCATGCGAAACCGGCAAAGGCTGGGACGGCTGTAAGGACTTCTGTCACGACGGGGCCACGTTTTCAGCGCAAGCCGATGCTCTGGTCGATGTGACGACACTAGAAGGTTACGCCGACTGGATGAAGGGGCTGCTAACTCCGATTCCAGATGGGCACTATGAGCTAAAATCTTTCTCGACTGACGATGACCGTGGAATCGTGAATGCATTTGCTGTTTTCCACGGAACCCATTCAGTAGATGGTCCGGTTCCGGCCACCGGCAAAACAATCGCGGCCGACTACGTTTACGCGATTGAATTCGATGGCGACAAAATTCGGCATATGACGAAAATCTGGAACGATGCGCATTCCTTGAAGCAGCTTGGCTGGGCTTAACATTCGAAGATAGGAAACCCTGCGAAAAATCCCGCTGGGTTTCTTTTCTATTCTTTCATTTGGAGACCTTAACTCTGGTTTTGCCAGACGTTCACAACCAATCCCGCAGTATCGGAATCAGCGGTACATCCGCGGCAGGCATCGGGTAATTGCGCAGATCATTCGCCCGCACCCATTTCAGCGCCTGACCCTCTTTGGACTGCGGGATGCCTTCCCATTTGCGGCAGGCAAACAGTGGCATGAGCAAGTGGAAATCGTCGTAGCTGTGGCTTGCAAAGGTCAGCGGCGCGAGGCAGGAGGCCCAAGTGTCAATACCAAGTTCCTCGTGTAATTCGCGGATCAGGGCGGCTTCGGGGGTTTCGCCGGGTTCGATCTTGCCGCCGGGGAATTCCCACAGACCAGCCATGGATTTGCCCTCGGGACGTTGGGCCAGCAAGACGCGGCCCTCGATGTCGATCAGAGCCACAGCAGACACTAATACTGTCTTCATGAACGATAATCCGCGTTGATCTCGATATAGCCGTGGGTCAAGTCGCAGGTCCAAACGGTGGACTGGCCCTCGCCCAACCCAAGATCGACTGCGATCACAAGGTCTTGGCCTTGCATGTAGGCGGCCGCGTCTTCCTCGCGATAATCAGGGCTGACCCAGCCTTTTTCAGCGACCAGAATATCGCCGAAGAAAATGCTCAGCAGGTCGCGATCTGCAGCGGCTCCGGATTTGCCGATTGCCATGACAACGCGGCCCCAGTTTGGGTCCTCACCTGCAATCGCAGTTTTCACCAGAGGGGAGTTCGCAATCGCCAACCCATGCACCTTGGCATCTGCATCCGAGGCGGCTCCGGTCACGCGGATTTCCACGAATTTCGTTGCCCCTTCGCCGTCGCGCACAACTTGCTGCGCAAGGTCCAGCATGACGTTTTCTAAAGCCGCAGCGAAGGCCGCGTTCCCCGTAGCATCGACGCCTGACGCACCGGTTGCGCACAGCAACAGGCTGTCTGAGGTCGAGGTATCGCTATCGACGGTGATGCAATTGAAAGTCCGGTCTGTCTGCGCGCCCAGCATGGATTGCAGCGCCGATTGGTCAACCACAGCGTCAGTGAAGATGTAGACAAGCATCGTCGCCATGTCTGGCGCGATCATGCCCGATCCCTTGGCAATCCCCGCAATAGAGACTGTTTTGCCGTCAATCTCGACCTGAGCCGACGCCCCTTTCGGGAAGGTATCGGTGGTCATGATGGCCCGCGCCGCGTCCTCGATCACGTGACGACTGAGACCGGATTTCAACGCCTCAAGCTGCGAGACAATGCGATCATGCGGCAGCGGTTCACCGATCACGCCGGTGGATGAGGTGAAGACCCTCTCAACCGCAACGCCGGTCGCCTTGGCAACCGCTTGCGTCACCTCGGCGACCGAGTTTTGGCCGTAGTGGCCGGTGAAGGCGTTGGCATTGCCCGAGTTCACCAAAATCGCCGCTGGCCCATCGCTGGAACCACCGATCTTGTCCTGACAGTCCAGCACCGGAGCGGCGCGGGTGGCCGAGCGCGTAAACACCCCTGCTACGGACGTGCCGGGATCGAGCACCGCCAACATGACGTCGGTCCGGCCTTTGTAGCGCACCCCTGCCTCGACGGTTGCAAAACGCACTCCGTCAATCGCTGGCAGGTCGGGGAAACCGGCAGGGGCCAGTGGCGAGGTTTTGGTGATCGTGGCCACGGGGGTTACTCCTGAATCAGGTCCAGCTGGCGGATAACTTCAGGACCCACCCCTTCAAGCGCGGTGCGTTCGATCTGAGCCTGTTGGGTCAACTCATCAATACGGGCCTGAATAGCCTCTTGCTGAATGGTCTGGGCCAGTTCATCGCGCACGGCCTCAAGCGCGGGGGCTTCGGATTTGCGCTTGTCGTTCAGGATCACCAGATGCCAGCCGAACTGCGTTTGTACCGGGTCTGAAACTTGACCTTTTTCAAGGCCCAGCACGGCGTTTTCAAATTCGGGCACCATCTGACCCTTGCCGAACCAGCCCAGCGCACCGCCATTGGGGCCGGACGGCCCGGTCGAATGCTCGCGCGCCATCTCGGCAAAGTCGGCGCCGTCATCAAGTTGCGACTTGAGCGCTTTGGCCTCGTCCTCGGACTCAACCAGAATATGGCTGGCATCGAACTCGTCTTCACCTTCAAATTCGGCAAACTGCGCGTCATAGGCCGCTTGTACTGCCTCATCCGTCACAACATCGTTGGTCAGGGCGTTCACAGTCTGCACCGCCAGCAATGAGCGCGTCTCATTGTCCAGCGTCAGCGCGTTTTGCTGGGTCAGCTCTTCCTGCTGTTGGCCCAGCAATTGCTGCTGGATCAGTTGCTCAAGCACGAAGTCATACAGCACATCGTCCTCGATCTGCTGATATTGTTGCGGCAATGCTGCGACGGTGGCGACAACGTGACCCAATGTTATCTCGTCCCCGTTGACCGTAGCCAGAACGGTACCTGCATCGGGCTTGGTTTCGGCGGCCAGCGGCAGCGCCATCACAGCGGTCAAAGCCAGCGATGGCAGAAAAGTGAGGCCTTTGGGCATGGAATCATCCTATTTCTTTGCCGCGACAGGGCGCAGCGTTGACACTTCAGAACCTGCCGCTTACATCGCTTTGAAGCCTTGGACAGGGCCGCCTTTCACCCCCCGTATCTATGGGTTGCGCGCAAGGTGGGCAAGCCTGTCGCAACCAAGACAAGAACAGATCCGCTGGAGTGAACATGCTGGGACTCGGAACGCTCGCCAAAAAGGTGTTCGGAACACCGAACGACCGCAAGATCAAGGCGACCCGCCCCCTGATCGAAAAGATCAACGCGCTGGAGCCCGAGTTCGAAAAACTCTCTGACGAGGGTCTGATCGAAAAGACCGCCGAACTGCGCAAACGTGCGCTGGATGGCGAGAGCCTGGATGACCTGCTGCCCGAAGCCTTCGCTAACGTGCGCGAAGGTGCCAAACGTGCACTGGGTCTGCGGGCCTTTGATGTACAGTTGATGGGTGGCACCTTCCTTCATCAGGGCAATATCTCGGAGATGAAGACGGGTGAGGGTAAGACGCTGGTTGCCACTTTCCCCGCCTATCTGAACGCCCTGACCGGCAAGGGCGTTCATGTCGTCACCGTTAACGAATACCTGGCCAAACGGGATGCTGAATGGATGGGCAAAGTCTTTGCCGCGTTGGGTATGACCACCGGTGTGATCTGGTCGGGCCAACAAGATGCCGAGAAGAAAGCCGCTTATGCCTGTGACGTGACCTACGCCACCAACAATGAGCTTGGCTTCGACTATCTGCGCGACAACATGAAGGCCGATATGGCCGATATCTATCAGAAATACCACAATTTCGCGATTGTGGATGAAGTCGACTCGATCCTGATTGATGAGGCGCGGACGCCACTGATCATCTCGGGTCCGGCGCAGGACCGTTCGGACCTGTACACAGCGATTGATGCGCTGATCCCGAGCCTGAGTGATGATCACTACTCGCTGGACGAAAAATCCCGCAACGTGACCTTCACCGATGAGGGCAACGAGTTTCTGGAACAACAACTGATCGCCGCGGGCCTGATCCCCGAGGATCATTCTCTATATGATCCCGAAAGCACCACCGTGGTGCATCACGTCAATCAGGGTCTGCGTGCGCATAAACTGTTCCAGCGAGACAAGGACTATATCGTGCGTGACGGCAACGTGGTGCTGATCGACGAATTCACTGGCCGTATGATGCCGGGCCGTCGCCTGTCGGAAGGTCTGCACCAAGCGATCGAGGCGAAAGAAAACGTCCAGATTCAGCCTGAGAACGTGACTCTGGCCAGCGTGACCTTCCAGAACTATTTCCGCCTCTATGACAAGCTGGGCGGCATGACCGGGACAGCGCTGACCGAAGCCGAAGAATTCCAGGAAATCTACGGTCTGGGTGTGGTCGAAGTCCCCACCAACCGTCCGATTGCGCGTCTCGACGAAGACGATCAGGTTTATCGTACCGCGATGGAGAAATACGGCGCGATTATCTCTGAAGCGAAGAAGGCCCAGGAAAAGGGTCAACCGGTTCTGATCGGCACCACCTCGATCGAGAAATCCGAAGTCCTCAGCCAGATGCTGACCAAGGAAAAGATCGAACACAACGTTCTGAACGCCCGCCAGCATGAACAAGAGGCCCAAATCGTGGCCGATGCGGGCCGCTACGGTGCGGTTACCATCGCCACCAACATGGCCGGTCGTGGTACTGACATTCAACTGGGCGGCAATGTGGAAATGAAGGTTTTGCAGGCCCTAGCCGAAAACCCCGAGGCCGACCCAGCCGAGCTACGCGCCGCGGAAGAGGCCAAGCACGCCGAGGAAAAACAAAAGGTTCTGGATGCGGGCGGGCTTTATGTGATGGCCTCGGAACGCCATGAAAGCCGCCGCATCGACAACCAGCTGCGCGGTCGCTCGGGCCGTCAGGGCGATCCCGGTCGCACGGTATTCTACCTGAGCCTCGAAGACGATCTGATGCGCATCTTCGGCTCGGAACGTCTGGACAAGGTGTTGACCACACTGGGCATGAAAGAGGGCGAAGCCATCGTTCACCCCTGGGTCAACAAATCGCTGGAACGCGCGCAATCCAAGGTCGAAGGCCGCAACTTTGACATGCGCAAGAACGTTCTGAAATTCGACGACGTGATGAACGATCAGCGTAAGGTGATCTTCAGCCAGCGGCGCGAGATCATGTCAGCCGACGACCTGTCCGAGATCGTCTCGGACATGCGCGAGCAGGTGATCGACGATCTGATCGACGAATATATGCCGCCAAAATCCTATGCAGATCAGTGGGATACCGATGGGCTGCATGAGGCAATCAAAGAAAAGCTGACCATCGATGCCCCGGTTCAGGACTGGGCCGCCGAAGAAGGCGTAGATGACGAACAGGTGCGTGAGCGTCTGGTTAAGGCCGCCGATGAGATGATGGCGCAAAAGGCTGTGGCCTTCGGCCCCGAAAACATGCGCAACATCGAAAAACAGGTTCTGCTGCAGACTATCGACGGCAAATGGCGCGAGCACCTGCTGACGCTGGAACATCTGCGCTCGGTCGTTGGATTCCGGGGCTACGCCCAGCGCGATCCGCTGAACGAGTATAAGAACGAAAGCTTCCAGCTGTTCGAAGGCATGCTGGACAGTCTGCGCGAAACCGTAACTCAGCAATTGTCGCGCGTGCGCCCGCTGACCGAAGAAGAACAGCGCGAGATGCTGGCGCAGATGGCGGCCCAGCAAGCGCAAGCTCAGCAGGCCGTTGATCAGGCTGCTGGCGCTGCCGAGGCCAAGGCCGAGGCCGTCGCGTCGGGCGATGCACTGCCCGGCTTTGACGAGAATGATCCGTCGACCTGGGGTAATCCTTCGCGCAACGATCAATGCCCCTGTGGTTCGGGCAAGAAGTTCAAACACTGCCACGGCCGATTGACCTAACGTCAACAAATACCAGTCACAATCGCTCCGCTTCGCGGCCACAAATTGGCCGCGATTTTTAACGAGAGTGCGACTCGCTCCTTCAACTGGGGAGGGTGTTTTGTTCGTAGTCAGAAATTACGTGACCATGTGCGGCACGGTCGCTTGTGCCCTGGGTATTGGTTACCTGATGCAATATGGTGCGCCTGCGCAACCGAATGGCGCGCAGGAACCCATCGCCGTGGCTTCTGTCGCGGATCAGGCCTCGGTTATTGCCGGGCTTGAGCGTATCGTGCAGACCTCTTCCTCTGACGAGACCCCCTCTCAACCGATTGAGCGTCCTGCGCCGAAGGCCGCGCAAAAGCACACCAATTGCAGCATCAGCGCGCGTGCCACCGCCCAAATGGGTGCCAATGCACGGCTGCGGATCAAGGCACCCTGCCGCAGCAACGAACGTGTTGAGATTCACCACAGCGGTCTGACGCTGACACAGCAAACCGACGAAAACGGTGCCTTGGATCTGACCATTCCGGCCCTGTCCGAATACGCCATTTTCCTGATCTCATTTGAGGATCAGACCGGCACGGTCGCCACCACTCACATCATGGACATTGACCAATTCGACCGGGTCGCATTGCAATGGCAAGGTCAGACCGATCTGCAAATCCACGCCTTGGAGTTCGGCGCAAGCTATGGAGAGCCGGGGCATATCTCGGCCAATAGCGCATCGCAGGGCGCGGGTTCCGTGGTCCATCTGGGAAGTGCGGGCTTCCATGATTCACAGAATATCCAGATTTACTCTTTCCCGGCTGCGCGTTCGGAACAGTCCGGCTCGGTCGCTTTGACGGTTGAAACCGAAGTGACTGAGGCCAATTGTGGCCGCGATCTGAACGTCCAGTCGCTGGAACTGCGCAGTGATCGCCGGCTGCGGTCGCGCGATCTGATCCTGACGATGCCGATGTGTACCGAAGTCGGTGAGTTTCTGGTGTTGAATAATCTGTTCCAAGACCTGACAATCGCGGCAAATTAAACCGCAGGCAGGCTCGACCTTCTCATGACACTTTTTCGTGCGGCGCTGGCCGTACTTTTTTCTGTTTCGCTGGCTGTTTCAGCCGCAGCGCAGGATATTGTTCTGACATCGCATGATGGCAAGATCGAAGTCTCCGGCACTCTGCTGGGCTTTGACGGTGAATTCTACCGGGTCGACACCCAATTCGGTGAGCTGACAGTCGATGGCTCTGGCGTCACATGCGACGGCCCGGCCTGCCCCAGCCTGACCGATTTCGTGGCCGAGGTCCGGTTCTCGGGATCATCCGTCATGGCCGAGACGGTCCTGCCTGCCCTGATCATCGGCTTCGCCCGACAAGAAGGTCTGACAGCAACCCCATCGCGCGTGGATGAACGCAGCTTTGCCTATGAGCTGCGCCAGCCAGACCGCACGGCCCCTCTCGCCCGCCTGTTCTTTCGCGTTGGAACGACGGATCAGGGGTTTGCCGACCTGATGGACAACGACGCTGATATCGTGATGGCGCAACGCGAAATCCGGGATGAGGAACGCGACGCTGCCGAGGCCGCAGGTCTGGGCGATCTGACCCATCCCCGCCGCGCGCGGATTGTGGCTCTGGATGCGATCGTGCCGGTGGTCGCGCCAGAGAACACCGTTCAACAGATCTCACCTGCGGATCTGGTCCGTGTTCTGTCGGGCGAGATCACCAACTGGACAGATCTGGAAGGGCCGAACGCTCAGATTGCCCTTCACATGCCGGACGCCGGGTCAGGCTTGTCCCAAGATGTCGAGGATCAGCTGCTGCGCCCCGCGCAGGCTGAGCTGTCCGAAAGCGCTCTCCGCCACAAGCGCAATCGCGATCTTATTCAAGCAGTGGCCAACGACCCTTTCGCGATCGGCATCACGACGCAGGCGGCCTCGGGCCCTACCCGCGCGCTGCCTTTGGCCGGAGGCTGCGGGCATGCGCTTGCGGCGACCCGCCAGTCGATCAAGACCGAGGACTACCCGCTGACTTCTCCGATGTTCCTCTACCTGCCGCAACGCCGCCTGCCTCGGATCGCGCGCCAGTTTCTGGCCTATACCCGCTTAGCCGACGCGCAGATGGCGATACGGCAGGCCGGGTATGTGGATCAGGCGACCGAGAACCTGCCGATTGGGCTACAAGGGGACCGGCTCGCCAATGCCATCGTTTCCGGTGGGGCCGAGGTCGGGCTGGAAGAGCTTCAACACATGGTCGAAACTTTGCGGCCATTGTCTAGATTGTCGATCTCTTTCCGGTTCGAGCCGGGAAGCTCTCGCCCAGATGCACAATCGCGGTCCAACATTCTGCAATTGGCGCAGGCGCTTGAATCCGGCAGTTTGACCCCTCGCAAGCTTGTATTCGCTGGATTCAGTGACGGGGATGGAGGCGCAAGCGCCAATGCCCGGATCGCTCATCGCAGGGCACAAACGGTGCGCAATGCTGTTCTGGCCGCCGTTGAAACCGAAATCCCCGACAGTATTGAGATCACAACCGAAGGTTTCGGAGAAGCGATGCCGATGGCCTGCGATGACACTGAGTGGGGCCGAAAAACAAACCGCCGGGTTGAGGTTTGGGTGAACTAGAGAGTGACGAAGTCGGACAGAAACTCGGACGAAACCGCCTCTGCAAGCAATGAGGGTTCCGCCAGCCGCGCGGAGACCATGTATGATCTCTAGATACGCGACGCTCTTTCCGGTGAGACGCAACACTATGCACAAACCCCGTGACGCATTTGGATAAAGGCAAAATGGACGAAAGCGAAAAGCTGTCCTCATCAAAATGAATCGGCCAAATTGGAACTCTCAACCCAGACAACAATTTCAGTCGTTTGGGCAATCAGCTGACAACACAACTCTTCCCGTCACAAATACCCCTCGGATCGAAAGCTCAGCTCGGTTGATTTTCCGATAATCAGATGATCGTGCAGCGTCAGCCCCAAGGCCGCGCAGGCATCCTGAATGCGGTTGGTCATGTCGATATCCGATTGCGACGGCGTGGGGTCGCCGGAGGGATGGTTATGCACCAAAATCAGGGCCGAGGCATTCAGCTCCAGCGCCCGCTTCGCAACCTCGCGCGGGTAGACCGGAACATGATCAACGGTGCCCTTCGCCTGCTCTTCATCCGCGATCATCACGTTCTTGCGGTCAAGATAGAACACGCGAAACTGCTCGATCTCTCTATGCGCCATCGTTGTGTGGCAATAGTCCAGCAAAGCATCCCAGCCGGAGATCACGTGGCGCTGCATCACCCGCGCGCGGGCCATGCGATGGGCGCAGGCCTCCAGGATTTTCAGATCGGTGATGACGGTTTCGCCAACGCCTTTGATTTGGCGCAACCGCTCCTCTGGCGCGGTCAATACGCGGTTGAAGTCCCCGAACGTATCCATCAGCAGCCGGGCCAGAGGTTTCACATCCTGACGCGGGATGGATCGGAACAACACCAGTTCCAGCAACTCATAATCCGGCATAGCGCCTGAGCCGCCAGACATGAACCGTTCGCGCAACCGCTTGCGATGGTCTTTGATGTAGGAGGGTAACCGATCCGTCGGCAGCGGCTGCGCTGGCGCTTCGTCCGTATCGAAAAGCATTGGGGCTTCGGCAAAGGCGTCCTGTGTCATAGGCCTTACCTTGGCGCAGAATCGGTTTCTGAAAGGTTAACGCGCCTCACCGGCCATGCGGGCCGTGGCGCGACGTACAAGCATGTGCAGCAGGATCGAGAACACGCCCAGAGTCAGCATGGCCGCGAACATCAGATCGGTCTTGGCCCGACCATTGGCCAGTAGCATCAGGTAGCCCAACCCTTGCGAGGACCCGACCCATTCGCCGATCACCGCGCCAATCGGCGCATAGACCGCCGCCAATCGCATCCCCGTGGCCAGCGAAGGCAACGCCGCCGGGATACGGATGTGCCATAGAACCGAACGTGGGCTTGCCTGCATCGTGCGCGCAAGATCGAGATATCCGGGCGGGGTCCGCATCAGACCGTCAAAGAAGGATGAGGTGATCGGAAAGTAGATGATTAGAACCGCCATCGCGACCTTGGACCAAAGGCCGTAGCCCAGCCACAGGGTCAGCAGCGGAGCCAGCGCAAAGACCGGCAGAGCCTGGGTGAACACCAGCATCGGCTGCACCAGCACCCGTGCGGCCCGCGAATTGGCCAGTTGCAGCGCGGTGACGACGCCCAGAACGGTACCCACCGCCAGGCCGATCACGACCTCAACCGCTGTGATCCAGGTGTGTTCTGCAATCACCCAGCGGTTCTGCCACCAGGTCTCGGCCACAAGCGCCGGGCCGGGCAGGATGAATTTGGGCAGGCCGGTCAGGCTGACAATCGCTTGCCAGACGGCCAGAGCGAACAAGGTTGCGGCGAGGGCTGAGAAGAGTTTCATGCCGCCTCTCTCAGCAGCTTCAGCAGCGCACCTTGGGTTTCCAATGTTTCTAGATCATCCACATGGCGTGGTGCAGGCGCGGCAGGCGGGGCGCAAGAGGTCAGCCCTTGCTGCGTCATCACGACGATGGATTGGCCCAGACGCGCGGCCTCGGCCGGGTCGTGGGTGACCAGAAGGACCGTCCGGCCTTGCAGCGCCTCGGCGGCCAAATCCTGCATGTCTGCACGGGTGCGTGCATCAAGGGCCGAGAATGGCTCATCCAACAGCACGATGGGGCGATCTTCCATCAGGGTCCGCGCCAAAGCGACGCGCTGTCTCTGGCCGCCAGACAGTTCCGACGGTTTCTTGGCCATGTGGTCTTGTAAGCGCATCCGCTCGATCAGACGGTCCCGGCGATCCAGATCAGGTTTCTCACCCCGCAATCGCGCGCCGAGCGAGACGTTTTGCGCCACCGTCGCCCAAGGCAGCAGCAGGTCGTCCTGCGCCATATAGGCCACGCGAGTCGGGACCGTTTGGCCATCGCTGGCCGATATCTGACCAGTGAAATCCGCGCCTGTCTCCAGCCCGGCGATCAGGCGCAGAACCGTGGTTTTGCCAACGCCCGATCCACCCAACAGGCAGGTCCACTGCCCTGCCCCAAGGGTCAGGGTCAGCGGTGCGAATAAGGGCGTATCGCCAATGCTCCCGTGTCCGCTGATGGTGAGATCGGGCGCCGGGGTCATGGGGTCAGACCCATTTGCCAGAAATTGACCTCAAGCTCGGTGGCGGTTCGGAAGGTTTGGCACAGACGACCCCAACGCGGGGAGGCCTTGAAATCTGCCCCAATCCGTTGTGTTAGAGCCGAATCCAGCAGTTCGCCGACCGCCTTGCACGCGCCCTGGTAGTCCTCACCAGCATAGGTATTGATCCAGTCGCGATAGGTGTCCGAGGTCGCTTCAGCAGCGAGTCGAGACCCGATTTCTCCGTATCCCATGACACAAGGCGAAAGCGCGGCCAGCAGGTCCAGCAGATCGCCACTATACCCGGCCTCAAGCACGAAGCGCGTATAGGCCAGATTTTCGGCACGTTCCGGGGTCGCAAACAGCTCCTCCTGAGAGATCCCAGCCGCTTCGCAGATACCGATATGCAGCTGCATCTCTTCGGCAACCAAAGCGTTCACGGTGCCCACAGCCGTCAGCATTTCGGAATGCGTTTCCGATTTCACCACCGCCAGCGCCCAGGCGCGGCTGAAATGGATAAGGAACACATAGTCCTGACGCAGGTAGTGCAGGAATGCCTCTCGGGGCAGAGAGCCGTCTTTCATCCCTTCGACAAAGGCGTGGCGGGTGTAGTCCTGCCACGGCCCCTGCGCTGCATCACGCATCAGCGTGAAGGCTTTGCCATAGTCGCTCATTGCGCGGTCACGTCGATGGTGATGTCGCTGACCGGCAGAACGCTGTCGATCATGCCGCTTTCGTTCAGGAAGGTCTCAAATCGGGCATAACGGCCTGCATCAAAACCCGCCGGGCGCAGAGCAAAGCGCGGCAGGGTGTCGACCCAAGCGCGAGCATTCAGCTCATCCTGCAACTCGGGCGAAGTCGCGGCGAAAATCTCCCAGCTTTTTTCGGGGTTGTTGACAATGTACTGGGTCGCTTTTTCGGTCGCCGCCAGGAAACGCGCGATCTTATCCTTGTCCATCGTCTCGGGGTTAGCAACGTAGATCAACTCGTCATAGGACGGCACGCCCTCTTCCTCGATATAGAAGCAGGTGCCGGGACGGCCTTCGATATCCATCTGGTTCAACTCGAAGTTCCGATAGGCGCCGATCACCGCATCTACCTGACCGGTCATCAGCGACGGCGAGAGCGAGAAGTTCACGTTGATCAGTTCAACATCGTCCAGCGCCACGCCATATTTGCCCAGCACGGTGGTCAGAACAGCCTCTTCCACACCAGCGACCGAGAAGCCGATTTTCTTGCCCTTCAGGTCCGCAGGCGACTTGATCGGGCCGTCTTCCAGAACCAGCAGACAGTTCAGAGGAGTCGCAACCAGCGTGCCGACACGTTTCAGCGGCAGGCCTTCATGAATCTGCAGGTGTAGCTGCGGCTGATAGGATACGGCCAGTTCGGCCTGACCAGCGGCCACCAGACGCGGCGGGGCAGAGGGATCAGCGGGCGGAACGATCTCAACCTCAAGGCCCTGCTCGGAGAAATAGCCGTTTTCCTGCGCCACGATGATGGGCCCATGATCTGGGTTGATGAACCAATCCAGCAGAACGGTCATCTTGTCTTCGGCCCAGGCCGGCGCAGCGGCCAGAAGGGCGATGGCTGTCATCAGCTTTTTCATGTCTCGCGTTTCCTTTTCACTCACGAGGTTGAGGCCGCGACGAGGACAATCTCGCCCGGCCAGTCCGGTTCAATCTGTTCAGCCGCACGCCAGGCGCGCAGGCCGGTTGCACAGCACAAAGCCAGCCTTTTTGCTTTGTTAGGCTCTGATTTAAGGTGTTCCACGCTTAGGCGTCGTGCCAATGGATGGATCGGCTGAGGGGCTTCGTCTTCACTCCGAAGTTCAACAATCACATCATCTGAGGACAGCTGCGAGGCGGCAACGAAGGTGAAGGATTGTTCAGGCTCGGGCGCTGCGTCAAAACGGAAGCTAGAGCTTCGGAAGGTCCGGGCATCCACCTGCACCATCTGGCCCAGGGGCGATGGGTCGAGGCCGAGGATCAGGGCCAATGCCATCTGCGCCTGTATCGCGCCGATCATCGCCACAACCGGCCCCAGCACGCCTGCCGTGGCACAGCTCGCCCCGCTGGTTGGTGCGTCGGGGAACACGGCCCGCAGTGAAGGCGCACCGCCGCAGAACGCACCAACATAGCCAGACAGGCCCAACACCGAGGCACTGACCAAAGGTTTTCCCAAGGTCAGGCAGATATCCGACAGCGTGTAGCTAGCGGCATAGCTGTCCGCACAGTCGAGAATCACGTCGGCCTGTGAAACAAAACCAGCCGCATTCTCGTTTGTTAGAGCCCGTTCATATGCCACGACGTCGATATCAGAATTCAAAGAACGACTGCGATCGGCTGCAACTTCGGCTTTTGGGCGTCCGCAATCTGCCTCAGTAAACAGCGTCTGCCGATGCAAGTTCGACAGGGCCACGTCATCCGCATCGAGGATCGTCAGATGCCCAACGCCCGCCCCAGCCAACAAAGGTAGGACCGGAGCCGCCAATCCACCCGCCCCGACAACCAAAACCCGCGCCTTGGACAGGCGCGCCTGCCTTTCGGCCCCCACCTCAGGCAGGATCATCTGCCGAGCGTAGCGGCTCATCTGGTGGCCTCGACCCACTGGCGCACCCGCGCCTCGGGGTCGGCATTCAGGGTGATGTCCGTAACGACCGAGACAATGTCGGCCCCTGCCTCAAGCACGCCGTGCGCGCGTTCGACGCTCATACCGCCAATCCCGACAAGAGGAATATCGCCCACACGGGCTTTCCACTCGGTGACTCGCGGCAGGCCCTGCTGCTCCCACTTCATCTTTTTCAGGATCGTCGGATAGACCGGTCCCAGCGCGACGTAGTCGGGGTCCATGGCCAGAACGCGCTCTAGCTCATCATCGTCATGGGTGGAAACGCCCAGCTTTAGGCCCGCTTTTCGGATCGCCTTGAGGTCGGCATCATCCAAATCTTCCTGCCCCAGATGGATCCAGTCGCAGCCAGCATCTATCGCAGCCTGCCAAAAATCGTTCACCACCAGAACCGCGCCATGCTGATTGCACAGTTCGCGAGAGGTCGCGATCTCGGCCCGGACAACATCGTCCGGCTGATCCTTCATGCGCAGCTGGACCAGCTTTACACCCAAGGGCATCATCCGCCGCAGCCAGTCCGAGTGGTCAAAGATCGGGTAAAAACGGTCCAAGCTCATGACAGGAACGCCTTTCCAACGACGGGGGTTGAGGGTTCGGCCATGTCGCGGGCCTCGATCGGGTCGGCCCGATGGGCCAGCTGCCCGGCCTCAACCGCGCGCATCATGGCCTTTGCCATCAACGCCGGATCACCGGCGCGGGCGACGGCAGTGTTCAGCAATACGGCGTCATATCCCAGCTCCATCGCGTGAGCCGCATGGCTGGGCAGGCCGATCCCGGCATCAATCACCAGCGGCACATCCGGAAACTCGGCCCGCATTGCGCGCAGGGCGTATTCATTGTTCAACCCCCGGCCCGAACCGATTGGCGCACCCCAGGGCATCAGGACCTCGCACCCGGCCTCAAGCAGCCGTTCACCCACGATTAGGTCGTCGGTGGTGTAAGGGAAGACCTCGAACCCGTCCTCGGTCAGGATGCGCGTGGCCTCGACCAGTTGGAAGACGTCCGGCTGCAGACTGTCGGTATGGCCGATCAGCTCTAGCTTAATCCACTTGGTTTCAAACACTTCGCGGGCCATATGCGCGGTGGTCACCGCCTCCTTGACCGTATGACAGCCGGCGGTGTTGGGCAGCACCAGCACGCCCAGATCACGGATCATCTGCCAAAAAGTCTGCCCGGCCCCCGATTCCCGCCGCAGAGAGACAGTCGCCACACCCGCGCCGCTGTCGCGAAACGCCTGTTCTAGGATAGCAGGGCTGGGATATTGCGCGGTGCCCAGCATCAGCGGGTTGGGCAGATCGACGCCGTAAAAGCTTTTCATCCTCACCCTCCTTGCATCGGCGACAGGATTTCGACCCGGTCACCTTCGGACAGGGCATGGGCAATGCGCAGGCTGGAGGGCACGAATTCCTCGTTCACCGCCGTTGCGACACGGCCCGAGAAACCGCATTCATCTAGCAGCTCTGCCAAGGTGGAGGCCTTTACCTCCTTGGGGTCGCCATTAAGCACGATCTTCATCGACCATCTCCGAATGTTTGTTCTCAAGCGCCAGATCGGCCACGCCCTGCGCCAGCGCTGGGGCCAACAGGTAGCCATGGCGATAAAGACCATTGGCATAGATCGTCCGGCCCAAACGCCGGATGCGCGGCAGGTTGTCAGGAAAGGCAGGGCGCAGATCGACGCCGATTTCCAGCACCTCAGCCTCACCAAAGGCCGGGTTCAAAGCGTAGGCCGCGCTGAGCAGTTCCAGCATTGAGCGCGCGGTAATCCGGCTGCTGTCTTCGCTTTCGATCATGGTCGCGCCCAGCATGTAAATGCCCCCGCCACGTGGGACGATGTAGAGCGGCATCCGCGGGTGCAACAGGCGCACGGGGCGTGTCAGCATCAAATCAGGGCATCGCACCACCAGCATCTCACCCTTTACGCCGCGCAGATCATGCAGATATTCCCGTGCGTGCAGACCTCGACAATCGATGGCGTTCTCCAGCTGTGCAGGTGCGAGTTTGCGGTGGAATTCAACGCCCTTGTCTTTGAGTCCTCGGTGCAGGTCGAGCAACGCCTGACGGGGGTCAAGATGCGCTTCTTGATCGAAGAACAGTCCCTTTCCGAATCCATGCAAATCAGGCTCTAAATTGGCGATTTTTGCCCGATCTACTTCGGAATAAGAATTCGTCCGACGGGCAAATCTACGCAAATCCGGAATGTCCCGCGCATTGGCCACGACCAGAGTACCGCATCGTTGCACAGGTGTTCGGGACGCCCACCAGTCAATGGCAGATTGACCGAGCCTGAGGACAGGTTCCTCCGAGTTTTCATACTCGCACCACGGGGCCAGCATACCGCCCGCCCACCAGGAACATCCATGCGGGCCCGGAGGGCCGCCGGGATCAAAAACCTGTACCTTTGCCCCGCGCGAGACCAGCTCGGACGCGACGGCCAAACCGGCTACACCGGCGCCTATGACAGACCAGAGAGTCACGCAGGCCAAACCCGGTGGAAGTGATGGACAGGCCCGTGGCCCGCACCGATCTTCAGCTCATCAGCCCGCGCAATGGCACCCTGCAGATACTCATGCGCCCGCGCCACAGCATCTACAAGCGTCAGATCCTTGGCCAATCCGGCAGCGATGGATGAGGACAGCGTGCAACCAGTTCCGTGGGTGTTTCGGGTGGCTTTTCGTGGGGCCTGTAATTCGGCAATCACCCCGGTTTCGTCAATCAGCAGATCATGGCAGACATCCCCCTTGCCATGACCGCCCTTCATCAATACCGCTTGTGCACCCAACGCGCATAAAGCTTTGCCCTGTTCAACCATCACCTCAGGCGTGTCGGCATCACATTGATCCAGCAAACATGCCGCCTCGGGCAGGTTTGGCGTAAGAACCGTCGCACGAGGCAGCAAGACATCGCGCAGGGTCTGAACCGCCTCATCGGCCAGAAGGGCGTCACCGGATTTCGCAATCATCACGGGGTCCAGAACGATTGGCCCTCGAAACCCGGAAACCCCCTGCGCCACAGTTTCAATGATCTCTGGCGTCGCCAGCATCCCAATTTTGATGGCGCGTACATCCAGATCGCTTAGGACTGCCTCGATCTGGGCCGAGATCACCTCTAGCGGAATGCCATGCACGGCCGTAACCGCCTGTGTGTTCTGAGCGGTAACGGCGGTGATCACGCTGGCCCCGAAAACACCCAAAGCCGACATCGCCTTGAGATCGGCCTGAATACCCGCGCCGCCGCCGCTGTCGGATCCTGCTATGGTCAAGGCAATAGGTGCCACGTCGTTGCTCCATCTTTTGTGAGCAACTCGGGCATGGAAAACGTCTGTTTGCTTTAGACCGTTCCCTACGCCGGAATTGCCCGGATCAGGTTCGATGGGTTAGCACTTGCGCCTCTCAGCCCTTCGATAAGGGCACCCCAACGGTTGATGCGGACAATCTCAGGACCAGTCTGGAAAATCAAGCCTCAATCCGCGTATCGTATGGCCAATATCTTCAATAAAATAAGGCCAGAGGAGCGGTGGAGTTTGCGGGAATCTGCCGCAAGCTTTGAAGCTATTTGCGACAGATGAATGAAGGATCACATCGTTTGCGAGACCGAGCCACCTGGCGACAGATACGTGGGGCGGCGAGATCAGAGTCTCGATTCAAAAAGGCCGCCCCAGTTGGAGCGGCCTGAACTTAGCTTTTCATACCGTCCCAGAAGGACTTCACGGATGAGAAAAAGCTTTTTGATTCTGGATGGTTATCCTCACCCAAATCATCAAACTCACGCAAAAGTTCTTTCTGGCGAGAGGTAAGGTTGACCGGAGTTTCCACAGCCAGTTCGATGAACATGTCACCGATGCCACCACCCCGCAGCGCAGGCATACCCTTGCCGCGCAGGCGCATTTGACGGCCCGATTGGCTGCCGGCCGGGATCTGCACCCGTCCGCGCCCGCCATCAATGGTCGGCACTTCTATGGACCCACCCAGCGCGGCCTTGGCCATGCTGACAGGCACGCGGCAATAGAGGTTCACGCTGTCACGTTCGAACAGTTTGTGGTCCGAGACCTCAACAAAGATATAGAGGTCACCCGGAGGGCCGCCGCGCATACCGGCCTCACCCTCACCCGCGAGGCGGATGCGCGTACCAGTCTCAACACCGGCTGGGATATTGACCGACAGCGCGCGTTCTTTTTCCACACGACCCGCACCAT
The DNA here is from genome assembly GCF_056537565.1 of Ruegeria sp. C8. Classification (NCBI taxonomy): domain Bacteria; kingdom Pseudomonadati; phylum Pseudomonadota; class Alphaproteobacteria; order Rhodobacterales; family Roseobacteraceae; genus Ruegeria; species Ruegeria sp. C8. The sequence continues at coordinate 144,208 of NZ_JBQFRV010000006.1, forward strand.
TGCAGGATTTACAGGGGTTTTTGATGATCTGCCCAAGGCCCGAACAGGTCGGACAGGTCCGTTCAACCGTGAAAAAGCCCTGCTGAGCCCGAACTTTGCCCATGCCAGAGCAGGTTGGACATGTCGTAGGTTCAACACCACCCTCAGCGCCCGAGCCGTCACAGGCCGAACAAGCCACGGCGGCAGGAACGTTGATGGTTTTCTGCAGGCCCGAGAAGGCCTCTTCCAGCGTTACGCGCAGGTTATAGCGCAGGTCGGACCCGCGTGCTGCGCGACGTCCGCCGCCGCCACCGCGTTGGCCGCCCATAAAGTCGCCGAAGAGATCATCGAACACATCCGAGAACGCACTGGAGAAGTCACCCTGACCAAAGCCACCGCCAGGACGGCCACCGCCGCCCATGCCGTTTTCAAAAGCGGCGTGACCAAAGCGGTCGTAGGCTGCTTTTTTGTCGGCATCGCGCAGCACGTCATAGGCTTCGTTCGCTTCTTTGAACTGCGCCTCGGCATCCGGGTTGTCTTTGTTGCGGTCGGGATGCAACTCCTTGGCTTTCTTGCGAAAACCTTTTTTGATCTCATCCGCAGATGCGCCCTTGGTTACTCCAAGCACATCATAGTAGTCGCGTTTTGACATCAGTTTTCCCTTCTGCCTCAACGTAGTCGGGCCGGCCCGGCAAGCGGACCGGCCCAGTTTGGCCCGGTTACCGGTTACTTACGCTTGTCGTCGTCCAGATCTTCGAACTCGGCGTCGACAATGTCATCATCCGCAGGACCCGCATCTGCTGCTGCAGGCTCTTCCTCGCCTTCTTCGGCTTGCGCCTTGTAGATGGCTTCGCCCAGCTTCATAGCAGCTTCGGTGACGTTCTGAATGCCGGACTTGATCTTGTCGGCGTTCTCGGTTTCCAGCTCGTCCTTCAGCGCGGCAATGGCCAGCTCAATGGCTTCGATGGTGGTCGGATCGACCTTGTCGGAGTGCTCTTCCATCGACTTCTCGGTCGAATGGATGAGGCTTTCCGCCTGGTTCTTGGCGTCGACCAGCTCGCGGCGTTCCTTGTCGGCTTCCGCGTTCTCTTCGGCGTCCTTGACCATCTTTTCGATGTCCTCGTCGGACAGACCGCCCGAGGCCTGGATGGTGATCTTCTGCTCTTTGCCGGTGCCTTTGTCCTTGGCCGAAACCGAGACAATGCCGTTGGCGTCGATGTCAAAAGTCACCTCGATCTGAGGCATGCCGCGCGGCGCCGGCGGGATATCTTCGAGGTTGAACTGACCCAGGATCTTGTTGTCCGCAGCCATTTCACGCTCACCCTGGAACACGCGGATGGTTACGGCGTTCTGGTTGTCCTCGGCGGTCGAGAAGACCTGAGACTTCTTGGTCGGGATCGTGGTGTTACGGTCGATCAGGCGGGTAAACACGCCACCCAGCGTCTCAATACCCAGCGACAGCGGGGTCACGTCCAGCAGAACCACGTCTTTGACATCACCCTGCAGAACACCGGCTTGGATAGCCGCGCCCATGGCAACCACTTCGTCCGGGTTCACGCCTTTGTGGGGCTCTTTACCGAAGAATTTGGTGACCTCTTCGATCACTTTCGGCATCCGGGTCATACCACCGACCAGAACAACTTCGTCCACGTCAGCAGCCGACAGACCGGCGTCTTTCAGAGCGGCGGCGCAAGGCTTCATCGACTTTTTGATCAGGTCCGAAACCAGTGATTCCAGCTTGGCACGGGTCAGTTTCATGACCATGTGCAGCGGCTGACCGTTCGACCCCATCGAGATGAACGGCTGGTTGATTTCGGTCTGCGAGGTTGAGGACAGCTCGATCTTGGCTTTTTCAGCGGCTTCTTTCAGACGCTGCAGGGCCATTTTGTCCTGGCTCAGGTCGACACCGTGTTCCTTTTTGAACTCGTCCGCCAGGTAGTTGACGATGCGCATGTCAAAGTCTTCACCACCCAGGAAGGTGTCACCGTTGGTCGACTTAACTTCGAACAGGCCGTCGTCGATTTCCAGAATGGTCACGTCGAAGGTACCGCCACCAAGGTCATAGACCGCGATGGTTTGGGTTTCTTCTTTATCCAGGCCATAGGCCAGAGCAGCCGCTGTCGGTTCGTTGATGATGCGCAGAACTTCCAGACCGGCAATTTTACCGGCGTCTTTGGTGGCCTGACGCTGTGCATCGTTGAAGTATGCTGGAACGGTGATAACCGCCTGCGTGACTTCCTCACCCAGGTAGCTTTCTGCGGTTTCCTTCATCTTGCCCAGAGTGAAGGCCGAGATTTGGCTTGGGGAGTACTTTTCACCGCGGGCTTCAACCCACGCGTCCCCGTTGCCGCCATTTACGATGGCATAGGGCACCATTTTCTTGTCTTTTTCGACTTCGGCATCATCTACACGACGACCGATCAGACGCTTGACGCCAAAAATCGTGTTGTCGGGGTTGGTGACCGCCTGACGTTTTGCAGGCTGACCGACCAGTCGCTCATCTTCAGTGAAGGCGACGATCGAGGGCGTGGTCCGCGCCCCTTCGGCGTTTTCGATGACCTTCGGCTGCGAGCCATCCATGATCGCAACACACGAGTTGGTGGTGCCGAGGTCAATCCCGATTACTTTTCCCATATTTTCAATCCCTTTCTCTTCAAGGCGATGTCCCGAGGGCCGGACCCGTTATGGCATCCCGTCCCCGATCTGATGTGCGCGACAGCACTACACCATCGCGCGTCCCGGCGTATATAAGGGCCGGACCAGAGGCCTGCAAGCATTCTGAATTGCAGGTTTTCGGGAATCTGCGGCCTTTTTTGGCAAGGATTTGGTAAGGAATGGGGAATCCGGCATGGCTCGGCTGCTTTTACGGGGAATTGAGATCAGGAAGGGCTATCTGGACAATGCCGCCCAGAACCGGTTGATAGACGCGCTGCGCCCGATTCTGAAATCCGCACCCCTGTTCCGCCCCATGACACCATCGGGCAAAGAAATGTCGGTGCGCATGACGTCTGCCGGAGATTTGGGCTGGGTGACGGACAAGGCGGGCTACCGCTATCAGGACCAGCATCCCGGGGGCATGAACTGGCCCAAGATCCCCGAACTTGTCCTTGCGATCTGGCAAGATCTGGTGGGCCCAGAGCGCGCACCGGATTGCTGCCTGATCAACTACTATGGCGAAGACGCGAAGATGGGCCTGCATCAGGACAAAGATGAGGCCGATTTCTCGTGGCCTGTGTTGTCGGTCTCGCTCGGCGATGACGCGCTCTTCCGCATCGGCAACACAACACGTGGAGGCAAGACGGAATCCCTTTGGCTGAACTCAGGCGATGTGGTGATCATGGGCGGCCCTGCGCGGTTGACTTATCACGGTGTGGACCGCATCCGGTTCAAATCATCCAAACTGCTGCCCAAAGGCGGGCGGATCAACCTAACCCTGCGCGTTGCGCGTTAGCGGCGCGCGCTCCAGCTTTGTGAAACATGTTTCTTGGTGAAGAAAACGCCCAGCAGGCCGATCATTAGCAGCGCGACGCCAACCCAGACCGCATATTCCCAGCTTGTGTTGCGCGGGTAATAATTTCGGAAAACATAACCGCGACACTGGTCAATCAAATGAAAAAGCGGGTTCCAAGCGAACAACATCAACATGTATCCGCCCAGTGCATTGGCCAGAAACATCTTGCCAGAGAAGATCATTTGCAACCGTCGGTACACCGTGGTCAGAATGCCTGCCGTCATTGGAAACCAAGGCCGCAGCGCCATCAAAACCAACCCCACCGCACATCCGGTGAACCATGACAAAAGGACCATAGCAAAGGCAGGCCCGGGCTGTTCGATTACCAATGGATTTACCGCGGCATGGTAGATGAACAGGATGACAAACATCGTCACCATCATGGTGTAGAGCGTCCCAAAAGCCGTGGCCAAAATCGTGATCACCATATTCATAGGTGAATGCAGCATCATTGGGTTGTTACCCGCCCCGACACCCGCGACCTTTTTTACCGATTTGATGTGCAACATGAACAGGAACACACCCGACAAGAGGTACAAAACAATGTCGCCTCGCACCTTGGCCACCCGTGTGCCCATAAATGACATGATCAGGTAGAACACGAGAACCATCGCAAGGACTTGAACAACACTTCGGATAATCGCGACCACCGCGTTCGAGTGCTGGGTCCGGATATCTCGCACAACCGCATGAAAGATCAGCTCGGCCGTGGTGAAGGCACCACCCAGCAGGGTCTTGTTATTCCTGAAATAGAACACGTGTCGGGTCTTTCCTGCTCTGTTGACCTCAGTCTTTCACGAATACCTTGCCGTTCGGTAACCAGCACATCATAAGTCCGTCACCATATTCGATCAACAAACTATCAAATCGGAGCTTTTTTGTGACCTACGACGCCCTTATCCCCGTCATCCGACGTCTGGCACTGGAAGCCGGTGACAAGATCATGGAGATCTACAACTCGGATACGTTCGATGTGAAGGTCAAATCCGACGAAAGCCCTGTGACCGAGGCTGATGAGGCCGCCGATGCGTTGATCTCAGAAGGGCTGCACGCCGCATTCCCCGACATCCTGCTGGTGACCGAAGAACAGGCCGCCTCGCATTCCGAGAAGGGCGAGACATTCCTGATCGTTGATCCGCTGGATGGCACCAAGGAGTTCATCAATCGGCGCGGAGATTTTACCGTCAATATCGCACTGGTCGAAAACGGCACCCCCACGCGCGGCGTCGTCTATGCCCCTGCGCGCGGTCGCATGTTCTACACCCAAGCCGATGGGCAATCGGTCGAGGAAACCGGCGCATTGGACAAGGCTCACGCCGGGGAGATCACGCCGATTTCAGTCTCTAACCCAGACAATTCCGCCCTTTTGATCGTCGCCTCCAAATCGCATCGGGATCAGGCGACCGAGGATTACATCAACAAATATCAGGTGCAGGACAGCAAGAGCGCGGGCTCGTCCCTCAAGTTCTGTCTGGTCGCAACGGGCGAGGCGGATCTCTACCCACGGGTTGGTCGCACAATGGAGTGGGACACCGCCGCCGGGCACGCTGTACTGGCAGGGGCTGGTGGTCAAGTGGTCCGGTTCGACGACCACACACCCCTGACCTATGGCAAGGACGGCTATGCAAACCCGTTCTTCATCGCCTACGCTCCGGGTGTTGAGTTGAAGGAAGCCTGATGTCCGTTCTGATCGCCATTCCCGCCCGCTATGCTTCATCCCGTTATCCGGGCAAGCCTTTGGTGCCGCTGACCGGCACGAAGGGCCAAGCTATGACACTGATTGAACGCTCGTGGCGAGCGGCCAAGTCTGTGTCAGGTGTAGATAAGGTGGTTGTCGCCACAGATGACGACCGCATCCGGGAGGCTGCCGAAGGGTTCGGGGCCGAGGTCGTGATGACCTCGGAAGCCTGCCAGAATGGCACCGAACGCTGTGCCGAGGCGCATGAGGTTTTGGGCGGTAGTTATGAGATCATCGTAAACCTGCAAGGCGACGCGCCGCTGACACCGCATTGGTTTGTCGAAGACCTGATCTCGGGCCTGCGCGCCGCGCCCGAGGCCGGTGTCGCCACACCCGTTCTACGCTGCGACGGGGATGCGCTGAACAGCCTGCTCAATGATCGCAAACACGGGCGTGTCGGCGGCACGACGGCCGTTTTTGCCAGCGATAACAGTGCAATGTATTTCTCGAAAGAGGTGGTGCCCTTCACATCCGACAGCTATGCGGGCACAGATCCAACCCCGGTGTTTCACCATGTAGGTGTCTACGCCTACCGCCCGGATGCATTGGCCGCCTATCCCAGCTGGCCCACTGGCCCGCTAGAGCAGTTGGAAGGTCTGGAACAGCTGCGCTTCATGGAAAACGGCCGCAAGGTTCTATGCGTCGAGGTCGAAGCCAAAGGTCGCCAGTTCTGGGAGCTGAACAACCCTCAGGACGTGCCCAAGATCGAAGCGATGATGGCGGATATGGGGCTGGAGTGATCCCTTTTCCCCCTGACCAAACCTGCGAATCTGGCGTAGAAGCGCCCAAATATGACCAATGGACCTGATATGAAAACGATCCTTGTCACGGGTGGCGCAGGCTACATCGGCTCTCACGCTTGCAAGGCGTTGGCGCAAGCGGGCTTTGTACCGGTGACCTACGACAACCTAGTCACCGGCTGGCAGGATGCGGTCAAGTTTGGCCCCTTTGAACAGGGCGACCTGCTTGACCGCGCGCGGCTGGATGAGGTTTTTGCCAAATATCAGCCTATGGCCGTGATGCATTTCGCCGCGCTCAGCCAGGTTGGCGAGGCCATGAAAGAGCCCGCGCGCTATTGGTCGAACAATGTGACTGGCTCGCTGACTCTGATCGAAGCTGCAGTGGCCGCAGGCTGTCTGGATTTCGTATTTTCATCGACCTGCGCGACCTATGGCGATCAGGACAATGTTGTACTGGATGAGGACACGCCCCAGCACCCGATCAACGCCTATGGAGCCTCAAAGCGCGCGATCGAGGATATCCTGCGGGACTTTGAAGCCGCTCATGGCCTGCGCCATGTGATCTTCCGCTATTTCAATGTGGCCGGTGCCGATCCCGAAGGCGAGGTGGGAGAGTTCCACCGCCCTGAGACCCATCTGATCCCACTGATGCTGGATGCGATAGATGGCAAACGGGATGGCTTGACCGTGTTCGGCACCGACTATGATACGCCCGACGGCACCTGCATCCGCGACTATGTGCATGTCTGCGATCTGGTCGACGCGCATGTTCTGGGCCTGAACTGGCTGCAACAGGGCAAGGACAGCCGAGTGTTCAATCTGGGCACCGGCTCGGGGTTCTCGGTCCTTGAGGTTATCGAGCAGTCCAAAACCGTAACCAACCGCGCTGTTCCCTATAGCGTCGGACCCCGCCGCGCAGGCGATTGTACCAAGCTGGTGTCAGGCTCGATCCGCGCCGAGGGTGAGCTGGGCTGGAGGCCAAAATGCTCAACGTTAGAGACGATGATCACCGACGCGTGGCGTTGGCATCAAACCGGTGCCTACGAGAAATGAGCCGCCGTTGACCCCCGTCAGCGCCCAATTTCCTCGCATCAGCCCGGCCCAGAAATACCGGCTGCGGTGGAAACGGCGCAGGCTGCTGTGGAGATCCTGGCGCAGCCGCCACCAGTTGACCTGTTTGCAGAACAGAACCTCGGATATCCAGAGCGGAGGTATTCTGGCCTTCACCACCCTGCGCAACGAATTGGACCGTCTGCCGTGGTTCTTCCGGCACTACCGCGCCTTGGGCGTCGACCATTTTCTGGTCGTGGACAATGGCAGCGACGACGGATCGACCGAGTATCTCGCGCAGCAACCAGACGTATCGCTCTGGCACACTCAGGCCAGCTACCGCGCCGCGCGCTTTGGGCTGGATTGGCTGACCTCGCTGCAAATCCGGTACGGTCACGGCCATTGGTGCCTGACAGTCGACGCGGATGAGCTGTTGATCTACGCGCATCACGACACCCAGCCGTTGCAAGACCTCACCCGCTGGCTGGAGGGGCAAGGCCGGGCCGGGTTCGGTGCCTTGATGCTGGATCTCTACCCGAAAGGCCCGCTCGGGTCGCAAACCCATAACCCGGAAAGTGATCCGACCGAGGTCCTGAACTGGTTCGACTCCGGCCCCTACCGCGCGCAGCGGCAGACCCCGATGGGCAACCTATGGGTCCAGGGCGGCGCGCGTGAGCGGGTGTTTTTCGCCAATACACGCCAGCGCTCACCAACTTTGAACAAGATCCCTCTGATCAAGTGGTTCCGGCGCTATGCCTATGTAAACTCGACCCATTCCGCGTTACCACGTCACCTGAATGCGCTTTATGATGGGCCGAACGGAGCCGCGCCGTCGGGCGTGCTTTTGCACACGAAGTTTTTGCCCGAGATCGCCAAAAAGTCGCAAATCGAGAAACAGCGCCGCCAGCATTTTCATGATCCCGACCAATTCCAGACATACTATGATGGGATCATCGCGCAGCCGGATATGTGGACGGAGCGGTCCGAGGCTTACACCGGCTGGTTAAAACTACAGCAGTTGGGGCTGATGAATGCAGGGGGCTGGTCGGATCAGCAGGGCCAGGATTACTAACCTGTTGTAAATGCATTGCCCCTCAAGATGAAAAAATGGCATAGTCGGCGGAACCCGGATGTTGGACACTCAGCAATCAATCCGGGGACGCTCGCGTCAATAACAAGGGTTGGGCAGTCGCGTGGGCCTTTTGGAGTCTTATCGCATGAGGTTGCGGCGCAAGCGCCGTCTCGTGCGCTGCGTCAAAAGACGGCGTGAGCTAAAGCCCATCAGCACCAATACCGCCGCAATCCGCCCGGACGATGTGTTGCTGATGAGCGTTGTTCGTAACGAGAAGATCCGCCTGCCCTTCTTTCTGGAATACTACCGCAAGCTGGGCGTGAACCATTTTCTGTTTGTCGATAATGACAGCGACGACGGCAGTCTCGCGTTTCTGCGTACGCAGCCAGATGTCTCGGTCTGGCAGACGAAAACCAGCTATAAAAAGGCGGGGTTCGGGTTGGACTGGTCCAACTATCTGCTGCGCAAATACGCGCATGGGCATTGGGTTCTGACCGTCGATCCGGATGAGTTCTTTATCTATCCGTTTTGCGACACACGCCCGATCAGCGCGCTGACGGATTGGCTGGACAGCTGTGCGGTGCGCAGTTTCGGCACCATGCTGATCGACATGTATCCCGAAGGTCCCGTAGACGACGAACCCTACCATGAGGGTCAGGACCCGTTTGAAATCGCGCGTTGGTTCGATGCCGGGAACTACATGATTTCCAAGAATCCCGAATATAAGAACCTATGGATTCAGGGTGGCCCAAGGGCCCGTGTTTTCTTTCAGGACACCCCCTCGAAGGCCCCGGCGCTGAACAAGATACCCTTAGTGAAGTGGGATCGGCGCTATGTCTATATCAGCTCGACCCATTCGCTGCTGCCGAGGGGTTTGAACCAAGTTTATGACGAATGGGGTGGGGAAAAGACCAGTGGCGCGCTGCTGCATGCCAAGCTGATCAACACGCTTGGCGACAAGGCGCGCGAAGAGATGCAGCGCAATCAGCACTATCGTGGTTCCGGTGAGTACAAGGCCTACGCCAAACAGTTAGAGGAGCAGCCCGTTTTCCGCTGCGATTGGTCGGAACAATACATCAATTGGCGCCAGCTTGAGATTCTGGGCCTCATGTCGAAAGGCAACTGGGCATGAGTTCGCTGGGCATCGTCATGCTGGTCCACACGGCTCTGGACCGGGCCGAGCAGGTCGCCCGCCACTGGACCGCCGCGGGCTGCCCGGTTGTGATCCACGTGGACGGCAAGGTCGCCGAAAAGACGTATTCAAGCTTTGTCGCCTCCTGTGCGGACAACCCTCTGATCGGTTTCTCGGATCGTCGTACTTGCGATTGGGGCCGTTGGGGTATCGTGGCCGCCTCACAATCCGCATCCGAGCAGATGCTGGAGGCCTTCCCAGACGTGCGGCATGTCTTCCTGTCGTCCGGCGCCTGTCTGCCTCTGCGCCCGGTGCAAGAGCTGATCGACTACCTTTCCGACCGTCCCCGCGTCGATTTTATCGAAAGCGCTACAACCGCTGATGTCAGCTGGACGATCGGTGGGCTGGACCATGAACGCTTTACCCTGCGCTTCCCGTTTTCCTGGCGCAATCAGCGCAAACTGTTTGACGCCTATGTAAAACTGCAACGGGCGACCGGCATGCGCCGCCGCATTCCCGATGGCTTGACTCCGCATATGGGCAGCCAATGGTGGTGCCTGACCCGGCAGACCCTCTCGGCCATTTTGCAGGACCCCAGGCGTAAGGTCTATGACCGCTATTTCCGCCATGTCTGGATACCGGATGAAAGCTATTTTCAGACCCTCGCGCGCCTCTATTCCACGCATATCGAAAGCCGGTCACTGACCCTGTCGAAATTCGATTACCAGGGGCGGCCCCACATCTTTTACGATGATCATCTGCAATTGCTACGCCGGTCGGACTGCTTTGTTGCCCGTAAAATCTGGCCCCGGGCCGAGAGACTTTATCACTCTTTCCTGACCGACCAGTCCAGCGCGATACGACCGGCCGAGCCTAACCCGGGCAAGATCGACCGAGTCTTCTCAAAGGCGGTCGAACGGCGCACCCATGGGCGTGATGGCCTCTATATGCAAAGCCGCTTTCCCCGCCACGGGAGCGAGAACGGATTGACGGCGGCGGGGTATTCGGTTTTTCAGGGCTTCTCGGACCTGTTTGAGGAGTTCGAAACCTGGCTGGAGACTACGACCAACACTCGCGTCCACGGGCACCTTTTTGCTCCGAACCGCGCCGAATTCGCTGAGGGTGAGTCGATCACCAATGGCGCGCTTAGCGACAGTGCCACGTTGCGCGACTATAACCCCAAGGCTTTCCTGTCGAACCTGATCTGGAACACGCGCGGCCAACGCCAATGTTTCCAGTTCGGCCCGCGGGACACGCAGGACATCAACTGGTTTCTGGCGCGGGACAAGAACGCGCAGATCTCGGTGATTACCGGGGCGTGGGCGATCCCGCTGTTCCGGTCAAACATGAACTTCGCCGATATCCGGTGCGAAGCCGCCCGCTTGCAACAGATCGAGAGCAAACAGCTTGAAGTGCTGAGCTCGGTTTGGACAAAGGCGCGTGTACGGAGCTGGACACTGGCAGATTTCATTGAGGCCCCAATGGAACCTCTTCAAACCATTCTGGACGAGATCGCGCCACAGACGGCTCGCCACCTGACCGAGGCCCCGCTGATGGTCGATCTGGCGGGCTTTGGGCAGTTTCTCCAGAACCTCAAGAACCAGGGCATGCATCCGCAACTGATGGGCGATTTCCCCGTCGATGATGTGTTTGGAACCCGCACCAAGCCTTTCCGCAAACCTTATCTGGTGCAGTGATCCCCGATGGCCGGTCTCTTTGAATCGTTCGTGATCATGGGTGCGATGCGCACCGGATCAAACCTGTTAGAGGCCAACCTGAACCGGATCGACGGCCTCACCTGCCATGGCGAGGCCTTCAACCCGCATTTCATCGGGCGGGTGAAATCAGACCAGATTCTGGGTCTAACACTGGACGAAAGGGACGACGATCCGGACAGACTTCTAGCAGCCATCCGCACGGCCCCGGACGCGTTGCACGGCTTTCGGTATTTTCAGGAACACGACCCGCGTGTCTTGCCTGAGGTCCTGAACGACCCGCTCTGCGCCAAAATTATCCTCAGCCGCAATCCGCTGGACAGCTATCTGTCGCTGAAGATCGTTCGGAAAACCAAGCAATGGCAGTTGAAGAACATTAAGCGCCGGTTGGAGGAAACGGTCGCATTCGACGCGGCTGAGTTCTCGGACTACGTCGACACCCTTGCCTCTTATCAGACGTCTCTGCTGAACCACCTGCAAAGATCGGGCCAGACCGCCTTTTACATCAACTATGATGACCTGGACGATCTTGAGGTTTTGAACGGTCTCGCCAAGTGGCTGGGAGTCGATGGTCGGTTGGATGCGCTTGACGATACGCTCAAGCCGCAGAACCCGTCAGCCGCCGTGACCAAGGTGACCAACCCGGACGAGATGGCGCGTGCAGTGTCAGGGATGGACCGTTTCGCCCTGCACCGCACGCCGGATCTGGAACCTCGACGCCCCCCAAAGCTGCAAAGACAAATAGCGGCTCCAACAACACCACTGCTATTTTTACCTGTTCCTGGTGGGTTAGAGCCTGTTGTTACCCAGTGGCTGGCGCGGATGGATGGATGCGACGAGGATGCTTTGCACGACACCCCGGACGCGGTCGAAAGCTGGATGCAAGCCCATCCTGGGCTCCGCAAATTCACCGTTCTGCAACATCCGATCGCCCGCGCGCATACTGCGTTTTGTAACTATGTTCTAGCTAAAGACCATGAGGACTATGCCGATATCCGCCACATGCTGCGCAATAGGTTCAAACTGCCGATTCCCGGACAGCTGCGTGAAAAGAATTACTCGAAAGACCAGCACCATGCGGCGTTTGCAGCTTTCCTGACCTTCCTGCATCACAATCTGAACGGCCAGACCCCGATCAGGGTCGATGCGATGTGGTGCAGCCAGTCAAAGGTGATTGAGGCCATGACGCCAATCGCCCTGCCCGACCTGATCCTGCGAGAGGATGACCTGCAGACGGCTCTGCCCGATCTCGCCACAAGCTTGGGGAACGCAAACCCACCCACGCCTGAAATCCGCGCCGCAGATACGCCTTACAGATTGGAAGAGATCTACGACGCACAGCTCGAAGCGCTGGCAGCAAAAGCCTACCAGCGCGACTATGCGAAATTCGGGTTTGGGCCCTGGCGCTAGGGACGCAGAGTGATCAGCGTACCTTTGTTGACCATCGCATAGATCTCTTCGATCTCGTTATTCTTGACGGCGATGCATCCGGCGGTCCAGTCCGGGGTCTTCTTGGCGCGCTTAAGCTCCGACCGCAGACTGGGCTGACCGTGGATAAAGATATCACCACCCGGATCAACGCCCGCCGCCTTGGCCTGAGCTACATCCTGTGAGTTGGGATAGGAAATACCCAAAGACAGATGATAGCGGCTTCTCGGGTTGCGCCGATCGATCAGGTAGCTCCCCTCTGGGGTCCGACCATCACCACGCTTGGTTTTGGTGCCATTGGGCGCAAAGCCCAGATCAACATCATATTCCCGCAAGACATGCTCATGATGCAAAAGGTACATCTTGCGCGCGCTCTTGTTGACGACCAGCGAGGTCACCTCGGGTCCATCATATGTCAGAAATCTGGGTCCGGCTGAGGCACAAGCCGAAAGGCTCAGCGTTGCCATTGCACCCAATCCAAATGCTCGACGATCCATGATTCACTGCCTGCTGCTTTTTTTTGGGTATTATGCCAAAAACTGAAAAAACTGAAATCACTTTTTGATGTTTGATTGCTCAATTAGTCGGCGTTCTATGGCTTCCAGCCGCTCTAGCACCTCATCTCGGTAGGCATCGGTCTTCACTTCGTCCTCGGCGTGGTGCGCATCCTGCATCGAATTCACGATCAGACCGACCAGCAAGTTCACAACCGCGAAGGTGGTGACCATAATAAAGGGCACAAAGAACAGCCAGGCGTAGGGGTAGACCTCCATCACAGGACGCACGATGCCCATGGACCAGCTTTCCAGCGTCATGATCTGGAACAGCGTATAGGCTGAAAGGCCCAGATCCCCAAACCAAGCCGGGAAGGAATAAGAGAACAACTTGGTCGAGATCACCGCGCCAATATAAAACAGAATCGCCATCAGCAGGAACACGCTGGCCATGCCCGGAAGGGCCGAGATAAAACCTTCGACCACCCGGCGCAGACGCGGCGCAACCGAGATCACACGCAAGACCCGCAGGATTCGCAGGGCCCGCAGCACTGACAGACCGCCCGCGCTTGGGACCAGAGCGATGCCAACGATCGTGAAATCGAATAGATTCCAACCACTCTTGAAGAAGTTGCGACCTGAGACGATCAGCTTCATCGCGATCTCGACCACAAAAACCGCAAGGCATAGTTTATCGAGAATGACGATCAGCGACCCAGCCGCGTCCATCAGCGTCGGTGAGGTCTCCATCCCCAGCAAGATCGCGTTAAAGATGATCACAGCCGTGATGAACTGCCCGAAGAGGGGGGCTTCGATGATGCTCTGCAAGCGCTGTTTGAACGCCATGGGTTGCTGTCTCCTTAACGTGCGGGGTTCAGCACAAACCGCGCGGCCAGTTCCGTATGGGACGACCACCGAAATTGGTCAACGACCTGCACCCATTCAAGGGCGTAGCCTGCATCAACCAGCGTTTTTGCATCCCGCGCAAAGGTAATGGGGTTGCACGAGACATAGGCGATCACCGGGGGCTGCGCCTGCGCAAGTTCTGCGACCTGCGCTTCGGCCCCCGCACGCGGCGGGTCAAGGACCACGGCATCAAAGCCCTTGAACTCATCCGGCATTAGTGGGCGCCGGAACAGATCACGGGCCTCACAGGTGACGCGTTTCAACCCCGTGGCCTTGCGCCATCCCTGATTAAGTGCCTGCGTCATAGCGGATTCACCTTCGACCGCGTGAACCTCGACCTCCTGCGCGAGCGGTAGAGAGAAGGTTCCACTCCCGGCAAACAAGTCCACAACCCGCCTTGCACCTTGCGTGGCTTCCAAAACAGCCTGTGTTAGAGCCTGTTCTCCGTCCTTTGTGGCCTGCAGAAAGGCCCCCGGTGGCGGGATGACCCCGGCGATTCCAAAGCGCTGGACTGGCGGTTGCCGCATCGCGATCACCTCACCATCCCAGCTGAGGCGCGCCAGCCCGTGTTTCTCGGTCGCTTGTGCCAAGGCAAGCTCCAGCGGGCCGTCCAAGGGCTTGCCGCCTGACACCGCGATATCCAGACCACCCTCGGACAGGGTCAGCGTAACCGCCAGTACACCTTTGCGGCTGCCACCCAGCAGCGCCAACGCCTCGGCGACCGGGATCGCTTCGATCAAAGCCGGATCCAGAAGATGGCAATCCGGGATTTCGGTGATCGTGTCGGACGCGCGGCCGTGAAATCCGGCCAGCGTGCCTTTCTTCGTCCGCCGCACGGCAATCGTTGCCCGCCGACGAGACCGCTCGGGTGAAGTGTGGATCGGCCGCATCGGGGCCTCGAGGCCCTGTGCTGACAGCGCTGCGCGCACGATTTCCACCTTCCAATCCGCCACAAAGGCGTCTGAGGCGTGCTGCAACTGGCAGCCTCCACACGCTTTGTAGTGGCGGCAAGGGGCTTTAACCCGTTGATCGGACGGGGTTTCCACCCTCATGTCTTCCAGTAGCTGGCCGACCAAGGTTCCGCTGACCACTTCGCCCGGCAAAGTTCGGGGAATATAGACAGGGCCGTCTGCGATGCCGTCACCCTGATGACCAAGGCGGTTGATGGTGAATTGCTGCGTCATGGGGGCCTGATAGCCGGGCTTTGTCTGCAACAAAACCCTTATTCTGCGGCCTCGGCCTGAATGAAACCACCCGACTGGCGATGCCAGAACCGCGCATACAGCCCGCCCTGGTCCAAAAGCGCCTCATGCGTGCCGGCTTCAACGATCCGCCCCTGATCCAGCACGACGATCCGGTCCATCTCGCTGAGGGTCGACAGGCGATGCGCGATGGCAAGCACGGTTTTACCCTCCATCACCCGATGCAGCGCAGTCTGGATCGAGGCCTCGACCTCGGAATCTAGCGCCGAGGTCGCCTCGTCCAGCACAAGGATAGGCGCGTCCTTAAGAATGGCACGGGCCAGGGCGATCCGCTGCCGTTGTCCACCGCTGAGTTTCACGCCTCGCTCACCCAAGTGCGCGTCGTAGCCTTTCCGGCCCTGCGCGTCTTCGAGGCTCAGGATGAACTCATGCGCTTCAGCTTTCTCGGCGGCCTCGATCATCTCGGCCTCGGACGCATCGGGGCGGCCATACAGAATATTCTCACGCGCTGAACGGTTGAACATGGCGGTTTCCTGCGTGACCATCCCGATCTGACGGCGCAGGCTGTCTTGGGTTACTTGCGACACATCCTGCCCGTCAATCGAAATCGCGCCTTTTTCCCCGTCATAGAGCCGCAACAACAGCGAAACGAGGGTGGATTTGCCCGCACCTGACGCCCCAACGATGCCCAGCTTTTCGCCCGGTGCGATCGTCAGGTTCAGATCAGAAACCCCGCCAATATCCCGACCATAGGCAAAGCTGACCGCCTCAAAAGCGATGCTGCCCAGAGACACAACCAAGTCCTTGGCTGCTGCGGCATCTTCAACCCGATCCCGCTTGGCCAGCGTTTTCATGCCGTTTTCGATCTCGCCAACATTGGCGTAGAGACCCATCAGCGTAAAGCTGACCCAGCCCGTCATCTGGGAAATGCGGATCGCAACCGCACCTGCCGCCACAATATCTCCGGCCGTAGCCATCCCCAGTTGCCAAAGCCATAGCGTTGCACCCAGCAGCATAACGGGCAGAACCCCTGCCAGAACCATCAGAATGAACCGGAAGGTGGCGGATAGCTTGCCGAAATCCAGAGATCTTTCGCGCAGGTCGACCATCGCGTTTCGCGCTGTCTGATCTTCATAAGCGGAGTGGGCGAACAGCTTGACGGTTTTGATATTGGTGATCGTATCCACCACCTGCCCCGACACCATCGCCCGTGCGCCCGCCCGCGCGGCCGAGCGTTTGCGAATGCGGGGCAGATACCAGCGGACCAGCATGAAATAGACCACCAGCCAACCCGCAAAGGGCAGCATCACCAACGGGTGAATAGACCCTAACAAAAGCAAAGATCCAACAAGAGACGCCAAAGCAAAGACAATTGCACTGATCGTTTCCGACACGACCGAGGCCATCGCGTTCGAGGTTTGCATCTGTTTCTGCGCAATCCGACCGGCAAAATCGTCGTCGAAATAGGTGACTGACTGACCCAGTGTCCAACGGTTCAGCTTGGCCAGAACCAAGGGCGGGATGTTCGGCATGACGATGTAGTTGTTCGACACCGAGGACAGGCCGAACAGGATTGGGCGGATCACCATGAAGAACGCTGCCGCGCCGACTATCATCCAGATATTCTCAGCGGCCAGAAAACGCTCGGACCCGCCCGAGGTGGCGACGTCGATCACTCGGCCCAGAATCCAGGCGGTGGCCGCCTCCATCGCGCCAGCGATCGCCGAGAACGCCGCCGCGACAAACAGCATGGGCCAGGCGCCTGACAGGCTCCAGCGAATAAACGCCCCCAGCGTTTGCGGTGGGGGCGTCTCGATGTTCTTGAACGGGTTGATGAGGTCGGCAACCCTCATTCAGCGGCCTCCGGATTCATGAAGCCGCCAGATTGCCGCGCCCAGAACTGCGCGTAAAGGCCACCCTGCGCCAAAAGGTCGGCATGCGCGCCCTCTTCCACAATCCGGCCCGCATCCATCACCAGAATACGGTCCATCTGAGCGATGGTGCTGAGCCTGTGGGCAATAGCAATCACGGTTTTTCCTTGCATCATACCGTAAAGGGTTTCCTGAATGGACGCTTCGACCTCGGAATCTAGGGCGGATGTCGCCTCATCCAACAGCAAAATCGGCGCGTCCTTCAGAATGACCCGCGCCAGCGTGACCCGCTGCCGCTGACCTCCTGATAGCTTCACGCCACGCTCACCCACATGCGCGTCATACCCGGTTCTGCCCTGAGGGTCCTGCAGGTCGAGAATGAACTCATGCGCTTCGGCCTGTTTGGCGGCGGCGATCATCTGATCCTCGGTCGCGTTCGGACGGCCATAGAGGATATTGTCGCGCACCGACCGGTGCAGCAAAGCGCTGTCCTGCTGGACCATGCCGATACGGCTGCGCAAACTGTCCTGCGTGACCTGCGCGATGTCCTGATCATCGATCAGAATGGCCCCTCGTTCAACGTCGTAAAACCGCAAAAGAAGCTTTACTAGGGTCGATTTTCCGGCCCCAGAGCGCCCGATCAGGCCAATCTTCTCGCCCGGTTGAATGGTCAGGTTGATGTGGTCCAAACCTCCGGCCTCGCGGCCATAGTGGTGCGACAGATCGTTGATTTCGATCTTACCCTCGCTCAGTTGCAATGGCTTCGCTGTAGGCGCATCTAGTAAGTCGATGGGCTGGGCGATTGTTTCCATCCCCTCAGCGACGATGCCAAGCTGGCGGAAGAAGCTGGTCAGCGCCCACATGATCCACCCGGTCATCGCATTCAGGCGCAGCGTCAAGGCCGTCGCCGCCGCAACGACACCAACCGAAGCCGTGCCCTGCATCCACAGGGAAATAGCCCATCCCACGACGCCCACAATCAGCAGGCCGTTCAATGTGACCAGAACCGCGTCCATTATGGTGAATATCCGCATTTCGATCTGGAAGGTGCGGCGCGTCTCTTCAATGGCTTCGCGGGCATAATCCATTTCTTGCCGGCCATGGGCGAACATCTTGACCGAGTGGATATTGGTATAGCTGTCCACCACACGCCCCGTCACGGTCGAGCGCGCATCGGATGCTGCTTTGGACGCCGGGCCAACGCGCTGGATCGTCCAGCGCACCAACAGCGCATAAAGCGCGAACCAGATCAGCAGCGGGATCAACAATCGCGGGTCTGCCGCATAGAGCAGAATCGCCGCGCCGATCAGATACGCGAGCGAGAACGAAATCGCGTCAAAGACCTGGAACACCACCTCGCCCGCGGCAGGAGGGGTCTGCATGATCCGGTTGGCAATCCGCCCGGCAAAGTCATTCTCGAACCAGCCAACCGACTGACGCAGAACGTGTTTATGTGCCCGCCAGCGGATCAGCGTGCCAAAGTTCGGCAGAATTGTATTGTTGAGCAGCAGTACGTCGATCAAATGCAGCAAGGGACGCAGCAGCAGGACAAACGCAGCCATCAGCAACAGCTCGGTCCCGTGGTTCTGCCAGACCTCTGCCGGAGTTCCACCCAGCAGATCGACCACGCGACCCATATAGGCGATCAACCCGATCTCAACCCCGGCAACGATGATCGAGATCAGCGCCGCCCAGGCAAACACCCGATAGAACGGCCGCGAATAGTCCAGCATGAACGGCCACAGCCGCGTCGGCGGCGCGTCGGCTTCTTTATAGGAGCCAAAAGGGTCAACGAGGTTTTCGAAATAGCGAAACATAGAGGAGTGCTCCGATTGAGCAGAAAATTAGACATGCGAAGAAGAATGGCGCCTGAACACCACCCTATACGGGGTAAGCGTCCCGGCTTTAGCCGAACCAGATCCCGTAATACATTCGCAGTCCTCCATCTATGTGACAGGCGCACGTAAGCACAAACGTTCTGATTTGTCATCCCCTTTTGAGACTTAGCGCTACCCGGCCAGCAAATCCTCGCGCGTCAGGGTAAAGCCGGATGCGATCCAGCTTGCCTCAAGATCAGCCAGTTTCTTGCCCAGCGCAGGGCCAGAAAAGTTGGGGATGAGGTCCGTTGCCTTGATCGGGAACTGCGCGGCGGCCCCAGAATGCAGTGCCGTGCGCAGATCCTCGGACCAGGGGCGCTCCAGGAGTGCGCATCGCAGCAGTGTTTCGTGCAAGCCCCCCTCGTCGCCGTAGCGGTAGCCGAGTTCCGCTACACTGGTCGAGGCCTGCGCCTCCTCCCGCATCCGGATCAGACGTTGCAATTGATTGCGGCTCAGGCGCAGGGTCGCAGCATCCTCGGGCGTGGCAATGGCCGCCAACCGGCGCACTGCGTCCGGTTCGGCACCTGCGGCCTGCTCGATCCCGACCAAAGGCGCAAGGGCGCGATCATCCGCGCCCGGTAGAAGCTGCGCCAACACCCCCGTGCTGCGCATTGCGGCAACAGATGGGGCCGGATCCAGCGCACCCAACAGTTTCAACAGCTCGGCCCCGACACGTTCCCGCGACAAGGTGGACAAACCGTCCAGATTCGCAGCAATCGCGGCCAGAGCATCCGGGTCGAAACCGGCCTCAGCATCTCCGTACCAGGCATGAAACCGGAAATAGCGCAGGGATCGCAGGTAGTCTTCGCGGATGCGGTTTTCTGCAGTCCCGATGAATCGAACGCGGCGGGCCTGAAGGTCCGGCAGGCCTAAAAGCGGGTCTAACACGACGCCATTTGGCTTTGCGTAGATGGCATTCATGGTGAAATCGCGCCGTGCTGCATCCTCTTCCACCTTGTCCGAGAAGGCCACGACCGCGCGGCGGCCATCGGTTTCCACATCGCGGCGAAAGGTGGTGATCTCATGCGGGATGTGATTGCAGACCACAGTGATCGTGCCGTGATCAATCCCCGTGGGAATCGCCTTGAGCCCGGCGCTCTGCGCCAGCTCCAGCACCCTTTTGGGATGCGCATCTGTTGCGATATCAATGTCCGATACTGGCGCGCCCAAAAGCGCGTTGCGCACACATCCCCCCACAAACAGCGCTTGCGCGCCGCCATCCGTGAGGGCTGCGCATACCTTTTGTGTCGCAGGGTCCGAAACCCAAGCCGCGCTGATTTGCTTCATTCACTCACCCGTGCTGCAAGCCCGCGCAATATGCGGGCGGTCGCGCCCCATATGTAATAAGGGCCATAGGGCACGGCGAAATACTTCCGTCTTGTCCCCTGCCAACGGCGCGACTCGATCACATAATTCGCAGGGTTCAGCACATGTGCAAGGGGGACCGAGAAAATTTCGTCTACTTCGCCCGGCTCAGGCACCGGATCGAAGCCCTGCCGGATGATTGCCACCACCGGAGTAACCGAGAAGGACGTGACGGTTTCATGCGTGGGCAGAAAGCCCAGGACTTCAGGCAGGTCAATGGGCAGACCGACCTCTTCCCGCGCCTCGCGTAGGGCAGCGGCGGTGACATCCGCGTCGCCTTCATCCTGCTTGCCGCCGGGAAAGGCGATCTGGCCAGGGTGATGCTTCAACGCCGAGGAGCGTTTGGTCAGGATCAGCCGTGGCATCCCGTCCGCGACGGTGATCGGCACAAGCACCCCCGCCGGGCGCAGTTTTCGCCCCGGCGGCAGCACGGTGTCTGGGTTCAGGTCAAAATCACTGGACCCATGGCCCGGACGAGCCAAAGCCGTCCGGAGTTGCGTCTCTAACTCACACACTTTTGCTGTCTTCGGCGTCAAAGCCCACGGTAGCAGGGTCCAGCACATAATGCGCACCGCAGAACTGACAATCGGCCGTAACCTGACCTTCGGGGGTGGTCATCTTTTCGATGTCCTTGGCCGAATAGATCGACAGGCTCTGGCGCACACGCTCTTCTGAACAAGTGCAACCGAACTGTACCTGCTGCGCGTCATAGACCCGTGGGTTTTCCTCATGGAACAGACGCACCAGCAGATCGGTTGGCGCAATCGAGGGGCCGATCAGTTCAAGATCCTCGACCGTGTCCAGCAGTATATTGACACGGCCCCAGTTCTCACCTTCTTCGCCATCGACAAGATCAGTGGCGGTCAGGATCTCTCCGGTGCCTTCGCTGGACGCCGCAAAAGGCGAGGCTTTGGGCATATGTTGCAACATGATGCCGCCTGCGCGCCAATGCTCACCCACACCCGGTTCAGTCGATTTGCCGAAGCTCAGCGAGAACCGGGTCGGCAACTGCTCGGACTGCGCAAAATAGGCTTCGGCACAAGCACTGATCGAGCCTCCGGCCAGCGGAGTGATGCCCTGATAAGGCTGCGTGCCTTCGCCCTGGTCGATCATGATCGCGAAATAACCCTCGCCCACCTGTTCGAAGGGCGTACCATCGGTCAGACGGTCGCGGTCGAAACTGGCGTAAGCGCGGATGCGGGCCGGCTCACCCTCTTTCTGTGGTGCGTAGTAGTCGGTGGCAATCATGCGCACCGGACCCTTGGACTGCACCTGCAGCGACAGCTTCCAGCGAAGCGAGACAGTCTGGCCGATCAACGCGGTCAGCAGGGCCATCTCGGCCACCAGGGCCTCAACCTTTTCCGGATAGTCATGCTGTTTCAGGATGCCGTCCAACACGCCATCCAGACGGGCCACGCGCCCGCGCATGTCCGATACATCGAGTTGAAAGGGCAGGACGGTATCGTCCCACGCGATTTTTGTTCCAAGAGACATGGGGTTTCCTTACACGCCAAGGGTTGGCATACCGGCACCATATAGGTCGCAGAGATTGGGTTGTAAGGGGCCATACATGATCAGACGGTTCGGCGAAAGCCCTGAACCCGGGCGCAAGTACACCCGGCGGGTCGGAGTCTACGCGTTGCTGCCCCGCTCAGGGCACCTTCTTCTGACCTGCCAGACCGAACCGGGGCCGGATCTGCAATTGCCCGGCGGCGGAATAGATCCGGGTGAATCACCCGCAACCGCTCTGCACCGCGAAGTATTTGAGGAAACGGGCTGGCTGATCGCGGCACCCCGTCGTGTCGGCGCGTTCCGGCGATTTACCTATATGCCGGAATATGACCTCTGGGCCGAGAAGGTCTGCCTGATCTATCACGCGCGCCCGGTACGACGACTGGGGCCACCGAGCGAACCGTTCCACGAAGCGCTCTGGATGCATACCGCCGACGCGGTTGAAACGCTGGGCAACGATGGCGATCGCCATTTCGCGATGCTGCATCTTCGCAGGCTTTAGATCGTTTCGGGTTTAGCCTGCGACGCGAATACCCTGCCACGCTTTCAGCGTTTTCGGGACATTTGTTTCACTTGATGATTCAGGTAAAATCCAAAACGCTTTAGGCCCCATTATATTCGAAGAACACGGCCGAGACATCGTCGCCCATACCGCTTTCAGGTGACATCACCTGTGTCAGGCGCCAGAACAGATCGTCCAAAAACTCAGGCCCACCGCGACCCGCCGCACAGTCGAGCGCCATGTCCCGCAAGCCGTCGTCATCCAGCATTCCGCCTTCAGCCAAAGCGCATTCCGTGAACCCGTCTGAATGCAGTAACAAACGGTCCCCCGGCTCCATCTTCGTCTCAATCTGCTGAAACTTCACATCCGGGATCAACCCGATGGGTAGCCCACCTTCGCCCAAAAACTCGGTCGTGCCATCGCGCCTTAGCATCAACGGATGTGGATGCCCGGCCTGAACCATCCTGATATGCCCGTTGCGCAGATCTACAATGGCATAGACCATAGTAAAATATTCTTCGATCCCGGCATCCGCCAGCAATCGGGAATTCAGCATCCCCGCGACTTCCTCCGGGGGAAGCAAAGCGTAGAATTTGTCAAACCGCTTTTCCATTGCGACGTTCTGTTCGAAATGTTTGCTGGACAGATAACCGCCCAACCGCGCCGTCATCATCGCCGAGGTGATGCCGTGACCAGATACATCAATGCTGTAGAACCCAAGGCGGTTCGGACCGGGTGAGAACATCCCCACCAGATCGCCCCCGATATGCCCGCAGGGTTTCAACAACAGGCTGACACGCGAATTTCCGAACTCTTGCGTGAGGTCGGGCACCAGCGATTCCTGTATCTTGCGGGCTTGGATCAGGTCCTTGTCGATGGCCTCATGCGCAAGTTTCAGCTCTTGCAGGGCGGATTCGATCAGTCGGTTTTTCTGGGATAACTCACGCTGCATATCCAGAATCCGCGCCCCAGCCGAGATACGCGCGCGCAGCTCATCCGCCTCAAGCGGTTTGATCAGGAAATCATCTGCGCCTGCATCTAGACCGCGCGCAACCTCATGCTTTTCGCTTTTGGAAGTGAGCAAGATAAAATAGCTGTAATGTTCCGCCTCGAGCGCGCGGAAGGCGCGGCAGAACTCAAGCCCGCTCATCCCCGGCATGACCCAATCGCTGAGAACAAGGTCCGGCGCGGCTTCGGTGCAGATATCTATCGCCGCCTCGCCATTGTCGGCCTCAAGTACCTCAAATCCCCATTTCTTGAGCGAGGCCACCAGAATGCGCCGTTGCAGGCGGCTGTCATCCACAACCAGCACCCTCCGGATTGCACCGAAGTCCAGATCGGATCTGGTTTCCTCAAGACTTGCCGCTGGCACTCTGCAACCCCACACGCTTCCTTTTATCGGGATGGTGTGACCCTACGCGTTTGGGGCTTAACATCGGGTGAAGGTCGATAGAGGCCGACGCTTAACCTGGTATTTACTCAGGCCGCGCTACCAAGGATCTATTCAATTCCGATGCAGGACGCGACCCATGATCCACTGGCCCCGAGTTCGACAGCTCCGTGACGAGGTTGGCGCTGATGAATTCGATGAGGTTGTCGAGATCTTTCTGGACGAGGTGCAAGAGGTCATCGCCCGCGTGCATGCAGACACCGCGCGGCAGGATCTTGAACAGAACCTGCATTTCCTGAAAGGCAGCGCCCTGAGCCTTGGGTTCGAGGTGTTCTCGAAGCTCTGTCAGGATGGCGAAAGGCTGGCCGCTTCCGGAGAGGCGGCGAAAGTCGATCTTAAGGAAGTCCTCGCCGCGTTTGATGCGTCGAAAGTGGTGTTTCAAACCGAACTTAAAGACAATCTGCACTAGATCACAAACTGTGCCAGCGTCTCATCCTCGGTGATGTCGGTATAGGTAAATCCAGCCTCATCCAGATGCGCAAAGAGGCGGGCGAAGTTCTCGGGCTTGTGGGTTTCGATCCCGATCAGGACCGAGCCGAAATTACGCGCTGATTTCTTCATGTATTCGAACCGCGCGATATCGTCTTCGGGGCCGAGGATGCTCAGGAACTCTTTCAACGCGCCAGGACGCTGCGGCAGGCGCAAGATGAAGTATTTCTTGACCCCGGAATAGCGCTGCGCGCGCTCCTTGACCTCGGGCAGACGCTCAAAATCGAAATTGCCGCCAGAGGTGACACAAACAACCGTTTTGCCACGGATAAAGCTTTGCACATCAGCAACCGCCTCAATTGCCAATGCGCCAGCGGGTTCCAGCACGATGCCTTCCACATTAAGCATCTCGATCATTGTGGTGCAGATGCGATCCTCGGACAGGACCAGCACATCCGATAAGTGACGGTCTTTCAACAGCTCAAACGGCTTGGCACCGATCTTGCCGACCGCCGCGCCATCGACGAAATTATCTACGTGATCCAAGGCAACCGGATGCCCTGCAGCCATTGCCGCGTGCAGACAGGCCCCACCTTTGGGTTCGACAAGCAAACAGTGGGTCCGATCCCCGAACCAGGTTGCCACGCCGGAAGACATGCCGCCGCCGCCGACCGGTAAGATGACATGGTCGGGCACACGGCCTAGCTGTTCCTCGATCTCGACCGCAAGCGAAGCCTGACCTTCGATCACATCCTCATCATCGAAGGGCGACAGGAAATGCCCGCCCTCCTTTGCGCACCAAGCTTGTGCCGCCGCAAGCGTGTCGTCGAAATAGTCTCCGCTGAGATGAACCTCGATATTGTCGCCGCCGAAAATACGGGTCTTCTGGATCTTCTGCTGAGGCGTGGTGACCGGCATGAAGACCACCCCCTTCACACCCAGATGCTTGCACATGAAGGCCACGCCCTGAGCGTGATTGCCGGCGCTGGCACAAACGAACAGATCCTGCCCCTGCTGCTTGCGCATGGCATTGAAGGCGCCTCGGATCTTGTAGGAGCGTACCGGGCTGAGGTCCTCTCGCTTGAGCCAGATATCAGCACCGTAGCGGTCAGACAGATGGGCATTCCGCTGCAAAGGCGTTGCTGGAAACACAGAGCGCATCGCCTGTTCGGCAGCGCGGGCACGGGTCATGAAATCGCTCATGCCGGTTTCAGTGGCTTATCCTAAGCAAAAGGGCAAGGAATACATGTGTGTACGAATTACGACAGCGCGCGTTTTTCGATGAAGACGCCATATAACGTTGTCAGGATGCTGACATTGATCAAAGGCACGATCAGCATGCTGGCGAAAACCACCACCAAAGCGCCAATCACCGGGATGATTAGAAGCGCCGCGAAAAGAAGCTGAAGCACCATCTGGAACAACACCAGCAACACAACCAGCGCCACTATGGTGCCGTTCGCTCCGTCAGTTGCCCGCCACGCATCCGACAGTTTCAACGGTTGCCTATTGCTGCGGCGGGCATGACCGGGGACACCCGGTAAAAGGCCACGGATAGGCCCACAACAACCAGAAGCCACGCCAAAATGCCCATCGCAGCCGAGGCCTGCGTCAAAAATCCGATGACAAGCATTGCCGGGATCAGGACGACTACACCCAGCAAGGCCAGCATCACCATCCGCCCAATGTAAGCGAGCATTCGATCCGATCTGAACGCGGGCAGAAAACCGGCCGGGTATTCTTCGAGCAGCACAAAGCGATGCCAGGACACGACAATCCAAACCATGATCGCAAACAGGGATGCCAGCACGCAGAACAGGAACGCTGTGACCGCGCCTGGCGATGCTGCATCCGGCAGACCGTTTGGCTCGGTCGAGATATCTTCGAACGAAATACCAAAAAGAAGGCTGAATGCGATGATGGCCAAACCGCCGATCAGCGCGGGGATCAGAGTGATCTGAATCGCCTGTTTCAGGTTCCGCAAAACCATCTTGATCGAATGCATGAATATCTCGAACGCCAACATCTGGAAATGCCCCTGCTCAACCATCTCTTGTTCTTTGTCCAGCCGTTTCACCCCAATTCCCAGCCTGCGTCAATCCACACAGCTTGCCCCCGCCCACAAAACCCGTTAGGGGCCAATCGTCTTGCGAATAAGGGGAAGTCAGATGTCCGCGCCTAAGAAAGTTGTTCTGGCCTATTCCGGTGGCCTTGATACCTCGATCATTCTGAAATGGTTGCAGACCGAGTATGGTTGTGAGGTCGTCACCTTCACTGCCGATCTGGGTCAGGGTGAGGAACTGGAGCCCGCCCGCCAAAAGGCTGAAATGCTGGGGATTAAACCCGAAAACATCTATATCGAGGACATCCGCGAAGAGTTCGTGCGCGACTTCGTTTTCCCGATGTTCCGTGCAAATGCGCAGTATGAAGGCCTGTACCTGCTGGGCACTTCGATTGCGCGGCCCCTGATCTCGAAACGTCTGGTAGAGATCGCTCAGGAAACCGGTGCTGATGCCGTAGCACATGGCGCGACCGGCAAGGGCAACGATCAGGTTCGCTTTGAATTGGCCGCCTACGCACTGAACCCCGAAATCAAGGTCATCGCCCCGTGGCGCGAGTGGGATTTGACCAGCCGTACTCGACTGATCGAATGGGCCGAAGCGCATCAGATCCCGATCGCCAAGGATAAACGCGGCGAGGCCCCCTTCTCGGTCGATGCCAACCTGCTGCACACCTCCTCCGAGGGCAAGGTTCTGGAAGACCCCGCCGATATGGCACCCGATTATGTCTATCAGCGCACCGTCCACCCCGAGGACGCGCCGAACGAGCCCGAATTCATCGAGATCGGGTTCGAAAAAGGCGACGCGGTCAGCATTAATGGCGAAGCGATGAGCCCGGCCACCATCCTGACCAAGCTGAACGAATATGGCGGCAAGCATGGCATCGGTCGTCTGGACCTTGTCGAAGGCCGGTTCGTAGGCATGAAGTCGCGCGGCATCTACGAAACTCCGGGCGGCACCATCCTGCTGGAAGCACACCGTGGTATCGAATCCATCACCATGGACCGTGGCGCGATGCACCTGAAAGACCAGCTGATGCCGCAATATGCCGAGTTGATCTACAACGGTTTCTGGTACTCGCCCGAACGCGAGATGCTGCAGGCCGCCATCGACAAATCGCAGGAACACGTGACCGGCACCGTGCGGGTGAAACTGTATAAAGGTCTTGCCTCGACCGTGGGCCGCTGGTCCGATCACTCGCTGTATTCCGAGGCGCATGTGACCTTCGAGGAAGACGCTGGTGCCTATGATCAAACCGACGCCGCAGGCTTTATCCAGCTGAACGCGCTGCGTTTGAAACTGCTGGCGGCGCGCGACAAACGTCTGTCCAAGTAACCTGACAATCAGTTTAGAATTCAAAACCCCGGCAATCACACGGTTGCCGGGGTTTTCTTTTGCCCACCGGACCCAGCGTCATGCTTGCCGGATGTGGGGCCATGTTTTTACGTACACGTCAAGTTTGAAAGGACAGACCATGCTGCAAGAGATCGCCGACGGAATTCAAAAAGGACTGAATGGCAAAAGCTTTGACGGCTCGCTCAAGTTCGATTGCGGCGACGCGGGTGTGATCGTGCTGGCCGACAATCAGGCCACCACGCAGGATCAGGATACCGATTGCACCATCCGTATCTCGCAGGACAACCTTACCAAGCTGCTGACCGGCAAGCTGAACCCGATGACAGGCGTTGCTTTGGGAAAGCTCAAGATCTCGGGCAATATGGGTGTGGCGATGAAGCTGGGGCGGCTTCTGGGTTAATCGCCTTCCGAGAACACATCAAACGCCTTCAGCGCCTTTGCGCTGTAGGCAAAAGACGGGCCTCCGCCCATATAGGTCGCCATCGAGAGCGCCTCGCACAACTCCTCGCGGGTGGCGCCGAGACGCACCAGTGATTTCACGTGAAACCCGATGCAGCTGTCGCAACGTGTGGCGATGGCAATGCCCAGCGCGATGAACTCTTTGGTTTTTTCGCTCAGGGCGCCGTCGGTTTTGGCCGCTTTGCCCATCATCCCGAAACCGCGCACCGTTTCGGGAACCTCTTTCGAGAGGGTGCCGATATTGGCCTCGGTCTCGGCCATGAAGTCTTTCCAGTCCATACTGTGCCTCCTTATCCGCGTTCGTCCGCGCCCATGCGGCGTTCCAGCCAGCGTACCCCTGCGCTGATGATCAGAACCAGGATCAGGTATTCAAATATCAGCAAGGTGTAGATTTCCAGCGGACGGTATTCCGTCACCACCAGCTCATTCGCACGGCGGGTCAGTTCCTGCATACCGATGACACTGGCAAAGGCGCTCATCTTGACGATGTAGATGAACTGGTTGGCCAAGGGCGGCAGGATGCGCCGGATCGCTTGCGGCAGGATCACATAGCGCATGGTCTGTACATAGTTCAGCCCGATGGTCTGGGCCGCCTCGCGCTGGCCGCGTGCTATGGATTGGATGCCGGCGCGGTAGATCTCGGCCGTGAAGGCGCTGTCGGAAATCGCCAGGGTAATGATCGCGCCCCAGAAGGGATCAATCGGGATGTTCAGACCCATCGACTGGAACACGATCGGCAGTCCGTAGAACACCCAGAACAGCATAGGCAACAGCGGAATGGCGCGAATGAACTCGACATAGACCCTGTTTAGCAGCCGCCAGCCGCGTTTCTCGGACAATCCGGGCAAGGCAACCAACAGGCCGATCACAATCGAAAGCGCCGCTGCGATCAGAGAGATCAGGATCGTCGCGCCCATGCCTGAGATCAGGAATTTCACGTTGATCCAGCCGGAGTCAGTCCGCGGGTCGATGACATACCAGCCCCATGTCTGGGATGAGGAACAGCCCGCCAGCAGCAGAAGCGGTATGAGGAGAAGTGCTTTTTTCATCATACCCACTCAGTGCTGCAATATCTGGCTGAGGAACTTGCGACACCGCTCCGAGGTCGGATTGGTGAAGAAATGCTCTGGCTTGCCCTGCTCCAGGATCTCGCCCTCATCCATGAAGATCATCTTGTCGGCGACCTTGCGGGCAAACCCCATCTCATGGGTGACAACGACCATGGTCATGCCTTCATGCGCCAGCTCAACCATCACGTCCAGCACCTCGGCGATCATTTCGGGATCGAGGGCTGAGGTTGGCTCATCAAACAAAAGAACTTTCGGCTCCATGCAAAGGGATCGGGCAATGGCGACGCGTTGTTGCTGACCGCCGGACAGTTGGATGGGGCGTTTATCGGCCTGATCGGGGATGTGAACACGCTCTAGATAATGGCGCGCGCGCTCTTCAGCCTGCGCGCGGCTCAGACCCCGCGCCTTGATCGGGCCGAGCGTCAGGTTGTCCAGAACGCTCAGATGCGGGAAAAGGTTGAACTGCTGAAACACCATGCCGACTTCAGACCGGATCGTGGCCGCGGATCTGGCGTCATCCTTCAGCTCGACCCCGTCAATGCGGATGGTCCCTTTCTGATGTTTCTCCAACTGGTTGATACAGCGCACGACCGTGGACTTACCCGAGCCGGACGGCCCGCAGATCACAACCTTTTCACCACTATTGACCGTAAGGTTGATATTCTTGAGGACATGGAACGTATCGAACCACTTGTTCACATCGACAAGCTCGATGGCGGGGTCTGGCATTGGTCGATCTGTCCCTAGTTTGCGCGGGTGGATTGATTTATTGGGCCTGCGCCCCCTATCCCGCTTAAAACAACGAACTATATATGGCAGCAAGTCCCAGCTGCCACCAACAGGAGAATTAAATGAACACAATCTGGAGAGCAGCCGCAGCCGCTGCGCTTGGTCTGGTCTTGTCAGGCGCAGCCCAGGCGCAATCGGCACTGAACGAAATCCTGGATTCCGGTGTTTTGAAGGTCGGCACGACCGGTGATTGGAACCCGATGTCCCTGCGGGATCCGGCCACCAACAGCTACAAAGGCTATGACATCGACATCATGAACGAACTCGCCGCCGATTTGGGGGTTGAGGTCGAATACGTCCCGACCGATTGGAAAACTCTAGTGAATGGCGTTGTGGCGAAGAAATACCACCTGACCGGCTCGGCCTCGATCTCGCCGCCGCGGATGAAGGTTGCCGGATTCTCGGACAGCTATATCTCGGTTGAGCTGTTCCCATACACGACCAAGGACAAGGCCGACAAATTCGACGGCTATGAGTCGATCAACCAGCCGGGTGTGACGGTCGCAACAACGCTGGGCACAACCTTTGAGAAGCGCGTCCGCGAGTGGTTCCCGAATGCCGAGATCAAAGTGGTCGAAGCCCCCGCACGTGGTTTTCAAGAAGTGATCGCCGGACGGGCCGATGTGTTCATCACATCGAACATCGAAGGCTCCACCTTGGAAGAGAAGTTCCCGATCGAGCGTGTTAAGAACGCCGGACCACGTTCCCCTTCACCCATCGCGATGATCCTGCCGCAGGATGATCAGGTCTGGATCAACTACGTGAACAACTGGATTGAGGTGAAGAAAGCCCAGGGCTTCTTTGAGGAAAACCAAAAGAAATGGGGTCTGTGATCCTGCCAACGCCCGGCCTAACAGCCGGGCGTTTTCTTGCCGGTCGCATGGGTAAACAGGTCGGTCAATAAACTCAGGTCACCAGCGCGTGACATTCCATGTCAGGCAATTGCAACTTGTTAGAACACCGGTCACCTTGAGTCTCGGAAGGAGACATACCATGACCCGGACTGCATATCTCGACTACCTTAAACCCGCCTTGTTGTTCACCTTGATTGCATTGGCCGCCACCTTGCGCGCGGTTCCGGCCCCGGCTGCAGGGACCGAGACCCTGACGGTTGCCGGTGGATGCTTCTGGTGTGTTGAATCCGATTTCGAATCCGTACCCGGCGTAATTGGCGCTGTGTCCGGGTTCACGGGCGGCTCTGTCTCGAACCCGACCTATGAACAGGTGACCAAAGGCGGCACGGGCCACTACGAGGCTGTTCAGATCACGTTTGATCCAGCGCGCGTCTCACGTGAAACGCTGCTGAACATGTTCTTCCGCTCGGTCGATCCCACAGATGCCGGCGGTCAGTTCTGCGACCGCGGAGAGAGCTACCGCACCGCAATTTTCGTCTCTAACGCAGGGGAAAAAGCGCTTGCGCAACAGGCGAAGACCAACGCGCAACGAGCCCTTGGCCAAACAGTCGTAACCCCGATCCTGCAGGAGGGCGCGTTTTATCCGGCCGAGGCATACCATCAGGACTACTACAAAGGCGACAAGCTGGTCTTCACCCGCTTTGGCCCCAAGCGCCAGAAAAACGCCTATAAAGCCTATCGCAACGCCTGCGGTCGGGACGCTCGGGTGAAGCAGCTTTGGGGAAGCGACGCGCCCTTTACCGGATCTTAATCCAACTGCGCGTCCCGGACTTCCCTCAGATCCGGAATGACATCTGCAGTGCCGTGCCGCGTGACCATCAGGGCCGCGGCGCGGTTTGCTTGTAGAATGGCCTGCTCCATCGGCATGCCACGGTCCATCCCAGCCAGAACATAGCCGGTGAACGTGTCCCCTGCGCCTGTCGTATCCACTGCCTGCACCTTGTGAGCCGCGAAATCCACGGGGTCACAACCTTGCTGCAGATATCGCGCGCCTTTCGACCCAAGCGTAACGATCACATGGCGCACCGGCAGTTCCGCTGCATCCAACCCGGTTTCCTGCCGCAATTGCTCGGCCTCGACCTCGTTGAGGATCAGGAAATCCAGATAGGGCAGAACCTCTTGCACCGATTGCGCCTGAAACGGCGCGGCGGCGTAGCAGACGGTCAGGCCAAGCTCATGCCCCAGACGGGCCGCTTCGACCTGAGCGTTGGTTTCATTCTGCAAAACCAGAATATCCCCGGTATTGGCCGAGGCCAGCGCCTGCCCAATCTGCGCGCTGTCAAGCGCATGGTTGGCGCCGGGGTATAGGATGATCAGGTTCTCGCCCTGGGCGTCCACCCCAATGATCGCGTGACCGGTCGGCACATCCACCTCAGCGATGAACCGCGTGTCGACACCATATTCCGTCAGTCGATCCTTGGCCCAGCGCCCATCCGGACCGACAGCACCGATATGGCTGACCCGGGATCCCGCGCGCGATCCGGCAACGGACATATTGGCCCCTTTGCCGCCCAGAAAACGCTCAAGACCGTCTGCCGCCAAGGTCTCACCCGCCGCAGGCAGGTGCGGCAGGCCGTAAACCATGTCGGCGTTGATCGAGCCTAGGTTCCAGATCGTCATGACTTGCCAATATCGCAGGAGGCCAGAATGGCCATGTTCAGGATATCATTGGCCGTCGACACGGTCGAGCAGATCTGAATCGGCTTGTCGACGCCAGATAGGATCGGGCCGATCACTGTGGCTCCGCCCATTTCCTGCATCAGTTTGGTCGAGATCGAGGCCGAGTGCCGCGCGGGCACGATCAGGATGTTGGCCGGGCCGGTTAGGCGCTGGAACGGGTATCCGGCCTGCTGATCCACGTTCAGAGCAACATCGACGGTCATCTCGCCTTCGTATTCGAAATCAACGCCACGCTGGTCGAGAACCGCAGGCGCGCGGTGCATCTTTTCGGCCCGTTCCGAGACCGGATAGCCAAAGGTCGAGAAGCTGACAAACGCCACGCGCGGTTCAAGCCCCATATGGCGAGCCACGTCCGCCGAACGTTCGGCGATATTGGCCAAATCGTTCTCATCCGGCCATTCATGCACGAGCGTATCGCCGATCAGAACAATGCGCCCCTTGTGCAGCAACGCCGTCACGCCCGCCGCGCCATGGGCGGCATCGGCGTCAAAAACATGGTTGATCCGGTCCAGCACGTGGGCCGATTTGCGCGTCGCCCCTGTCACAAGGCCGTCACCATGCCCGTGCGCGAGCATCAGGGATGAGAACACATGCCGGTCCCGGGCCGCCAGACGGTGGATATCCTTGGGGTCAAAACCTTTGCGTTGCAAACGGTTATACAGGAAATTCGAATAGGTCTCGAGATGCGAGGTGTTGGCGGC
The DNA here is from genome assembly GCF_056537565.1 of Ruegeria sp. C8. Classification (NCBI taxonomy): domain Bacteria; kingdom Pseudomonadati; phylum Pseudomonadota; class Alphaproteobacteria; order Rhodobacterales; family Roseobacteraceae; genus Ruegeria; species Ruegeria sp. C8. Next base: position 177,210 of record NZ_JBQFRV010000006.1, read on the forward strand.
GTTCACCACCTCAAGTTCACGCACCGCATCGCCCAGACCGGCCTCTTCCAGCTTGGTTTTCACATCAACTGGACGGCCCACAACCAGCGCCTTGCCAAAGCCCGAGCGCTGATAGGTCACCGCAGCGCGCAACACGCGCGGATCGTCGCCCTCGGCAAAGATCATGCGGCTTTGCGCCTGACGCGCACGGGCATTCAGGCCGCGCAGGATGCTGGCGGTCGGATCCATACGGGACTTGAGGCTCAGTTCATAAGCCTCCATGTCGATGATCGGGCGGCGGGCCGCTCCGGTATCCATCCCGGCCTTTGCGACCGCCGGAGGGATGCGGTGAATCAAGCGCGGGTCAAACGGCGTCGGGATGATGTAGTCGCGGCCAAAGGTCAGCGATTTGCCATAGGCCATGGCGACCTCATCCGGCACATCCTCACGCGCCAGACGGGCCAGAGCATGGGCACAGGCGATCTTCATCTCGTCATTGATGGCGCGCGCATGGATATCCAACGCACCTCGGAACAGGTAGGGGAATCCCAAAACGTTGTTCACCTGGTTGGGATAGTCGCTACGCCCGGTGGCAACGATCGCGTCAACGCGGACCTCATGCGCCTCTTCCGGCGTGATCTCAGGATCCGGGTTCGCCATTGCGAAAATCACCGGATTATCGGCCATGCTCGCAACCATATCCTGCGTCACAGCCCCCTTGACCGAAACGCCCAGGAATACATCCGCACCCTTCATGGCGTCTTCAAGCGACCGCAAATCGGTTGAGATCGCATGGGCCGACTTCCACTGGTTCATACCCTCGGTCCTGCCCTGATAGATCACGCCTTTGGTGTCACAGACAATGCAGTTCTCATGCCGCGCACCCATCGACTTGAGCAGCTCGATACAGGCGATGCCCGCAGCACCTGCACCGTTCAGAACGATCTTAACATCTTCAATTTTTTTGCCCGAAATATGCAGCGCGTTCAGCAGACCCGCTGCACAGATCACCGCCGTGCCGTGCTGGTCATCATGGAAGACGGGAATATCCATCTCTTCCTTCAGGCGCTGTTCGATGATGAAACACTCTGGCGCCTTGATGTCTTCGAGGTTGATGCCACCAAAGGTCGGCCCCATCAGACGCACGGCGCGGCAGAACTCATCCGGGTCCTCAGTATCCAACTCGATATCGATCGAATTCACATCGGCGAACCGTTTAAACAGGACAGATTTCCCCTCCATCACTGGTTTCGACCCCAGCGCACCCAGATTGCCAAGACCCAGCACGGCGGTCCCGTTCGAGATCACAGCGACCAGATTGCCCTTGTTGGTATAGTCATAGGCAGTCTCGGGCGCTTCGGCGATTGCTTCACATGGAACAGCGACGCCGGGGCTGTAGGCCAGCGAAAGATCGCGCTGCGTGGTCATGGGAACGGTGGCCTGCACCTCCCACTTGCCGGGGGTCGGGTCGAGGTGAAAGGCCAGTGCCTCTTCTTTGGTGATCTTCGCTTTGGGCATCTTAAATGTCGTTTCCATGACTTCGGGGCTGATGCGTCATAGCGCAGCCACGCGCGGGCCTCAATGAGAATGAGTTTTCGGCTTTTACAGAAGATGGGGGATTTGTAAGGTCACGTCCGGAACACGCCAGAAGGGGGCCGCTTTTGTCCACAGTCACGCCGATGATGGCGCAGTATCTCGAGATCAAAGAGGCCCATGCCGACGCCCTGCTGTTCTACCGTATGGGCGATTTCTACGAGATGTTTTTTGAGGACGCCGTCAACGCCGCGGAGGCGCTGGACATCGCCCTGACCAAACGCGGCAAACACAATGGTAACGATATCCCCATGTGCGGCGTCCCGGTTCATGCGGCCGAGGGCTATTTGCTGACCCTCATCCGCAAAGGGTTCCGTGTGGCCGTCTGCGAACAGATGGAAAGCCCGGCGGAAGCGAAAAAAAGAGGCTCTAAGTCGGTGGTAAAGCGCGATGTCGTACGTCTGGTGACGCCCGGCACGCTGACCGAAGACGCCCTGCTGGAAGCCCGCCGCCACAACTTTCTGGCCACTTATGCCGAGGTCCGGGATGAGGCCGCACTGGCCTGGGCCGATATCTCGACCGGGGCGTTTCACGTGATGCCTTTGACCTCCGTGCGGCTCAGCCCCGAGCTGGCCCGGCTCGCCCCATCCGAGCTGATCGTTGCCGACGGAATGGAACAGTCGCTGAACGAAACCGTCCGCGACCTTGGGATTTCGCTGACGCCTGTCGGACGGGCCAGCTTCGACAGTACCGCGGCGGAAAAACGCATCTGCGGGCTGTTTCACGTGGGCGCGCTGGAGGCGTTCGGGTCTTTTGGCCGGGCAGAGATTTCCGCCATGGGCGCCCTGATCGACTATCTTGAGATCACGCAGAAGGGCAAACTGCCCCTCCTGCAAACACCCCTGAAGGAATCCGAAGACCGTGTGGTGCAGATCGATGCCGCCACTCGCCGCAATCTGGAACTAACCCGGTCTCTGTCGGGCGGTCGCGCCGGATCGTTGTTGTCGGTGGTCGACCGCACCGTCACACCCGGCGGGGCACGATTGCTGGAACAGCGCCTCTCAAGCCCGTCTCGAAATCTGGATGTGATCCATTCCCGTCTCGACGCCGTCAGCTTTGCCGCCGAAGACAGCCTGATCGCCTCAGACCTGCGCGAGGCCCTGCGCAAAACCCCCGATCTGGACCGCGCCCTGTCTCGCCTGTCGCTTGAACGTGGCGGGCCTCGCGATCTGGCCGCCATCCGCAACGGCCTGACCCAAGCCACCGCAATTGCCGGCATCTGCGAAGGGCAGGATCTGCCGGTCCTGCTGACAACCGCCTTGCAAAACCTTGTTGGCTTCAACGACCTCATGAACCTACTGGATGAGGCTTTGGTGGCCGAACCACTCCTGCTGGCCCGCGACGGTGGCTTCATTGCCCCCGGCTTTGACCCCGAATTGGACGAAGCGCGCACTCTGCGCGACGAAGGTCGATCTGTCATCGCCGGGTTTCAACAGAAATATGCGGAACACACCGGCATCGCCTCGCTGAAGATCAAGCACAACAACGTCTTGGGCTATTTCATCGAAACCACGGCTACGCATGCCGAGAAGATGCTGAACCCGCCGTTCTCTGAGACCTATATCCATCGCCAAACCACCGCCAACCAAGTGCGGTTTACCACCGTCGAACTGTCCGAGATCGAAACCCGTATCTTGAATGCTGGAAACTTGGCGCTTGAGATCGAAAAGCGGCTCTATAAAAGGCTTTCTGACGAAATTCTGGCTCTCGCCGCCCGCCTCAACCAAGCTGCCAGAGGACTAGCCGAACTTGATTTAACCACAGCACTTTCCGATCTTGCACGCGGTGAGAACTGGTGCCGCCCGCAGGTCGACACCTCGCGCGCCTTTGAGGTTCAGGGCGGACGCCACCCGGTGGTGGAACACGCGCTGCGCCAGCAAAGCGGCGATGCCTTCGTCGCAAATGACTGCGATCTCAGTGCCGAAGACGGGGCCGCAATTTGGCTTCTGACCGGTCCCAACATGGCCGGTAAATCAACCTTCCTCCGCCAGAACGCTCTGATCGCCCTACTGGCCCAAATGGGCAGCTACGTCCCTGCGGAACAGGCCCATATTGGCCTTGTCAGCCAGCTTTTCAGCCGTGTCGGAGCATCAGACGATCTTGCCCGAGGCCGCTCGACCTTCATGGTCGAAATGGTCGAAACTGCCGCCATTCTGAACCAGGCTGATGACCGCGCACTGGTCATTCTGGATGAAATCGGCCGCGGAACCGCCACCTATGACGGCCTCTCCATCGCCTGGGCCACGCTGGAGCACCTGCACGCTGCCAACCAATGCCGTGCCTTGTTTGCCACGCATTACCACGAACTCACCGCGCTTGCTGGAAAGCTCAAAGGCGTCGACAATGCCACCGTCGCCGTGAAGGAATGGGAAGGTGAGGTCATCTTCCTGCATGAGGTCCACAAAGGCGCCGCCGACCGATCCTATGGCGTGCAAGTCGCCCAACTGGCAGGTCTGCCTGCCTCAGTCGTCGAGCGTGCCCGCATCGTATTGGATCAACTGGAAAAAACCGAGCGTGAGGGCGGTAAACAAAAATCCCTGATCGACGACCTTCCGCTCTTCTCTGCCGCTCCACCACCGCCGCCGCCTGCGCCGAAAGCCTCACCAGTCGCAGACATGCTGAACGACATCCTGCCAGACGAGCTGACCCCCCGCGAAGCACTCGACTTGATCTACAAACTGAAAGAGGCGGCCAAATCCTGACCGCCCCTTATTCTGTTCAAAAATACCTCCGCCGGAGGCTTGGCCTCGCAGAGGCCAATCAGCTCGCAGGTGTCGACGACACACCAACCTGCGCCGGGCGCAGCAAACGGTCGTGCAACATAAACCCTTCTGCAGACACCTGAATGATGTCCCCAGCGCGCGTTCCCGGTACTGGCGCTTCAAACATCGCTTCATGCACGTTCGGGTCAAACCGATCCCCAACCTCAGGCGTGATCACTTCGATCCCGTGCTTTTGGAATACGTCTTTCAACGCTCGCATGGTCAGTTCAACACCTTCCAGCAAACCAGCAGCCACTTCTTTCTGCTCATCGGTCGCTGCTTCAAGCGCGCGCTTCATGTTGTCATAAACCGGCAGCATGTCGCGGGCCAGTTTCGACCCACCATATTGCTCCGCGTCCCGGCGGGCCTTGTCGCCACGCTTGCGCGCGTTTTCCGCGTCAGCCAACGCGCGCATGAACTTGTCTTTGTAGTCATCCCGCTCGGCGCGCAACTCATCCAGTTCCAGCGCCTCGTCGCTGATCTCAGCGAACTCTTCGGCCAATTCTTCCGCTTCGGCCGCCATGATGTCGTCCAGAAATTCTTCGTTCTTGGGCTCTGCCATCTCTTACCCTCTAGCTCCGGTCGGATATCAGCTTGCCGACCAGTTGCGCCGTATAATCCACGATCGGTACGATCCGTCCATAATTCAAACGAGTGGGCCCGATGACCCCAACCGCACCAATTATCTTACGATCAGCGTTCATATAAGGAGACACCACCAAAGAGGAACCCGAAAGTGAGAAAAGTTTGTTCTCGGAGCCAATAAAAATGCGTACACCCTCGCCTTCCTCGGTCAATTCAAGGAATTCGGCAATGTCGCGCTTGCGTTCCAGATCATCGAACAAGGTGCGAATGCGGTCCAACTCCTCAGCCTCACCCGAATCTGCAAGAAGATTCGCCCGACCACGCACGATCAGACGGGCCGAGTCGCTTCCATCCCCGTCCCAGGCCGCAATCCCGCTTTCCACCATCTCTCGGGCCAGTACGTCGATCTCTTGCCGACGCGCATCAATCTGCGACAGCATCTGACGGCGCACTTCGCTCAGGGTTCGCCCCTCGATCAGCGCATTCAGGAAATTTGCGGCCTCTCGCATCGAACTGGGCGTCTGACCCGGTGGCGGTGTGAACAGCCGATTTTCGACATGCCCATCCGAGAAAACCAGAACCACCAGCGCTCGGTCATGCGCCAATGAGACAAACTCGATATGCTTGATCTCGGCCTCGTGTTTTGGCGTCAGAACCAGTGACGCGCCATGTGTCACGTGTGACAAGGCCGAGCCCACGCGATCCAGCATTCCGCCAACATCGCCTGCGTTAGAGCCTAAAGTCTCGTCCAGTTTTTGCCGATCGTCGGCGCCCAGATCGCCGACTTCAAGCAAACCGTCCACGAACATCCGCAGCCCCTGCTGCGTCGGAATTCGCCCTGCAGACACGTGAGGGCTGTCCAGCAGACCCAGAAACTCAAGATCCTGCATCACATTGCGCACGGTTGCGGCACTGACTTTTTCGGAAAGGGTCCGTGTCAGGGTGCGGCTTCCCACCGGCTCACCGCTTTCCAGATAGCTTTCGACGATCAGCCGAAACACCTCACGCGACCGGTCGTTCATCTCTGACAGAATTCTGCTGGCTTCGCTCATTCTCGGTCCCCTGCTGGACTGCCATTAAATCGCAGGTAAATGAAAGGTCAATCGGGGTTGCATCGTAATGCCGCAGGACGTTATCCCCAACCCAGCAAACAAAGGAATTCCCATGCGACCCTCAGGACGTGATCTAAACGAAATGCGCGCCGTTTCAATCGAGACGGGCTTCACCAAACATGCCGAAGGGTCTTGCCTGATCAAGATGGGCGACACCCATGTGCTGTGCACCGCTACGATCGAGGATCGCGTGCCGCCCTTCATCAAGGGTTCGGGCCTGGGTTGGGTGACTGCCGAGTACGGCATGCTGCCCCGCGCAACCAACACCCGGATGCGGCGTGAGGCGTCTTCGGGCAAACAAGGCGGTCGTACCGTAGAAATCCAGCGCCTGATTGGCCGCGCCCTGCGTGCCGGTGTCGACCGGGTTGCATTGGGTGAGCGTCAGATCACCGTCGACTGCGATGTCATCCAGGCGGATGGCGGCACCCGCTGCGCCTCGATCACCGGTGGCTGGGTGGCGCTGCGTCTGGCCGTGAACAAGTTGATGAAAGCGGGTGACGTGATCTCAGATCCCTTAGTAGACCCTGTTGCAGCCGTTTCTTGCGGCATCTACGCGGGTCAGCCGGTTCTGGACCTCGACTACCCCGAAGACAGCGAGGCGGGCGTGGATGGCAACTTCATCATGACCGGCTCGGGCAAACTAATCGAAGTACAGATGAGCGCCGAAGGCTCGGTCTTCAGCCGCGCGCAGATGGATCAACTGATGGATCTGGCCGAAAAAGGTGTGGGTGAGCTGGCAGCCGCCCAAAAGGCCGCCACAGCATGACCCGCAAGTTCGACGGCGACAGGCTACTGGTCGCCACACACAACAAAGGCAAGCTTGAGGAGATGGCGCATCTCCTCAACCCCTTTGGCGTGACCGTGGTTGGCGCGGCAGAAATGAACCTGCCCGAACCGGACGAGACTGAAGATACCTTTGTCGGCAATGCCCGGATCAAAGCGCATGCTGCCGCCAAGGCCACCGGCCTGCCTGCCCTGTCGGACGATTCCGGGATCACCATCGACGCGCTGGACGGTGCGCCGGGCGTCTATACGGCCGATTGGGCCGAAACCGACAATGGCCGCGATTTCATGATGGCCATGACCCGTGCCAATAACGAACTAGAGGCCAAGAACGCCCCTCACCCGCGCACCGCGCAGTTCCGCTGCACATTGGTTCTGGCCTGGCCCGACGGTCATGACGAAGTGTTCGAAGGCATTGCACCCGGTCATCTCGTCTGGCCAATCCGAGGTAAGGACGGCTTCGGGTATGACCCTATGTTTGTCCCCGAAGGTCACGACATTACCTTTGCCGAGATGGATCGTTGGGAAAAGAACAAGATCAGCCATCGCGGTCGCGCGGTAGAGATGTTCGTGAAGGGCTGCTTTGGCGGATGATTGGCGCAACGGGGGCTTTGGCCTGTATGTGCATTGGCCCTTTTGCGAGGCCAAGTGCCCCTATTGCGATTTCAACAGCCATGTTTCTAAAAATATTGACCAAAAACAATGGCTTGATGCTTATCTAGCCGAACTACGCCGATCAGCCAGTGAAACGCCCGACAGGGTTCTAAACACGATCTTCTTTGGCGGTGGCACTCCGTCACTGATGAACCCCGACACCGTTGCAGCCGTCATTGACGAAGCCCGCAACCTCTGGCGGCCCGCCAACGACATGGAAATATCGCTCGAGGCCAACCCCGGTTCGGTCGAGGCCGGGCGCTTTGCGGCCTATCGTGACGCTGGCGTCAATCGGATTTCGATGGGTGTGCAGGCGCTGAACGATGAAGACCTCCGCCGCTTGGGTCGCATCCATACGGTCGCCGAAGCACGCGCCGCCTTCGACATCGCCCGCACCTGTTTCGACCGCGTGAGCTTTGATTTGATCTACGCGCGCCAACATCAAACCCTTGAAGCTTGGCAGGCCGAGTTGACCGAGGCCCTGTCTATGGCCGTTGATCACCTGTCGCTCTATCAACTGACCATCGAAGAAGGCACCGCCTTTGGGGATCGCTACGCGGTCGGAAAATTGCGCGGTTTGCCCGAGGATGACCACGCCGCCGATATGTATCTGGCCACGCAAGAGATCTGCGAGGCGCACGGCCTACCAGCCTATGAAGTCTCCAACCATGCCCGCCCCGGCGCCGAGTCGCAGCACAACAAGATCTATTGGCGCTACGGCGACTATATTGGGATCGGACCTGGCGCGCATGGTCGTGTCACTTTGAACAGGCGTAAATTCGCGACGGAGACCCATTTGTCGCCAAATACTTGGCTAAAGGCGGTTTCCAACGGATCCGGAGAAAGTGATCGAACTGAGGTTCTTCCAGTCGAACAGGCAGCTGAATACCTTATGATGTGTATCCGACTCACTAAAGGCCTAGATATGGAGAGGTTTAGCGCTCTCTCCGGGCACCCTCTTCCCAATGACAAACTCGTCTCTCTGTCTGACCTTGGCATGATCGAGCTGTCAGACACGCGCCTAAGGGCAACCAAAGACGGGCGTGCCGTTCTGAACGCGGTCATCCGCGAGTTGTTGGAGTAACCGATGCAGTACCTCTGGGCCGGTCTTGGTTTGCTCTGCGTCGCGCTCGCCATGGTCGGAGTTGTCTTGCCGCTTCTCCCAACCGTTCCCTTTCTGCTGTTGGCCGCGTTTTTCTTTGCCCGCTCATCGTCCCGGCTACACAATTGGCTTCTAACACATCAGGTGTTTGGTCCGATGATTATCGATTGGCAAAGCTCCGGCGCGATCCGCCCGAGCGCAAAAAAGGCGGCCACCGTGTCGGTCGCCGCCGTATTTGGCATCTCGGTTCTGCTGTCTTTACCGTCCTACGTCCTGATTATTCAGGCCGTGGTTCTGAGCGGCGTCATGATCTTTATCTGGACCCGCCCTAACGGCTGAGCTTAGCGCAAAGATCGTCCAACTGATCCAGGTTTTCATAGGTCAACACAACCTGACCCGTTTCCGTCCCCGCCTTGTGGTTGATTGCAACCTTCATAGCCAAGATGGCTGAGAGGTCTTTCTCCAATGCGCGGGTATCTGCATCTTTGCCTGCATTCAGATCCCGAGACCTCGGTGCGGGACGATCTCCTGTATCCTGCTGTTGCTTTTTCACCAGGGCTTCTGTGGCTCGTACCGAAAGCCCCTCTTTCACGACCTGTTTGGCCAGTTCCGATGGATTCTCGGCCGTGATCAAAGCCCTTGCATGGCCAGCGGATAATTTCCCTTCTATCACAAGGGCTTGCACATCCATTGGTAGAGACAAAAGCCGCAAGAGGTTAGCGATATGGCTGCGACTTTTACCCAAAGCCTCGGCCAGTTTCTCCTGCGTGTGGCCGAAACGATCCATGAGCTGCTTGTAACCAGCCGCTTCTTCGACGGAATTGAGGTCCGCCCGTTGGATATTCTCGATAATCGCGACTTCCAGAACTTCAGTATCATCAAAGTCACGAATAATAACTGGAATATCATGCAGTTGCGCCATTTGCGCGGCGCGCCAACGGCGTTCCCCGGCAACGATTTCATACTCTCCGGCACCGATCGAGCGCACGATCAATGGTTGGATGATTCCCTTTTCCTTGACCGAGGATGCCAACTCATCCAACTGCTCCGCCTGGAAAGTCCGGCGCGGCTGGTTCGGGTTTGCTTTCAGCTTTTCGATGGGTACCGTCATATCCGGGCGGCGCGGCTCGACGGGTGAGCGTCCATCGGTTTCCTGCGTAACATCCGCCATAAGGGCCGAAAGACCACGACCAAGACCCCTGGGTTTCGCTTTTTTGGCGCTCATGTCGCCCTCCTCATTGTCGCTTAAGCGGCGACTTTGTTGTTCTTGTGCATGACTTCGCGGGCCAGATGTCGATATGCCATCGCCCCAAGCGAGCCCGAGTCATATTGCAAAACCGGCAACGCGTAAGACGGTGCCTCACTGACCCGCACATTTCTGGGTATCTTGGTCTTAAAAACCATCTCACCCAAATTGTCACGTGCGTCTTTTTCGACCTGACGGGACAAGTTGTTGCGGTTGTCATACATAGTCAACACAATCCCTTCGATTCTCAGATCTGGATTCGCAGTTTGGCGGACCTCTCGGATCGTCAGCATCAGCTGAGACAAACCCTCCAGAGCAAAGAATTCACTCTGCAATGGAACAAGAACCGAATGCGAGGCTACCATCGCGTTCACCGTCAGCAGGTTCAAGGACGGAGGGCAGTCAATCAATACAAAATCCAGCTCAAACCCATCTATTGAGGTTTGTCGCAACGCGTCATGCAACAAGTAGCTGCGTTTTTCGTTTGAAATGAGTTCGATATCCGCCGAACTCAAATCGACAGTGGCCGGAATGACGAAAAGACCACCTATTTCTGTCTCTTGTATGACCGCCTCTAGCGGTGCGTCGTCCAAAATAAGATCATACGTGGTCCAATCCCGGTCTTCGACACCCAATCCAGTCGACGCATTGCCCTGCGGATCGAGATCAACAACCAGAACCCGACAGCCGGCTTCGGCCAGACCCGCAGCCAGATTTATCGCCGTCGTAGTTTTCCCAACTCCGCCCTTCTGATTGGCAACCGCAATTATCCGGGGCCCTGAAGGACGAGAAAGATCAACCACGAGATACTCCTTTGATTTTAAGGATTACGGCTTGGGGCTCTGTTAAACTTGTAATCGGCTCAACATCGAATTTCCATTCTTCCTGAGCCTCTGACAGTTCTTTTTTCCAGTTCGCGCCTTTCGGCAACAAAGCAGTGCCGTTATCGCTTAAATGCCTGTCACAAAAGGACAATAATGTGCGCAGATCTGCCAAAGCACGGGCCGATAGAATATCCGCTTCAAGTGGCTCAACGGATTCGATTCGCTTTGAGATGACCTGACACGTCACCCCGCATTCGCGAGCAACGTTCCTCAGGAATGCTGATTTTCTCTGATCACTTTCAACAAATTGGAAACGGGTGTTTGGCGACTCTTCCAGTGCCATAATCGCACACACCATCCCCGGAAATCCGCCTCCAGTTCCGATATCAACCCAGGTATCTGCGGCCATTGCACATCGGAATACCTGGACGGAATCCAGAATATGTCGATCCCAGATATCCTCCAGACTGTTCCTTGAGACTAGATTGATCTTGGGATTCCAACGCTTCAGCAGCTCCACATACGTATCCAGCCGGTCGAATGTTTCACGTGAAACATCGAACTTGGAAAATTCAGGCTTCATGCTTGTTTAACTTTTTGATCGCGCCGAAGTTTTGCCAAAAGCAAGGTCAAGGCAGCGGGTGTAACGCCTTCTACCCTACTGGCCTGAGCAATATTTCCGGGTTTTGTCTGAGACAGCTTTTGCTTCATTTCAGATGAAAGGCCATCTAAAGCAAAATAGTCGAAATCCCTGGGAATCTGATAGGATTCATCCCTCTTCATCGCTTCGACATCCCGCTGCTGCCGTGCGATGTAGTTTGCGTAAAGCGCATCCCTAGCGACCTGAAGCCGGATATCTGGCGTCACCATATCCAGCTCGGGTAACAAGGGCAGCAGGTCCTCAAAAGCCACATCCGGAAAAGCCAGAATCGCCATGCCATCACGCCTATTGCCGTCCTGATTAACGTTGATGCCAGCGGCCAAAACCTCTTTTGGCGTATAGGTTTTTTCGCTCAAAAGCGATTTCGCGTCGCTCAATTGATCCATCTTTTCTGTGAAAGCTTGTCGACGCCTGCTTCCAACGCAACTCAACTGCAATCCGATAGGCGTCAAACGCTGATCAGCATTATCTGCTCGAAGCGACAATCTGAATTCAGCGCGAGAGGTGAACATTCGATACGGTTCAGCAACGCCTCGGGTGGTAAGATCATCTATCATGACACCGATATAGCTATCGGCGCGGGTGAAATGGACCGGGTCTTTACCTTGAACAGCCAAAGCCGCATTGAGACCAGCAACCATACCCTGAGCGGCAGCTTCCTCATATCCTGTGGTTCCGTTGATCTGACCCGCTAAATATAAGCCTGGAATCTCGGGCAAGGCCAAAGTCGCTGATAGGACACGGGGGTCTATATAGTCGTACTCGATGGCGTAACCGGGTTGAAGAATATCAGCATTCTCCAGACCTTTTATCGAACGAACATATTGTAGCTGCACATCCTGCGGCAGAGACGTTGAAATACCGTTGGGGTAAATCGTGTGATCATTCACCCCTTCGGGTTCAAGAAAGATCTGATGCGAGTCTTTCTCTGCAAACCGAACAATCTTGTCTTCGATCGACGGGCAATATCTTGGGCCAACGCCATCTATATGCCCACCATACATCGCTGACTTGCTTAGGTTCTTTTCAATTATTTCATGTGTCTGAGCGTTCGTATGGGTAATCCCACACGAAATCTGCGGCGCAACAACTGAAGTCGACAGGAACGAGAACAAGGTTGGTTCGTCGTCACCGTCCTGACGTTCCAACCCTGACCAATCTATGGTACGTCCATCTAGCCTCGGTGGGGTTCCCGTTTTCAAACGTCCCGTCGGAAGATCATATGCGTCCAAACGTTCCGCCAGCCTCACGGAAGGGCGATCTCCCATGCGACCTCCGGGTCGTGAGACGTCTCCGATGTGAATCACGCCTCGAAGGAACGTGCCGGAAGTAAGAATGACCGACTTTGCCGAGATTTCTGATCCGTCGCCCAACCTAACGCCTGCTACTCGATCCTGATTCATCAGAAAGTCTACGACTTCGCCAACAATAACTGACAGGTTCCCTTGCCTATCCGTTACCTTTTGCATCGCTGCTCGGTAAAGCGACCTGTCCGCTTGCGTCCTTGGGCCTTGAACCGCTGGCCCTTTTCGGCGGTTTAGTAGCCGGAACTGGATCCCTGCTTGGTCTGCAACACGTCCCATGACGCCGTCCAAAGCATCTATCTCGCGAACCAAGTGGCCTTTACCCAATCCTCCGATTGCAGGATTGCACGACATCACACCGATATCTGCTGCAGATAGCGTGACCAATGCTGTCGAAACGCCCATTCTGGCCGCAGCATGTGCAGCCTCGGTGCCCGCGTGCCCCGCGCCAATGACGACTACATCGAAGTCTGAATGTTTCACGTGAAACACTCCTTATTTTCCCAGACAGAAGCTCGAGAATATTTCATCTAACAGATCCTCGACACCTATTCTGCCCACCAAAGATTCAAGTGCGCGGATCGCAGTGCGCATCTCTTCTGCTGCTATATCATACAGGTCTGGACCTGATTCCAGAACCGACATTGCCGCAGTCAGAGCGTCCAGTGCTTTAGTCAATGCAATGCGATGGCGTTCTCGTGTCGCTATACCATGGCTAGTGGTACGATTACTCAGCACACGCGATATGTTGGATATCAGCTGATCAATCCCCTGACCCGTTTTCCCGGAAACACCACCGACTTGGGGACTACGAAGATCCGCTTTCGGTGCCACCTGAATATCATCCGGCTGAATATCTACACCAAGATGCAACGGTTCGTCAGACAGGAACACACGCAGATCGGCAGCTTCAGCGCGTTTCTTAGCCAATGCGATACCAAGGCTTTCAACGTGGTCGTCCGTATCCCGCAGCCCTGCCGTGTCCAGTAGTGTCACTGGGAGTCCTGCCAGATCCATTCGAACTTCGATGACGTCCCGCGTTGTCCCCGCATATTCTGATGTAATTGCAGCGTCTCGCCCTGCCAAAGCATTCAGCAAGGTAGACTTGCCCGCGTTGGGAAGGCCGACGATTGCAACTTCAAAGCCGGTTCGGATGCGTTCCGCGATCTGAACGCCATCTGCTTCGCGCTTCAAATCCGCCATGACGCCGGAGATCAGCTCGCGCACCTCGGGGGTGACATCTGTCGGAACCTCTTCATCGGCAAAGTCGATCACGGCCTCCAACAGAGAGGCAGCTCGGATCAGGTCCCTCCTCCATCGCTCGGCAAGGTTTCCCAACTCACCAGCGAGGATCGTTTGCGCCTGTTTCCGTTGGGCTTCCGTCTCAGCGTCGATCAAATCGGCAAGGCCTTCGACCTGGGCCAAATCCATCTTGCCGTTTTCCAACGCGCGGCGGGTGAACTCTCCCGGATCGGCAAGGCGCAGACCGTCCGTTTCCGACAAGCAGCGCATGACAGCAATAACCGAGGCCGTACTTCCGTGAATCTGCAACTCAGCTACATCTTCACCGGTAAAGCTAGCCGGAGCCTTGAAGGTCAGCACCAGACCATCATCCAGACGAGCACCGTCAGCATCCCGCAAAACCCGCAGAGACATCCCACGCGCCGGAAGCGCGCCGCCAGTCATCCCAGCCGCGGCACTATGCGCGTCAGGACCAGAGAGGCGGATGACCGCCACCCCTGCTTTGCCTTGCGCGCTGGCCAAGGCGAATATCGTATCCATTCGAAGGCCTCGCGTCAGTTAAGACCTGTGTCAGGTGTTCATCGAATCGAAGAACTCGCCGTTTGTCTTCGTCTGTTTCAACTTGGACAACAGGAACTCGATTGCATCGGTGGTCCCCATCGGGTTGAGGATACGGCGCAGAACGAAGGTCTTGGCCAGATCGCCCTTGTCCACCAGCAGGTCCTCTTTCCGAGTACCGGACTTGAGGATGTCGATGGCCGGGAACACGCGCTTGTCTGCGATCTTCCGATCCAGAACGATTTCCGAGTTACCCGTGCCTTTGAATTCTTCGAAGATGACTTCGTCCATCCGGCTGCCGGTATCGATCAGCGCGGTGGCGATGATGGTCAGCGAGCCACCCTCTTCGATGTTCCGCGCCGCACCAAAGAACCGCTTGGGCCGTTGCAGAGCATTCGCGTCCACACCACCGGTTAGAACTTTACCCGAGGATGGGACCACAGTGTTAAATGCTCTACCAAGTCTTGTGATCGAGTCGAGAAGAATAACAACATCTCGTTTATGTTCGACCAAACGCTTGGCTTTTTCGATCACCATTTCGGACACGGCGACGTGGCGCGTTGCAGGTTCGTCGAAGGTTGAGGACACAACCTCACCCTTCACCGAGCGCTGCATGTCGGTCACCTCTTCCGGGCGTTCGTCGATCAGCAGGACGATCAGGTAACACTCTGGGTGGTTCTGTTCGATCGAATGCGCGATGTTCTGCAGGATCACCGTCTTACCGGTCCGCGGAGGCGCCACGATCAGCGACCGCTGGCCTTTACCGATGGGCGAGACCAGGTCGATCACACGGGCCGACTTGTCCTTGATGGTCGGGTCCTCGATTTCCATCTTCAGACGCTCATCCGGGTAGAGCGGCGTCAGGTTGTCGAACAGGATTTTGTGCTTGGCCTTCTCAGGATCTTCAAAGTTGATCTTGGTGACCTTGGTTAGCGCAAAATACCGTTCGCTATCGTCGGGCGCTTTGATTTCACCCTCGACCGTATCCCCCGTACGCAGCGAGTGCAGACGGATCATGTCAGGCGAGACATAGATGTCGTCCGGACCCGGCAGATAGTTCGCCTCGGGCGAGCGCAAGAAGCCGAAGCCGTCTTGCAGGACTTCCAGAACGCCATCACCGCCAACAGTCCAGCCCTCATCCGCGCGTTCGCGCAGGATCTGGAACATCATCTCGCCTTTACGCATGGTCGAGGCGTTTTCGATCTCCAGCTCTTCGGCCATCGCCAGAAGGTCTTTTGGGCTTTTGGCTTTCAGATCGGCCAGATTCAGGGATTCATTGGACATGATGTATACCTTCACCGCAGATTGCGGTTCGAAGTGGAATTTTAGTACGGAAAAGACGCCGCCCGGACGGGCGTGTTGACCCCTACATAGTTGCGTCAATCTACGGAGTCAAACAGGCCCTTCCTGGAATGGCTCTCAGAACTTCAGAATGACCGCTAGAACGATGACAACCATCAGAACGGTCGGAACCTCGTTCATCATGCGATACTGCCGCCCAGTGAGCTTATTTCGCCCCTCAGCGAAATCCTTGCGGCGGGCCAACAACCAATGATGAAACCAGGTCATGCCAATAACGGCTGCGCCTTTAAGCCAGGGCCATGCAAAATCCCAGCCGACAATGCCGGGCGTAAACACCATGATCAGACCGCAGGCCCAGGCCACGATCATCGCGGGGCGCATGATCACGCGCAGCAGCTTCTCTTCCATTTCAAAGAAGATAGTCTCGGCCCCGTTAACCGCTTGCGCTTTTTCTACGTGATAGACGAACAGACGGGGAAGGTAGAACAGTCCTGCCATCCACGAAATCACCGCCATGATATGAAGGGACTTCACCCACGGGTAAATCGTGAAAAGAAGATCAGTCATCTTGGCTCCGGGCGTTGCTCGGAACTCTCCCTAATAAAAAAAAAAGAAAGAAGAAAGGAAGATGGTTTTGTAGGGTGGGTAAAATCCGTGGATTACTTTTTTACCCTTTGGTTTTCCCCAAGTGGACAGTTTTGCACGAGACTTGAGCGATTCTGTGAATTTCAAAAATAATCAAATTAAAACATATAGTTAGTTCTGAATTCTGAGGATGTGTCTGGGGATAACACCTTGAACAATTCCAGATGTCTCGGTTATCCGCTGTTTCAAAGTTATCCTTACCCCGATTGGATGATGTTTGAGCGACTCAGGGAAGTTTTTCGCGAAATTCCCGGGCTTGCGTGTCAATCTGAAAACCATACAAAGCGTCCAAGACCGCTCAACGATTTGCCCACGGGGTTGTCCACATGTCTGTCCCCATCGTCCTTGCCTCAGGATCCTCCATTCGCGCGCAGTTGCTGGAAAACGCAGGCGTGCCTTTCTCTGTTCAGATCGCGCGCGTGGACGAGGATAGCATAAAGCGTGCCTTGTTGGCCGAAGGCGCCTCGCCGCGTGATATTGCCGATGCGCTGGCGGAAATGAAAGCGCGCAAGGTGAGTGACAAGACGCCCGGAGCGATTGTGCTGGGCTGCGATCAGGTGCTGGATTTCGACGGGCAGTTGCTGTCAAAGCCTGAGACAGCCGAAGACGCCTTTGCCCAGTTGAAGATGATGCGGGGCAAGCGGCACATGTTGCTGTCCGCAGCGGTGATCTATCAGGATGGTGAGCCGATCTGGCGCCATGTCGGTCAGGTGCGCCTGCGGATGCGGATGAGCTCGGACGCCTACCTGCGAGACTATGTCGACCGCAACTGGCACAGCATCCGCCACGCGGTGGGTGCATATAAGCTTGAGGAAGAAGGCGTGCGCCTGTTCGCCACCATTGACGGTGATTACTTTAACGTTTTGGGTATGCCACTGTTGGAGTTGCTCAACTATCTGGCTGTCAAAGGGGTGATTGATCAATGACGGACCACAAGATTCCTCTGGCCGGAGTGATCGGGCACCCTGTGGGCCATTCCCGCTCGCCCAAATTGCATGGGCATTGGCTGAAGACCTACGGGCTAGAGGGGCACTATGTTCCCATGGATGTCGCCCCGGCTGATCTGGAAACTGTCCTGCGCACCCTGCCCAAGGCCGGTTTTGTGGGTACCAACGTGACGGTGCCGCATAAAGAGGCGGCCTTGCGCATTGCAGACCACGTCTCGGACCGGGCGACCGTGATCGGGGCCGCGAATACGCTGGTTTTCCGCGAGGACGGCTCGATCCACGCCGATAACACCGATGGGTATGGGTTCATGGAGAACCTGCGCGCTGGCGCTCCGGATTGGAGCGCCAAGGATGGCCCCGCCGTGGTCTTTGGCGCGGGCGGAGCGGCGCGCGCCGTGTTGCAGGCGCTCGCGGATGCAGGCGTGCCCGAGATCCTGCTGACCAACCGGACCCGCACCCGTGCCGATCATCTGAAAGAAGAATTCGGCCAGCGCATCACCGTTGTGGATTGGGTACAGGCCGGAAACATGATCGAAAACGCCGAGCTTGTGGTCAACACGACGTCTCTGGGCATGCAGGGTCAGCCTGAGCTGCGGGTGCCATTGGATGGATTGCAGCCGGGCGCCGTGGTGACCGATCTGGTCTATGCGCCGCTCAAGACCAACCTGCTGAAGACAGCGGAAGACGCCGGATGCACCGTGGTCGATGGACTGGGTATGCTGCTGCATCAGGCAGTTCCGGGCTTTGAGCGTTGGTTCGGCGTGCGCCCCGAGGTCAATGGCGATTTGCGCGCGGCCGTGCTGGCATGAGGTTTGCGCTTGGCCTGACAGGCTCTATCGGGATGGGCAAAAGCACCACGGCGCAGATGTTCGTCGATGAAGGCTGCGCGCTTTGGGATGCGGATGCAGCGGTGCATCGTCTTTATGCCAAAGGTGGCGCGGCAGTTGGGCCGATGGGTGAGGGTTTTCCGTCGGCTATCGTAGAGGGTGCAGTTAGCCGCGAGGCTTTGAAACGGATTATTTCCGAAGACAGTTCTGCGTTGAAACGGATCGAGGGGATCGTTCACCCTCTGGTCGCCGCAGATCGCGCGGCATTTCGCGAAAGCGCCTCGGCCGATATTTTGGTGTTCGACATCCCTCTTCTGTTCGAAACTGGCGGTGAGGCCGCGATGGATGCGGTCGCCTGCGTTCGGATATCTCCTGACGAACAAAAACGCCGCGTGATGGAACGCGGCACGATGTCCGAGGCTCAGTTCGAACAGATCCGCGCCAAGCAAATGCCGAATGACGAGAAATGCGCGCGCTCGGACTATGTGATCGACACCGACACACTGGACCATGCCCGCGCGCAGGTGCAGGATGTGATCAGACAGGTACGGGCGGGGATGGCTGATGCGTGAGATTGTACTCGATACCGAAACCACGGGCTTTGATCCTGAAAGCGGTGACCGGATTGTCGAGATCGGCGCGGTTGAGTTGTGGAACCATGTCGCCACGGGCGAGACCTATCATGTCTATATCAACCCCGAACGCGGCATGCCGGAAGAGGCATTTGGCGTACATGGTATTGGTCCCGACCTGCTGGAAACCCCGCGCCCGCCCGAAAAAGGCGAGGTGACGCTGAAAGACAAACCGGTCTTTGCCAAGGTCGGTCAGGGATTTCGCGAGTTTATTGGCGACGCGAAACTGGTGATCCACAACGCCTCCTTCGATATGAAGTTCCTAAACGCCGAGCTGAAATGGATGGGCCTGCCGCCGATCCCGATGGATCAGGCGCTCGATACGCTCGCCATTGCGCGCAAACGGTTTCCGGGCTCTCCGGCATCGTTGGATGCGCTGTGCCGGCGGTTCAATATCGACAACTCGAACCGAGTGCTGCACGGCGCGCTTTTGGACTCCGAGATTCTGGCCGAGGTCTATCTGGAGCTGATCGGCGGACGCCAACCGGATTTCGGCCTTTCCGCCTCAGCCGCGTCCGGCACGGGTGGGGCAGATGACTGGCGTCCGACACCGCGCACAACGCCTCTGCCATCCCGGATCACCGAGGATGAGCGCGCAGCGCATGAGGCATTTGTCGAGAAACTGGGCGAAAGCGCCCTGTGGACCCGCGCCTGATCCGGTCAGGCACGGGTCAAGGGATTTAGGCGTCGGTCTGCTCGGCCTGTTCCGCCTGAGCGGCCTGACGGCGCATTAGCTCGTTGCGGTAAAGTGCAACGAAATCAATGTTGTCCAGGTTCACCGGCGGATAGCCACCATCGCGGGTAACGTCGCTTACGATGCGGCGCAGGAACGGGAATAGCATGCGCGGGCATTCGATCATCAGGAACGGGTGCAGCTGATCTTCTGGCACGCCTTCCACGTGGAACAGCCCGCAATAGTCCAGCTCGCACAGGAACAGGACATCGTCCATGCCTTTGGCTTTCGAGGTCAGCTTCAGCTTGATTGAAACTTCGTACTGATGCTCGACCTGACGCTTTTTCGCGTCCAGGTTCACCTGAACCTGAATCTCGGGCTGTACGTCACCGGACACGCCTTTTTGCGCCATGACGTTTTCAAAGGACATATCGCGAATGAACTGTCCCAGAACGCGCATCTGAACCTGAGGGGCGGCTTGGGCCGCAGTGTTTTCTGCAGCGTTTTCTTCGGCCATGGATCTACTCCAAAAATGAAATTCGACACTGCTTAGCAAGTTGCGCGCGGCACCTCAATGCTGGTGGGGACCTTCCACCCATTTTGACGGTTTCGAGGGGTCCTTGCGCGGGCGCACCTCGGTAAACTCGCCGTCAATCACGTCGTCCTGATCAAACGGTTCGCGCGGCTGTTGAAAGCCCGCGCCCTGCCCCATCTGGAACTGGGTCACGGTCACTTTGGTCTTCAGATAGCGGAAAACGGCGATCCGCACGCTGGGGATTAACAGTGCAAACCCGACAGCATCGGTGAAAAAGCCAGGTGTCAGCAACAGCGCGCCGGACAAAAGGATCATTGCGCCATGGACCAAAGGCTCGGTTGGGTCGTCCAGAGTGGCGAAGGATTGCTGCAATTGCCCCAGCGCCATGCGACCTTGTGTCCGCACCAATGTGGTGCCCAGAACCGCTGTCAGAACCACGATGGCAAGGGTTGGCCACAGGCCGATCAGACCGCCAACCTGGATGAACAGGGCGATCTCGAGGATCGGAACCAATAAAAATGCCAAGAACAGGTACATTTGCGTTATCCTTTACCTATGGCCGAACTGTGGACTTGCCACCAACTGTCACCTACATAGTGGCAGGAGGCCGCGTACACAAAGTCTCGGTTCTGAAAAGAGGATGAAATGAACGAACCCATGATCCAGCTGCTGGTACTGGCCGGAATTGCCGTTTTCCTGATCCTGCGTTTGAAAAGCGTGTTGGGAACGCGTGAAGGTTTCGAAAAACCCCCTGTTCCGCATCAGCCCGATGCGGGTGCGTCCCGTCGTGATTTCGAGGTGATCGAAGGCGGTCCGGATCATGACATCACAGACCACGTCCCCGAAGACAGCGAGCAAGCACAGACCCTGGCTGCGATGAAGCGGGTTGAGCCCAGCTTCTCGGTCAGTGAATTTGTTCAGGGCGCCCGTGGTGCCTATGAGATGATCGTGATGGGTTTTGAGAAGGGCAATTTGGACGAGATCCAGCCCTTCCTTGCCGAAGACGTGTTCGAAACCTTTGTCTCAGTCGTATCCGCGCGTGAAGATCAAGGCCTGACGATCGAGGCTGAGTTCATCGGCGTGCGCGAAACCACCCTGACCGATGTCTCCTTTGACAAAGACACCAACGAGGCCGAAATCACCATGAAGTTCATTGGTGAGCTGACCTCGGTTGTGCGGGATCGTGGTGGTGACATCATCGAAGGCAACCCGAATACCGTGAAACGCCAAAAGGACAGCTGGACCTTTGCCCGCGTGATGGGCAAGGACGATCCAAACTGGCTGCTTGTTGCCACGGACGCATGATTGCCACGCTCCGGTCGCTTATTCTGGTGGGTGCGATGACCACTGCCAGCGCCGCCGGAGCCGAGGCGACGCGATCCGTTCTGTCGTTTGACGACTTGCAGGGCTGGGCCGAGGATGACCACGGCGCGGCCCTTTCCGTTTTTCTGAACACTTGCGGCGATCTGAACGACCCGGATTGGCGTGCGCTTTGCGGTGTCGCCCGGACCTATGAGGGGGATGCCGCGCGGTCTTTCTTTGAACTCTTCTTCCGGCCCGTTTTGGTCGAAGATGGTAAGGACGGTCTTTTTACCGGGTATTTTGAGCCAGAGCTTGACGGCTCCAGAACCCGGACGGATCGTTTCAAGTATCCGATCTACAAGATGCCGCCCGAGGCGCGGGACGGGCCGTGGCTCAGCCGGCGCGAGATCCTGACCAGCGACGTGATGCAGGGCCGCGGGCTTGAGATCGCCTGGGTCGATGACCCGGTTGAGCTGTTCTTTCTGCAAATTCAGGGCTCTGGCCGGGTGCGACTGCCGGACGGCGGTGCCTTGCGTGTGGGATATGGTGGCGCGAACGGGCAGCCCTACCGTTCCATCGGGGTTGAGCTGGTCCGGCGCGGCGCTTTGGGTGCCCATGCGGTCAGCGCGCAGATGATCCAGGCCTGGGTACGCAAGAACCCCGAAGCTGGGGCAGAGCTCTTGTTTCACAACCCTTCATACGTGTTCTTCCGCGAGGTGAGCCGCGTCGCGCCAGAACTGGGGCCTTTGGGTGCAATGAACCGCTCAATCACGACCATGCGCAGCATCGCGGCCGATCCTGCCTATACGCCGCTCGGTGCTCCAGTCTGGGTTGAGAAAGACGGCAAGAAGCCCTTGCGCCGCCTGATGATCGCGCAGGATACCGGCGCGGCGATCAAGGGTGCGCAGCGGGCCGATATCTTCTTTGGAACGGGTGACGATGCCGGGCAAGCTGCCGGCCGCTTGAAGGACCCCGGTCGCATGGTTGTGCTGCTGCCGATTCAGCGTGCCTTTGCCATGGCGACGGATGACTACTGATGACCCGGCGCAAACTGACCAGCGATGAGATCGAGCTGTGGCGCAAGGTCGCCAAACAGGCTGAGCGGCTGCACCCTGAGATCCCTCAGACCGTGCATCCGACAACTCTGCCCAAACCCACGCCCAAGAAACTACCAAAACCCCGGATTGAAGCGTTTGAGCTGGGGCAGAACAAACCTCCCAAGCCTTCTTCCAACCGTTTGAAACCGTCGATCACCGAGGCGCTGCGCGCTGCCCCCGTTCAGATGGACACCAAGGCCTTTGGCCGCATGAAGCGTGGCAAGCTCAAACCCGAGGGCAAGCTGGACCTGCACGGGATGCGGATAGACACCGCGCATCCGGCACTTGTGCGATTTGTGCTTACAGCGCAGGCGCAGGGTAAACGTCTGGTTCTGGTGATCACTGGCAAGGGAAAAGACCGTGATGAGCCAGGCCCGATCCCGACCCCGCGCGGTGTGTTGCGCAATCAGGTGCCGCATTGGCTTTCGATCCCGCCTCTGGCGCAAGCGGTGATGCAGGTGACACCTGCGCATATCAGTCACGGTGGGGATGGTGCCTACTATGTCTATCTGAGACGGGTCCGCTAGGCTCGGCCCGCCGACAGAGAAGGTTTGAGACCCTCCAGCAAGCCCTAGACACCTACTGAGTAGCGACCTGCGCCTGCCCGGTCTCAGACAGAACAACCTCGGTCGCACCCGAGGGGTTGCGTTGACTGTTCGGGATCAAATAATCGATGCCCCGGCGTCGATTTCCAAGGGTGTTTCCAACACGCCGGGCCGAACTGAGCAGCGACAGCAAGGCGGGTGAGGTTGCAGCAACGAAATGTGATGACTCGGCATCGCTGTTGAAAGCGGTCGCGTCAATCACTTCGATCGGATAGTCGGCCAGCGCCTCGATGGTGCTGATATTACCCAGCCGTTCACTCCCCGGTGTACCGCGAATCCGGGCCGAGATATTCAGGATCTTGTCCTTTTGCGATACCATCACGACAAAGGGATCGGGCGGAGTTTTGATGCTGTCCATTTGCGAACGAAACACGTCAATATCCAGATCGGGCGAGATCAGGAACACGCCATCAAGGTTGCGCCGTGACCAGCCGGGGGACCGAAGCTCGGCCTGACGCATCATCTCCATCGACAGGGCACCGCCCATAGAGTGGGCGACCAGCACAACCCGTTTCACGCCGATGGATTTCAGATCCCGGATTGTCTTCTCTAACCCGTCGCGGGCAAACAACATGCTGTCCAGATCATAGGCATACCCTGCCCCGCGCGCCTGACTGGGCCAGGAGTAAATCAGGACCGATCCGGGAATATCAAGATCATGCGCCAACTGCGCCGCGCGAAACGCGGTCTCGGTATGGGTCGAGTTATACCCGTGCACGAAGATCGACACATCATCTTCTCCGCGCAGCTGGTTTGCCAACTCACGCGGGCCGGACAGGTCCGTGGTGTTGGCCAAAACAAACTGCTTTTCCGGATTGGGGTTTGCGTAAGAAAACTCCAACGTGCCTGGCGTGTGGTTTGGCGGGATTGAGACCGTCATTTTGTGGTACTGAACCCGCTCACCCCGGTCGGCGTTAAACGTTCCGTCGGGGTTCCGCCCCCGGGTTGTGGCCGCGTAGACGGTTTCTGCGGATCCCACATTCAACGCGGACGGCACTGTCACCTGCGCAGTTCTGTCGACGCAAGCGCTCAGTGTAGCAACAGCAAGAAAGGCAATACTCAAACGCAACACGGCTCAACCCTCAAAGAAACAGAGTTTGAGTCACGGTTACCAGTTTCTGGTGCGAGGTCCAGCCGGAACGAAAATTCGCCGCCAAATCGGCGGCGAAATACAGCTGGATTTGTTACAATACGTAACGGCTGAGGTCGGTTGATTTCGTCAACTCACCCAGATTGTCATCCACGAATTGCGCGTTCACCGTGATCTCGGTCCCGGCCTGATCGGGCGCGGTGAACGAGAGTTCTTCAAACACACGCTCCATCACTGTGTAAAGCCGCCGGGCGCCGATGTTTTCAACGGTCTGGTTCACATCCGCAGCGATCTTGGCCAACGCCGCGATGCCGTCATCGGTGAAGCTGACGGTAACCTCTTCGGTGCCCATAAGGGCGCTGTATTGGAGGGTCAGCGCGTTGTCCGTTTCGGTCAGGATGCGGACGAAATCCTCTTCTGTCAGCGCGCGCAGCTCCACTCGGATCGGCAAACGGCCCTGGAGTTCCGGCAGCAGGTCCGAGGGTTTCGCGATGTGGAACGCACCCGAGGCAATAAACAGGATGTGGTCGGTTTTCACCGGGCCATGTTTGGTGGACACAGTGGTGCCCTCGATCAGAGGCAGAAGGTCGCGCTGGACCCCTTCCCGGCTGACATCGCCGCCGCGCGCGTCTGAGCGGGCGCAAACCTTGTCGATCTCGTCCAGAAACACGATGCCGTTCTGTTCGACCGACTCCAGCGCCACGCGGTTGACGGTTTCGTCGTCCAGCAGCTTGTCGGCCTCTTCCCCGATCAACAGGTCATAGCTTTCGGCCACGGTCACTTTCTTTTTCACCGTGCGGCCGCCAAACGCCTTGCCGAAGATATCGCCCAGATTCATCATGCCCATCTGGCTGCCGGGCTGGCCGGGTAGGTCGAACATTGGCATCGGGTTTGAGGTGTCAGACAGCTCCAGCTCGATCTCTGTGTCGTCCAACTCACCCGATTTTAACTTCTTGCGGAACATTTCACGGGTCGCTTCGCGGGCATCGGTGCCAGCAATGGCTTCGATCACGCGATCCTCGGCGGCCTGATGGGCGCGAGCCTTCACATCCTCACGCATGTATTCGCGGGTCTGAATGATCGCTGCGTCGGCCAGATCGCGCACGATCTGTTCCACGTCACGGCCGACATAGCCGACTTCAGTGAACTTGGTGGCCTCGACTTTGATGAAGGGCGCACGGGCCAGTTTGGCCAGACGGCGGCTGATCTCGGTTTTTCCGACGCCGGTGGGCCCGATCATCAGGATGTTCTTGGGGTAGACTTCATCCCGGATATCATCGGCCAACTGCTTGCGTCGCCAGCGGTTGCGCAAGGCCACGGCCACTGCGCGCTTGGCGTCTTTTTGCCCGATGATGAAGCGGTCCAGTTCCGAGACAATCTCGCGCGGGGTCAGGTCGGTCATATGTGTTTTATCCGTCTGTTTCGAAGCGGAACCTAATCATACGTCGCGAAAACACAAGCCGATCACGACAACATCACGACAACTCACAGAACACACACGGAATTTCGTGAGGATGTGAATCGCCATGCGAGGGCCGCGTACGGCATAAAAAATGGCGACGGGCAAACAGGCCCGTATCTATCTTATGGAGATACCTGATCATGATGACTCGTCGTTCTCTTTTCGTGAAAGCTGCTGCCACCGGCGCTGCCCTAACACTGGCCGGCACCACTGCTGCTGTGGCCGGTGGAGCCAAAAAGAAAGGCACGTTCGAGGGCCGCTCGAACCACATCACCACCGGTTCGGTAAAACTGGTCAAGGATGGCGACCGCTACATCGTTGAACTGGGCGAGGACTTTTCGCTGGACAACGGCCCCGACCCGCGCGTCGCATTTGGGAAAGACGGCACTTACGCCCCTGACAGCAAACTCGGGGCGCTGCTGCACCTTGCAGGTAAGCAATCCTATGCAGTCCCGCCGACCATGGATGTGTCGGGATACAACGAAGTATACATCTGGTGCGAGGTCGCCGGAGTACCTCTGGGCGTAGCATCGCTGAAGTAATCGCGCCGTCAGAGGTCGGGTTCTCCGGCCTCTGACACATCGTTAGGTAACGGCACAACTGTCTGTTACACTCGCCCCAAGTTATTGGAACCGGGGGCGTTTTTCATGACCAAGATTGCCAAGATCACCCTGCTGTTTGTGGTGTTTGTGGACCTGATCGGACAGGGGCTTGTCTTTCCGATCATCAACTCTCTGATCATGGAGACGAAATCCGGTTTTCTGCCTGAAGGCACACCCGACGGCCGTCGCCATTTCTACTATGGGCTGGTGATTGGGTGTTTCTTCCTGTCGTGGTTTCTGGGGGTCGTTTACGTCTCGAAAGTCTCGGATTCCATTGGGCGCAAGAACGCGCTTCTGGTCTGTCTGGGCGGAGCGTTGGCAGGCTACACGATTACGATCGCCTCGCTCTACCTCGATAGTCTGTTGCTGCTGATCCTGGGCCGGTCGATCACTGGTTTTACGGCTGGCAATCAGCCCATCGCTCAAGCGGCGATGATTGACGGTAGCACCGATGCTGCCGATCGTGACCGCAATATGGGGTATATCGTGACCGGCGTCAGCTTTGGCCTTGTCGGAGGGCCGATCATCGGCGCCGTCCTGTCGGACTCTGCCCTACTGGGCAGCTTTGCCACGCTGAGAACACCCTTCTACGGTGCCTTCGTTCTGGTGCTGATCGCCATTTTCCTCGTGCTGGCCTTCTTCAAGGACACCCGCAGCGAACGCGCGCCCTTTGTCTTTCGTCCGCGCGATATCACCGACAGCCTGATCGCTGTGCGCGGTCACCCGATGGTCCTGAAAATTCTGCCGGTCTACTCGTTCTTCATGATCGCCAACGTCACCTTTTATGTGTTCGTCGACAATTTCCTGACCAGCCGTTTCGGTTATGGCGTGATCGGAGGCAGTATGGCCATGGTCGTCATCGGCTTTGCGCTGGCCTTTTCCAGCACCTTCCTTGTGAAACCCGCGCAAGAGAGGTTCAGCAAGCACAAGATCATCTATGTCTCACTGATCACGATGGTGATCTGCGGGCTTGCGTTCGCCTTCAGCCCCAGCGGTGCGTTGAGTTACATTCCGGTTTTCTTCTTCTACTTCTTTTTCGGTGTTTCATACCCAACCCTTTTGGGTTTGTTTTCATCCAGCGTCAGTGAGGCGGATCAGGGTTGGGTCATGGGCGTGACCACCGCAGTCTTCTGCCTGGCCGGAGGGGTCATGTCTCTGATCGGCGGCGGGCTGATGAGCATCGACATCCGCGTGCCCTACTACATCGTGATCATCGCCGCGATCTTCGGCCTGATCGGAATGCACCGCCGCTGGAAAGGGAAAGAGATCAAGGCGCTGTTAGCTTGAGGCAGCTTTGCGTTTGATTTGAGTCGGAATACGCTGCTTTTCCCCTCGGTCGAGCGCGCATTTCGATACAGTGTTTTGGTGAAACGCAGAACGCCCTAGATCGTCTCGACCGTCAGATTGCCGTTGGTATAGACGCAGATGTCGGCAGCAATCGCCATGGCTTCACGTGCAACCGTTTCAGCGGGCTTGTCGCTGTCCATCATCGCGCGCGCAGCGGCGAGGGCAAAGTTTCCGCCCGATCCGATGGCGGCCACGTTGTGTTCCGGCTCCAACACGTCCCCTGCCCCGGTGATCACCAGCAGGTCCTTGCCATCGGTGACGATCAGCATCGCTTCGAGCTTTTGCAGGTATTTGTCGGTGCGCCAATCCTTGGCCAGCTCGACCGAGGCACGGGCCAGTTGGCCCGGGGTGGCCTCAAGCTTGGCCTCCAGCCGCTCGAGCAGAGTGAACGCATCCGCCGTCGATCCGGCAAAGCCTGCCACAACCTCGAATCCACCGGGTGACAGGCGGCGGACCTTGCGGGCGGTGCCCTTGATCACGGTCTGACCCAGGCTGACCTGTCCGTCCCCGGCAATCACCACCTGGCCGTCTTTCTTGACGCCAATGATCGTTGTGCCATGCCAACCGGGAAAATCGCTGTCTGCCATCAGGGCCTCCGTTCATCACTGGGACCCTATATGGGCCGGAGCCAGCGCCAACGCAACTGTTCACAAACTGCCCAAAAGATATGCAAGAAACGCAGATCGGGTCTACCAGACTGGCAATTGTGAGACTCAGACCCCTGCACTACATGAGGCTTACAACCGACATTGGGTCGGCTGTTTCAGTTTGAAGGACTGCGCAAATGGCAAATACTGCACAAAACACTGCGCCGCTCGGAGCAGCTACCATCCTGCACGTAGTGGACGCGTTCACTGTGGCTTTCGAAAAAGCGGTTGAGTGGAACGAAACTCGCAAGACACGCAAAGCGTTGTCGCAACTGAGCGACGCTCAGCTGGAAGATATCGGTCTGACCCGTAAAGACATCATCACCATCTGATCCGTTTCAGATCAGCCGTAGTAAAGATGAGCCGCTCGTCCGAGCGGCTTTTTCTTTTCAAACCAGCCTGTATTTGCCCGACATATCAGGCAGATAGGCCTCAACCGCTGCGGTTGCGATGACGTGGCGGGTGCCTGCATCACTGTCCTCGACGTCCAGCCCGCCCAACACAGCCCGTACCTCGGCCCTGCCCCGTGGCAAATCCTGCGCGACCAGATCGCAATCCACGGCCTCGGGCTGTTGCACCCCAATTGTCACCACGACGCGCATCTCTTTGTGGTCCACGCCTAAGCGCGAAAACAGAGTGATCGAGGAATGATGCAGCGCGTCCTGCACCGCCCGCCGTGCGGCTTTGGTGTAATCCTGACCATAGAGGTCATTGCCGGTGCCCATCTCAAGAATGATACGTTTTTCACTCATAGCGCGGGCTCCATGTCGAAAGAGACGATGATGGCGGCGTTTGCGATCACTGTGTGGCTATCGGCGTGCGGTTTTTCGATGTCTAGCCCACCGCGGGTGACCGTGATGTTCGGCTGACCGTATGGGAACACGGCCTTCAACGCCTCACGGTCCACTTTATCGGGTTGCTGCACGCCGATCTCGGCATCAATGATCATCGCCTCTTTGGGAAAATCGAACAGCTCAGCCATATTGACCGAATTGTGCCACAGCGCATCCTTGATCGCGCGCAAGGCGGCCTCGGTATAGTCCTCACGCCGCAGGGACGTGCCCATACCAAATTCCACAAGTACTCGTGTTTTTGCCATCAAAGCCCCATGGTCAAAAAAGGATCATAAAAAAGGCGCCCGGTTCGGGGCGCCTTTGGTCATTCGCATACCAATCCGGATCAGATGGATTCGTCGATCCAGCTTTGCAGCGCGGCTTTGGGTGCCGCGCCCGCGCGGTTCGAGACAACCTGACCGTCCTTGAAGATGAACAGTGCGGGGATGCCGCGCACGCCCATCGCAGCGGCTGCGTTCGGGTTGCTGTCCACGTCCACCTTGGCGATTTTCACCTTGTCGCCATACTCAGCGGCCAGTTCTTCCAGTGCGGGGCCGATCTGTTTGCAAGGACCACACCATTCCGCCCAGAAGTCCACAACCACGGGAACGGTCGAGTTCTTGACTTCGGCATCAAAGGTATCGTCGGTAACGGCAACGGTCGACATATTCTGTCTCCTGAATGGGGTAAGCTCGGGAAAGGAACGTAGGTGCCGCGTCGGGTAAGGTCAAGATATCTGGGCGCGGGTCAGCGATTGCGTCACAAGATCGTGTGGCAGCCACATCAACGCAGCCGTCCGCGTCCACAGGATGGCGGTACGAATGGTCTTGTCCGGGTAAATCTGACTTATCGCCTGCGCATAGGCCCCCATCTGTCGCAACAGGCCTTCGGGGCAGGCTTCTGGCTGGTCGGGCACCGTGGCATTTGTTTTGAAATCAATCACATGTACTTCGGTATCCGTTATGATCAGCCGGTCGATGATGCCATGCATCCGCCGCCCGTTCAGTTCCGCTGAAACGGGGACCTCGGCCAGCGCATCCGGCGCGAAGACTGCTTTCAGGTGATCCGCTGTCAAAACCTTGGTGACCTCAGACAACAACTCGGCTCTCGCCTGATCCTGCATATCGGGTAGAACCCGAGCGCACAGCATGGACCAGTCATCCCGAGACGCGCTGGGAAGATGTTCCAGCATCAGGTGCAATCGGGTGCCGCGCAGCTTTGCGGCCTCTTCATCCTGTCCCGCATCACCGGGCAGCGCCTTTACCCCACCAAGGTCCGAGGGGCTGAGAGTTTCTGGTTCTGAGGGCGGATCCTCAGGGGGATGCTGGAAGTACGCGGGCAGGTCCTGACTTGGCTCGGCGTGTTCGCTGCGTTCGACCAGCGGCAATCCCTCCCAATCGCCATGGGCCAGTCGCCGTGTCAGCGACCCCTCTATCTGTGTCGCGCCCGCGCGCTCCATTGCGGCCTCGACCATCCGATACCAGCTGGTTCCATCCTTCCCGACATCCCCAGCAGCGGCCACGATCAACCACTTTTCCGCCCGTGTTAGAGCCACATACAGCAATCGAAGGCGCTCATTTTCTTCGCGGTTTCGGGCCTCCTCGCGGGCGCTGGAGATCAGCTTGGGCGAGACATCGGCGGGAACCTTCCACAGGGGCGTTCCATCAGCCACCATGATCTCGGCATCGCGCGGGGCCTGCCGTTTGCCGGTATCCGGCAGGATCACGATCGGCGCTTCCAACCCTTTTGAGCCATGCACGGTCATCACGCGGATCATGTTGCCCACGCCGCTCATCTGGCGTTTGATCTCCAGATCGTCGGTCTGCATCCAGACCAGAAAGCCGGTCAGGCTAGGAATATCGGTTCGCTCATAAGCCAAAGCCTGCGAGAGCAGCGCGTTGATCCCATCCTCGGCCTCGGCCCCCAGCCGACCTAGCAGTTTTCGCCTCCCGTCATGACGGGTCAGGATACGCTCGATCAGGTCAAACGGCCTCAGAAAGTCGATCTGTCCACGCAGATCGTTAAGGATTGCAAGCGTCTCGGGAAACGCGTCCGAGCGATTGCGCAGCGCGGCCCACAGGAATTTCTCTTGCCGGCGATGGGCCAGATCGAACAGCGCCTGCTCGGACCAGCCGAACAGCGGGGATTTCAGGACCGTCGCCAGCGACAGGCTGTC
Organism: Ruegeria sp. C8; assembly: GCF_056537565.1. Classification (NCBI taxonomy): domain Bacteria; kingdom Pseudomonadati; phylum Pseudomonadota; class Alphaproteobacteria; order Rhodobacterales; family Roseobacteraceae; genus Ruegeria; species Ruegeria sp. C8. Next base: position 208,337 of record NZ_JBQFRV010000006.1, read on the forward strand.
TTCGGGCGTGGCCAGAAAGCTTAGCAGTGCCGCCAGATCCTTCACCGCCAGCTCGGCGCCGACTTTCAAACGGTCGGCCCCGGCGATGGGCAGATGCAGGGCTTTGCAGGCGCGGATGATCTCGGCAAACAGGTCCGAGCGGCGCTGGACCAGGATCAGGAAATCCCCCGGCTGAACCTTACGGCGCACGAATGTGCCGGGCGTTTCGCCATCCTCGGGGATTGTGGCCCCAGTGTCGATCATGTGCTTGATAGACTGCGCCACCTGCTCGGCCAAAATGACGGTATGATGGCGCGACCCGGGCCGATCCACCGGATCGGTCCAATCGCCATCCTCCTCATCCTCGACCTTTTCCACCACGGGCCAGAGGTCTACGCGTCCCGGCAGGTCTGACTTGAACGCACGGTGCTGGCTTTCTTTGTGAAACCCGGCCTCAGTCTGGTTTTCGAACAGCAAATCAACCAATGACAGGATCGCGCTGGAGGATCGGAATGAATATTCAAGCGTCGAATCCCACAGTTTAGAGCCTGATTCTTGCAGCTTTCGCCCAAACTCTGCCTGCATTCGGTCGAAGGCCTGCGGGTCGGCGCCCTGGAAGGAATAGATCGACTGTTTCTTGTCGCCGACCACAAAGATCGTGCGTTCAACCTCGGACCTAGCCCCTTCCCCGCTGGTGAATTCCTGCGCCAGCTTCTCGACCACATCCCATTGATCTGGGCTGGTGTCTTGCGCTTCGTCCACCAGAATGTGGTCGATGCCGCCGTCCAGCCGGTACAGCACCCATTCGGCCACCGCCGGGTCGTTCAGCACCTGTCGCGCGCGGAGGATCAGATCGTCAAAGTCCAGCCACCCGCGCAGCTGCTTACGGCGTTCATATTCCGGCAGGAATGCTGCGGCGAAGCGATGCAAAACGGTGGTTTTTTGCGCAGCAACCAGAGCCAGCCGTTGTTCGCGCGCGGCCTCAACCCGCAGCATCAGCGATTCCAGCTGTGGCATGCGGTCCGCCAGAGCGCCTTCGCGCAGGGCTTTAGTCGGGAAACCGTTGATCTTGGCGGTGAACGGCTCCTTCGCGCCCTTGCCCGTCAGCAAGACGCCTTCCAACGTTGGCAGATGGGTCAGTTTTGCCTCGGTGAATGCTGCGAGTTTCGCGGCGGCCTTGGCATTGTTGCCGCCACTCTCAATCAGTGCAGGCAACATGGATTGGATCAGGTCAACCTCACCGCCCAGAAACACCTGCCCCGACAGGGTGTCGTCGTCAAACCCCTCCGGTAGGCCAAACCTCTGCAACAGATCCGAGCGCTGCAAGGGCTGCGCGAACAGGTTCCGCTTTTGAGTCACTGCCGCGGTCAGCCTGTCAAACCCGGTATCGGTGACGAACCGCGCGATATCTTCGATCAGCCCGGACTGAGGGCCTTCGGCGAAGTCCTCGATGATTTCTTCGCGCAACAAAGCGGCGGCGCGGTCCTCCATTTCGGCAAATTGAGGGCTGACACCGGCCTCAAGCGGGAAGCGACGCAGCAGTGAGGCACAGAAAGAGTGGATGGTCTGGATTTTCAACCCGCCCGGGGTCTCAATCGCACGGGCAAACAGGGTGCGGGCCTGCGCGAGACGGTCCGAGTCGATTGCTCCTTCGACGCCCAGATCCGTCAGCTGCGCCAGCAACGGCGCGTCCCCCAACATCGCCCATTCCCCCAGCCGTTTGAACAGCCGGTTCTGCATCTCGCTGGCGGCGGCCTTGGTGTAGGTCAGGCAGAGGATGTGCTGCGGTTGCACCCCGCTCAGCAGCAGACGCGCCACGCGGTCGGTTAACACGCGGGTTTTGCCCGACCCGGCATTCGCTGCCAACCAGGTCGAGGCATCGGGGCGCGCGGCCTGCACTTGCCGCTCGGTGGCGTCGTTCCGCGCGCTCATGTCAGGTCCTCAGGGAGCGTTTCGGCCGTGCGATCCCATTCGCCGAACCGGGCCAGATGATCATAGTCGCCGATATCGGTGTCCTTGTGCAGCATGCGGCGCGATGAAAAACCCTGATCAGGGTCTAAGTAGGCAGAAATCAGCTCTTTTAACTCAGCCAGCACCTTGTCCGTGGGCTCTTTGGCGAGCGGAGCGGCGACCTCTTTGTAGCTGCCGCCCATACCGATGAAGATCGCTTCGGCCACGTCGGTGGGGTCGATCCCTTCGATGGCGCCCTGCTCGGCCATGGCGGCTTCGATCAACAGTTGTTTGTCGAACTTCGCCTGCTGGCTTTCGGTCGGAGGCGCGCCGGTTTTGTAATCCACAATCCGCAACGCGCCTCGGCTGTTGCAATCGATCCGGTCGGCACGCCCTGCGATGGTGAAATCCAGAGGCTCCAACACCAGCTTCATCGCGGCCTCAAACGCCACCGGGCCGCTGTCGCCCCGGCGATTGACCTCGGCACTCAGAAAGTCGTCGGCGATCCGCTCCAGCCGCGCCAGCCATAGCTTGCGGGCGGTCGGCCAGGCGACGTGCGTTTCAAGCAGGTCATGGGCACGTTTCAGGAAGTTTTCGCGGGTCAGCAAAGCGGTATCCAGCACGCTGTCCTTGACGAAATGTTCCAGAATCTCATGGATCACGATCCCGCGCAGCAACGCATCGGGGGCCTGCACCAACGGATCGAGTGGTTTCAGACGCAGCACATGTTTGGCGTAAATCGCATAAGGGTCGCGGATCAGGCGCTTGATCTCGGTGACTGAAAGGCGTCGCGGTCGGGCGGCAACCGGAGGTTTGGGCGAGGGGCGATGCGCTGCCTCAATCCGAGGGGCTTGCTCCAGTGTTTTGGCCCATTTCAGATAGGTCCGACCCCGCGCGCGCATATCTGATAGCGCCGTTTGGCCGCCTTGGTCAGGTAGGCCTTGCAACAGGTTCGTCAGACGGTTCAGCCAGCGCGAGGGCACGGTTTCCGCATCGTCCGAGCGGGTGGCGCGGGTCAGCCAGACCTCGGGCGCACCAATGGCTTGTTGGAAGTCGTGCGCCGAGAGCCCGATCCGCCGTTCGGGCAGCAACAATCCCGCCTTGTCGCGCATCTGGCGATTCAGCCATGGGTCTGGCGCTGGGGCTTCGGGCCAGCTGCCCTCGTTCAAACCGCCGAGGATCAGCAGATCTGCACCCTGCACCCGGGCCTCGAGCGTGCCCCAGATCATGATATGCGGGTGCGGGGCGTCGCGGTCGCGGACCTCTTCTCCGGCCAAAAGCGCGCCTAGCAGATCGGCGAAGTCATGCGCGGTCATGGGGCCGCCGTGATGGGCCTCATCGCGCAGATTGGTCAACACTGACAGGGCCTTTTGGCCGGCGTTCTTATCCCACAGGGTACCTTGATCGCTCGCATGTCCAGCCGAGATCGCCTCGGCCAGAGAACGCAATCGGTCGACCCATTCGGTCAGGGGGAGTTCCCCGGTGACTTGCTGATCGCAGAAATGCGCGCTGACCCAGCTCACCCATCCCTCGGGCGCTTCGGTGCGGATCGCGGATGCGGTCAGGCTGGCTTGGTCCGGGAATGGAGGGCCATGGCGGCGCAGGTCCAGCTCCAAATCGCGGGTATGCAGCAGGTGGGCCCCCCGTTCACCCCCGTCATGGCACAGAGGATGTTTCAGCAGCGTCAGCAGCGCCTCACCCTCCAGACCGCGCGCAAAAAGGCCCGCTACATGGCGCAGAAACCGGCCGGGCGGAGACAATTGCAGCGGAAGACCAGCACTATCATCGGGTAGGATGTTCCAGCGATCCAATGCCGCGCTGACCTGCCGGGTCAGCATCCGATCGGGTGTAATCAAAGCGGCGGTCTGGCCCGTCTCAGCCGCCTGTCTCAGGCGAAGGGCGATGGCAAGGGCCTCGGACCGGGGTGAGTCTGCCTCGACCAGTATCAGGTCGCGCGTGGCCTGATCCAACTCGGTCAGGCATGGGCCTTCTGACATCCACGCATCGGTGATAGGGGCAGGGCGCAAAGCCAAAGAAACCAATCGGTTACGCGCGGGTGAGGGCGGTTGTTCATCCGTCCAGGGCAGGACGTGGTCATGCTCCAACCCCAGTTCTCGCATCAATTTGCGGAACCGATATTGTGGGTGATCCTCAGAGGTCAGCGCCTCGTCCAGGCGGTCCCAAACGGCGCGCGGCTGGTCGAAATCATAGCCCGGCAGGATCAAGGCCCCTTGTGGCAGGCGCGCGACGGCTTGCATCAGCATCAGCGTGGTACCGCGCGATCCGGTCGAGCCGGCCAAAATGACGGGATGTTGTGGCGGAGCCTCCTGCCAGCGGTCGATCAGGTTTTCGACCACACGACGTTGCCGCGCCTGTGCATCCATCGCCTGATCGCTGGCATCGACAAAGTGATCCGCGATGCCGATAAACGCCTGCGCGCGGGCCCAATGGCCGGACATATCGCTGACATCCAGTTGGCGGATCGCGTCGGGGGACACGCCCTCGCCCTGCATCTCATCAATCAAGGCGGCGAGACTGCCGGACAGGTCGAACAGCGAGGCCCGTGCGGCCAGATCAGGCTGTTGGTCCAGCAGTTTTGAGATCAGCTGGGTCATCTCCAACCGCCGCCTCAGCGGGGGTATGGCGGGTGGAATCTGCGCCAGATCAACGCTTTCGCCCAGATCGGTGACCAGAGAAAGCCGAGGCAACAGGCATGGCGGCCCCTTATCAAACAGGTCTCGTACCCGTCGGGCCATGCGGCGCGTGTTGACCACCAATTGCGCGCGGGCCAACGCCTCGGGCGGGCCGGAGGCGCGCTGCCGCAGCCCGGCAACCAGCGCGTTGGGGAAATCCGTGCCCGGCGGAACGGCAAACACCCGTGGATGAGCGCTGGTGTCAAACATCCGCCAGCATCCCCTCAGCCAGAGCGATTCCTTCTGGGCGTCCGACGTCACACCAACGGCCGGGATACTTCAGCGCGAAAAGGCGGTTGCGGTCGTGCATCTGGTTCCACAACAGGTTCAAGGAGAAAGCCTTCTGCGGAATGTGCTGCAGCCCGTCAGTTTTGAGAATCTGTACGCCGCCATACACCAGACCCGGCCCGCGCGTGATCCGCCCTTCGGCATCGGCGGTAAAATCCCCTTTGCCCGCATGCCCGATGGTTTGACCAATCGGGACGCACATCAAAAGCGCATCCATCCGATCCGGGTCCCATGCCTCTTGCAGCAGGCTTAGCGGGTTGGGTCCAGCCCAAATTGCATCGGTGTTCATGGTGAAAACCGGGCCTGTGCCAAGCAGAGGCAAAGCCGTCCGCAAACCGCCGCCGGTTTCCAGAATCTCGGGTGTTTCATGCGAGAGCAGGATGCCTTTGGGCGCTAGGTGAGCCTGCAACTGATCGGCGTGATAGTGGAGGTTTGCAACCACACGGGACGGGTGAACGGCATCCACCGATGCTAGCGCGTGGTCGATCAGCGGGCGTCCGGCGACCTCGATTAAAGGTTTTGGCCGGTCTTTGGTCAACGCGCCCATCCGGGTGCCGAATCCGGCGGCAAACAGCATCACGGCATCGGGGGATTGACTCATGATGCTTTCAGCCTTGCAAGGTTTTCCGCAGTTGGCTCGGGCAGGGCGTCGCGCAGGATGTTGGCAACCGGGATCAGCGCGGGATGCTCCAGATCGCGCATCAGATGCGCCCATGTGGCGGGGATCAGATCGACGTAATGTGGCTTGCCATAATCCGTGGCCAGCCGGGCAAAAACACCCAGAATACGCAGGTTTCGTTGCGCGCCGAGAACGCTGTAGGCGGTGCGGAAGTCATGGTCATCCATACCAGAGGCCGCGATATAGCGATTGACCATCTGCATTTCGATTCCGGTCGGCACGGTTCGGCGCACATCCTGCAAGAGCGAGACCAGATCATAGGCCGGGTGCCCCAGCATCGCCAGTTGGAAGTCCAGAAGGCCGACGCGCTGCACGCCCTCGCGTTCTGGCAGCCAGATCAGGTTTTCGGCGTGGTAGTCCCGCTGCACGACGACTTTGGTGCCCGAAGTCTCTTGCAGCAGGATATCGGCAAAGCGCAGCTCGAACCTCTCTTGCGCATCTGCATCGTGGTCACCCAGAATGGCCTGCGCGTATTTGGTAAAGGCCAGAGCGGCCAGCTCGGTCATCAATGTGGGATCGTATGAGGGCAGGGGCAGGATCGGGGCCTCATGCAGGTGCAGAAGAACGTCCGTCGCTGCCTCATAGAGGTGGCGTTCCTGGCTCGGGTCCTTGGTCAGAACGCGTGAAAATAGATCATCGCCCAGATCCTCCAGCACCAAGAAGCCATTCTGATTGTCTTCGACGTAAATCTCGGGCGCGCTGAGGCCCACCGCGCGCAGATGGTTCGCGATCCGGACGAAGGGTTCGACATCCTCTCCGCGATCCGGCGGGGCGTCCATCAGAACCGCCGTGCGACCGGTCGCCGGATCAGTCAGACGCTCATACCTGCGGTTCGAGGCGTCCCCGGCCAAAGGTGCGCGCGTGGCATTGGCCCATGGCGTCTGTGCAATCAGGGCCTCGGCCAGCACAGTGCGATCTGTCATAGAGTATTCTCCAGTTTCCCAAGCCATTTCGGATCAGACCAAGACAGGGTCATGTGGCGTATCTCGGTCTCAATCGGGTCGGTTTGGAAGGCAAGCGTCAATGCGGTGTCGGGGGTCAGCGGCCCCAGTTTGTCAGGCCATTCCACAAGACATAGCGCTGTGTCGAAGGCTTCGGTCAGGCCCAGCTCGTCAACCTCATCCACCGAGGTCAGCCGGTAGAGGTCACAATGCCAAATCTCGCCGATCTGCGTGTCATAGGCCTGCACCAGTGTGAAGGTCGGTGAGGGCACATCCTCGGGCGGGTTCATCAGTGATTGGATGAGGCTACGGGCAAAGTGGGTCTTGCCGCTGCCGATCTCACCTTGCAGCAGCAATACATCCGCAGGTCTTAAGGTCGCGCCAAGACGCGCCGCAAAATCTGCGGTGTCCTGAGGGCTTTGCAGGGTGAGGGTAACAGGTGCCGAAGTCATGGCGCCACAATGGACCTGCGCCCAAGCGGCTGCAACCCGGTTCAGGCGCTGATCTGGGCCATGGGTTCGGCGGCCAGAGATTTGGTTGCTGTCTCAAAGCGCACGATCGTGGCACCGTTCTGCATGGGCACAACGGTACAGTCCAGCGCGGTGCCGTTGCGCATCTGAATCTCGGCGCTCCATTCGGTGCGGTCATCGCGCATGTCCACGAAATCGCGGATCTCTCCCAGGACCGGAGTAGCGACGCAATGATCCTGCCAGATGCGCGTGACTTCGGTCACTGTCTCACTGTGAAATCCGGCCTCATCCTGGGTTCCCCAGAGCCGCTGATAGGCATAGTTGGTCAGGGCCAATGTGCCGTCTTCGGAAAAGACCGCGATTGCGTCGGCCAGCTTGTCGAGGATCGATTGCATCAGGTCCATCTCGGACCGAAAGCGCCGAGTCAGGGTGATCTCCGCGGTGATGTCTTCGAATAGAAACGCCACGGCCCCGTCGGGATGCGGGCGGCCACTGACGGAATAGACCGAGCCAGAGGGCAGGGACCATGTTTCCTGATAGTTCCCGTCTTCAGCCGCCTCGAGCAGATCGTTCATCTGGTTGCGCCATGACCGGTAGTTTTTGGGCTCGGGCATCATGTGCTGATCCCGCAGCCGGTCAAAAAAGCTGGAAATATTGGGACGGCAGCTGAGGAAATCCGGCGGCAGGGTGGTTAGGTCGATCAGCGCCGGGTTGAACAGGGCCAGTTGACGGTTGCGGTCGAAAATAGCCAGGCCGATCGACAGCTGCGCAAAGGTCTTGGTCATCGTCTGCACGAATTTGCGCTGGGCGGTTTCGGCTTGCACAATCGCATTGATATCAACCGCATAGAACAGGCGGCCTTCCGTGTGATCCACCTGAGTAAGGTCGAACCACAATTTGCTGTCGCTTCCGGCCACGTCGATCGAGACGCGGGATTTCCCGCCGCGTAGCGGCTCGGCCCCGATATCTGGGAACAGCGATAGGGTCAAGTCAGCATCCAGCCCGCGCGCCTTGCGAACAAGGGCGACATAGGCCGCGTTGCACCAGCGCACGCTTGCGTTCTGATCCAGCAGCCAGACCGGATAGGGTGCCTGATCCATCGCCAGCCGGATCGGATCATTCGGATCCCGCAGCTTGGTTTTCTTTTCTCTCGTCGGTTCGTGCAGTTGGATTCGAACGATCCCGTCAATCCATTCGCATAGAACCTCACGCTCAACCGTGCAGTCGATGGCCGAGACAACCAGATTGCCCTGATCGCGCACGAGGTCAGGCGTTTCCGGGAAGGTCGGAAAGTCGCGCTGCAACAAGCGTCGAAGATCGCTCCAATCTGCAACATGTTCGAAACCGGCCAACGCTATATCAGAGTGGCTGATCAGGCGGTCGCCATCGAACAGAAAAACGGCGTCGAACAGGGAGCTTGCAGTGAACATGCCATAGCTGTTGTCTCGCCGGGCACGACGCGGCAGTAGCCACATGACCGCAAAACAGCACGAGACCAAGCTGATCGCGGCCAGAATGATCCAGTCTGCCATCTTCTCCCCTTACGACTACGGAACCCCGACGCAACCTAAGGCGAAAATGGTTAACGGTGTCTTAACTCAGACCTGGATAGGCTGGTTGCGCCCGGATGGTACCGGGGTATCGCCCTGTTGCGCGTCGATGCGATTGCGCGGCCATTCGACCTTGACGATAGCACCCCGGCGGTCAGGCTTGTCGGAGAGGTGCTGATACGGGTCCGAGCCGTTGGCAAATTCCAGATCCGCCCCGCTGCGTTCCAATAGGGTTTTGGCGATGAAAAGGCCCAGACCCATACCCTCATACTCGGGGCGCGCGCGCTGGTCTGTTTCGGCCCGTCTGCGCCGCATCAAGGGGTCACCAATCCGCCCAATCAGATGCGAGGGGTAGCCGCGCCCGTCATCCATGATACAGACGGTGATCTTGTCCGAGGTCCACTCCGCCTCGACCCAGACATTCTCGCGCGAGAAATCCACCGCGTTCTGGATCAGGTTGCGCAAACCGTGAATGATCTCGGGTTTGCGTAGGATCGAAGGTTGTTGCACATCCCCATCCAGAACCGGACCTTCGGCAAAATGCACGGTTTTGCCCCTGTCTATATGCGGCTCAGCCGCTTCGTGGACCACCGTGGACAATGGAGCCTGGCGCAGATGAAGATCGTCTTTGCCGGCGCGTCCCATATCGCGCAGGATGTCCCGGCATCTGTCCGCCTGCTCACGGATCAAGGCTGCGTCTTCTTTCAGTTCGGGGCGGTCGTCGAGTTCCTCAATCAACTCGGAACTGGCCAGTTTGATCGTCGCCAGAGGGGTCCCCAGCTCATGCGCGGCGGCGGCGACAACTCCTCCCAGATCGGTCAGCTTCTGTTCGCGCGCCAGCGCCATATGCGTGGCCGCCAGCGCCTCGGACATCGAGCGCGCCTCGGAGCTGACCCGGTGCGAGTAGGCCCCGATAAAGACAATGGCGATGATGATCGCGGCCCAGTTGCCGAACAGAAGAATGTCGGGGATTTGCAGGACCAGGCCAATCTCGGTCCGCAGGGGCAGGTGAAACTCAGCCAGAAGGGTAGCCAGCGCAATCGCCACGGCCCCCACGATGAGCGTTGAGCGGGTACTCATGACATTGGCCGAGATCGTGACCGGACCCAGCAACAGCAGGGCAAATGGATTGTTCAATCCGCCGGTCAGATACAGCAGGATCGCCAGTTGAAACAGGTCGAATAGCACCATCAGGAAGTTCTGAAACTCGGTCAGGCGTTTGTTCTGCGGGAACAGGAAGCTGGCCGTCAGGTTGCCGATCACCGAAACGCCGATCGCCAGATAACAGAGCGTGACCTCAAGCTGCACATGATAGCTGTGCTGAGCCACCGTGATAGCCGTGATTTGGCCAAAGATGGCCACCCAGCGCAGCAGGATAAGGGTACGCAGCCTGATCCAGCTGCTGCGTTCCTGACCGCCCCATAAACTCTGGTTGGATTCTGCCATTGGTCACTTATGTCCTGTTGCATCGGCTGATCATCTTGATAGGTGTCCCGGCTGATACGATCAACAACCCCTTGCACACGGAAAACGATCATGACCCGCCTGTATGCTATTCTCGCAGCTGTCGTTCTTGCTATCGGCCTTGGCGCCATGTGGCTTTTGACAATGGGGTCCGGGTCGGATGACAAATACGCGCAATGCCGTTCCAGCCAGATCGCGGGTGGAGCGGCGGCGATCGGTGGTCCGTTCGAACTGGTCAATGGTAAGGGCGAGACGGTCACCGACAAGGATGTGATCACCGAGCCGACGCTAGTCTATTTCGGCTATACGTTCTGCCCCGATGTCTGCCCGTTTGACATGTCCCGCAACGCCGAGGCCGTGGACATTCTGGCCGAGCGCGGGCAATCCGTGACGCCACTGTTCATCTCGATCGATCCCGATCGCGACACGCCCGAAGTGGTCGGAGATTACGCCTTCAACCTGCATGAGCGTCTGATCGCCCTGACCGGTTCACCCGAGCAGGTCAGGGCGGCCAGCCAGGCCTACAAAACCTACTACAAAGCCCATGACAAAAGCGACGAATACTATCTGGTCGATCATTCTACCTTCACCTATCTGGTCACACCCGAAGATGGGTTTCTTGAGTTCTTCAAACGTGAAGACACAGCGCAGCAAATGGCTGACAAGGTCGGCTGCTTTTTGGATCAAGCCGGGTCCTGACAAGCCAGTTTGACCTTTGGCCCCGCGCTGCTATTACTTCTAGATAAAGCCAAAGGCATGAAATAGCGGAAAGACTCAACGATGGCAGACAGTTCCCAGCTTGATATCGGCCCCGATAAATCTCTGCTTCTGGTGGATGATGACGAGCCGTTCCTGAGACGCCTTGCCAAAGCCATGGAAAAACGCGGTTTCGAAGTTGAAACTGCAGGTTCTGTCGCTGCTGGCCGCGCCATTTCCACCGCGCGTCCACCGGCTTATGCAGTTGTGGATTTGCGGCTAGAGGATGGCAACGGTCTGGACGTCGTCGAAGTGCTGCGCGAAAAGCGCCCTGACAGCCGGGTCGTGGTGCTGACCGGCTACGGGGCCATCGCCACAGCCGTCGCCGCCGTCAAAATCGGCGCGACCGACTACCTGTCCAAACCCGCTGATGCCACAGACATCACTAACGCGCTGCTGGCCAAGGGCGACGAACTGCCGCCGCCACCTGAAAACCCGATGAGCGCGGACCGCGTGCGCTGGGAACATATCCAGCGGGTCTATGAGCTGTGCGATCGCAACGTCTCGGAAACCGCACGGCGGCTGAACATGCACCGTCGGACGTTGCAGCGAATTTTGGCGAAGCGAAGCCCGCGGTAAAAATCAGAGCCTTCACTAGTCTGTTGAGAGGGTAGTCTTTCGGGCTACTCGCCAGACTTCGGATAGATGAACCCGTTCACCGGGTACAAACTGCCATATTGCCCCGGAACGCTCTCGACCCGGACCATTGTCCAGTCATTGTTCTTGGAGACATCTTTCACGCCCATTTTCAATGACACTTTGTTGCGGTGCCAATTGGCGTGGTTCACGATGACGACCCGGTCGCTAACAACATCGGACACGACAGCCACATGGCCCAAAGGCATCCCGCGCGTTGCCCGAAACGACATGACCGAACCGACAGCCGGTTCGTTGCCTCGCTCAAACGCACTGCGCGCTTTACCCCACCAGTCCTTGGCATTGCCGCGAATTTCGATACCGCTGAGGCTTCGTGCGTAGGGCACGCACCATACCCGTTGCCCTCGAGCCTGCTTTTGTGACACCTCTTGCAGCGCCATTGACTGACGTTCTGGATCAAGTTGCACATCGGTTGGACCATGGGCGCAGGCAGATACTAGACTCAAAAGCCCCACCGCAATTGCGGTTCGCGCGCCGCCAGATAAGCGCGGCCAAGTTGTGTCCGTTTTGCGTTTGCCCGTATTCAAGAATCTTCACTGCCCATTTTGAAGACACGCAAGTTTTAGGGTGACCTTATGTGTTGTGAAAAGAGGCTTGTCAGCGTGCGGCAAGATTTCGCCGGTTCTCCGCTACATCGCTAGGACAATTGGGTGAGATTGTAGACGCATCTGCAACCGAAGTTTTGATCACTGGACGCTGCCTGAACATGCACCGCCGAACACTGCGGCGGGTTTTGGCGAAGCGCAACTCGCGCTAGTGTTTGCAACTTGGACTTGCTGTCAGTCTGCGAGCTTACTTGAATGCGACATATTGGTTACTCCATTGCCTTTTCTTTTAAGTAACAGACAACCAACCCCACCAGACCTATGAAGAACCCCCAATGGCCTGCCGTTTCAAATACATATGCCAGCCTATGCGGCGGAAAGCAGTCCTTGCCGCAGCGCAAAGCGATTCCGGCCCAAACTAGCCAAGTACTCGAGTAAACCACGAACCCAAAGAAAAAGGCAGCCAAGAGCGGCGGCAGGGGTCTGTTCTTGCATCGCGCAGAGTAAGCTTTGGCTCCGATCCAAATAGTCAAGAACAGATACGGCCAAACCCAAATGGTGATCGCTGTAACTGCCATCGACCATCGCTCTGCGTTCGAGTCCACATAGCACTTAGTGCAGCCATCAAACAGAACAGCTGAAATGATTAAGCAACAGAAATTCAACGCTATGAAGGACCCGTAGACTAAGAGGCGTCGAACTAAAGCCAGCATTCTCCAACTTTCTACTTAGCCTTCAATCAGCAAAACAAATTGAGTAATTCGCAGTGCCGCTCAGTATAGGCTTTTCGCACGTCCACAGGCGGCCTTAGCCTGATCTCCAGCCCCTCCATCACCGCCCGATCCGGACGACCAAAGAACTTCGTCGCCTCCGCCTCGGAAAAACCCGCGATCTGGGTGGCTTCCATCCAGGCGCTGATCTTGTCGGCCTTTTTGATCTGCCGTTTTACCGATTTAGGCACCTCGGCAGGAAGCCCAAAGCGAATATGAATCGCCGCTGCTAGACGGTCATCCAGCGCGCCATAGTCCGGGCCTACGGCGGATTTGACGGGTGAGATCATGTCTCCGATCACGTATTCCGGCGCGTCGTGCAGCAAAGCTGCCAGCCGCCATTTCACGGGCGCTTTGGGTGCAATACGGCCAAAAAGCTCTTCGACCAGAAGGGAATGCTCGGCCACGGAATAGGCGAAATCGCCCGCCGTTTGCCCGTTCCAACGCGCCACAAAGGCCAGGCCATGGGCGATATCCTCGATCTCGATATCCACCGGGGTCGGGTCCAGCAGGTCCAGCCTGCGGCCCGACAGCATCCTCTGCCATGCGCGGGGTTGTGTTGCCATTATGCCATGCCTTGTGAAGTGGGACACAATAAAACCAAATTGTTTCTGCTATGATGTACCTGTCAGGATCACCAGCTGCCAACGTTTTCTTGAGCATTCGTGCTTTGAAACCACACCAACTGATCCCGACATTTAAACCGAGGGGGGCACTGGCTTCTCCCGGTGCGCTCCTCTCACAAAGTGAAACGAAAGGAGTTTGCTATGTTCAAACGTATATTCGCAGTCGCCCTGACCTTTGGCATGGCCGCCACGGCCCCGCCCGCCTTTGCCCAGAATTGTGCAGAGCGCGAGCATGTAGTTGACAAGCTGCAGAAAAGCTACTCGGAAGAGCTGGTTTTCGGGGGTTTGCAGAAAACACGCGGCGCGCAGTCGGTCATGGAGGTCTGGACCTCACGCGAAACGGGTAGCTACACCGTTTTGGTGACCCATGCGAACGGCTTAAGTTGTATTGTCGCCGTTGGCACCGATTTTTTTGAAGCGATTCCGAAGGTCAAGGTTGACGGCACGCCCAGTTGATTTTTGCGGCGTAGAATCCCGTTTTCGGTCATCCACATTGCCACCTGCCCCAAGGGATGCTAGGGGCAGCCGGAACTGTGATTGACCGCAAAAATGGAGCGCCTTATGGCCGGGGACTATATCGTCAAAGACATTTCGCTGGCCGGGTTCGGCCGCAAGGAACTGGATATCGCCGAAACTGAAATGCCGGGCCTGATGGCGCTGCGTTCGGAATATGGTGAAAGCAAGCCTCTAAGCGGTGCGCGGATCGTTGGGTCGCTGCACATGACCATCCAGACTGCCGTTCTGATCGAGACGCTGGTTGCTCTGGGCGCGGATGTGCGCTGGGCGTCGTGCAACATCTTCTCGACCCAGGACCACGCGGCAGCGGCGATTGCCGAGGCGGGTGTCCCTGTCTTTGCCATCAAGGGCCAGACGCTGGAAGAGCATTGGGATTATCTGGACAAATCCTTCTTGTTCGAAGACGGCCCGAACATGATCCTGGACGATGGCGGCGACGCGACGCTCTACATCCTGTTGGGCGCCCGTGCCGAAGCAGGTGAGGACATCATCCCTGTGCCCGGCTCGGAAGAGGAAGAGGTGATCAAGAAGCAGATCGCCAAGCGTATGGCGGCTAGCCCGGGCTGGTTCACCAAGATGCGCGACCAGATTCAGGGCGTGTCCGAGGAAACCACCACCGGTGTGAACCGTCTGTATCAACTGGTGAAAGACGGTCACCTGCCGTTCCCGGCGATCAACGTGAACGACTCGGTCACCAAGTCGAAATTCGACAACAAATACGGCTGCAAGGAATCGCTGGTCGACGGTATCCGCCGCGCCACCGACACCATGATGGCTGGTAAGGTTGCAGTTGTGTGCGGCTATGGCGATGTGGGCAAAGGCTCGGCCGCTTCGCTGTCCGGCGCTGGCGCGCGTGTTAAAGTGACCGAGGTCGACCCGATCTGCGCGCTGCAGGCTGCGATGGACGGCTACGAAGTCACTCTGCTGGAAGACGAAGTTGCAACGGCGGATGTGTTCATCACCACCACCGGCAACAAGGACGTGATCCGCATCGAGCATATGCGTGCGATGAAGGACATGGCCATCGTCGGCAACATCGGTCACTTCGACAACGAAATTCAGGTGGCCAGCCTGAAGAACCACAAATGGACCAACATCAAGGAACAGGTGGACATGATCGAGATGCCCTCGGGCAACCGTATCATTCTGCTGTCCGAAGGCCGTCTGCTGAACCTCGGCAACGCCACCGGTCACCCGTCCTTCGTGATGTCGGCCTCCTTCACCAACCAGGTTCTGGCGCAAATCGAGCTGTTCACTAAGGGTGACCAGTACGAAAACAAGGTCTACATCCTGCCCAAGCATCTGGATGAGAAAGTGGCCCGCCTGCATCTGGATCGTATCGGCGTGAAACTGACCAAGATGGACAACGAACAAGCGGCCTATATCGGCGTTGCGCCGGAAGGCCCCTACAAGCCCGAGCATTACCGCTACTGATCGCGGATCGGGTATGACCAAACGTTCAGGACGCCGCCGGATCTTGTATCTGGCGGCGTCTTTCTTTTCGATCATCGTATTTCTATTTCTTGTTGGGTCGGCCGGGTATGTACTGCTGTCGCATCCCAAGTCACCGCTGCCCGACCACTGGAACCCTCTGCGGGACCTGACCCTGACCGCGCCGGTCACGCCCGTTACCAAATATCAGTTGAACCGGGCATTGGCGGATGAGGCGCAGTGCCGGGCCACGCTGTCCGATGCCGGTGTCGCGTTCTCGGAGATGGAGGATCTGGTCGTCGACCAGAACTGCGGCATCGCCGGTCGGGGTGAGCTGTCCCGCTTGGTCAGTGCGCGGGTGGGCGGGGTCGAAACCCGCTGTACGACGGCCCTGCGTTTGGCGATGTGGGAGCATCACGTCGTCCAACCCGCCGCGCAGGACTTGTTGGGTACTCAAGTGCGCAGCTTGCGCCATCTCGGCAGCTATAATTGCCGCCGCATGCGGACCGCGCAGGGTGAAAACAGCGGTTGGAGCAGCCACGCCACGGCGGATTCGATTGATATCATCGGGGTGGAACTGGCGGATGGGCGGGCGCTCAGCCTGCTTCAGGATTGGTCCACGCCGGGACCCGAGAGTGCTTTTCTACAGCAGATCGGGCAGGGCGCCTGTAACTGGTTCCGCGTGGTTTTAGGCCCCAATTTCAACCGTTTGCACGCGGATCATTTTCACCTGCAAGGCCCTGGCTGGGGCTATTGCCGGTAGGTTTACCGGCCCCGCAGAACAGGGCCGGACCAGGATCAGCGTCCGCTGACCGCATCCGCCAGCGATTTGAACCGGACAATCTTGTAGATCCCCTTCGAGGCATCCTCGCCATTGTTCAGAACGGGTGAGCGGTGCAACTCGTTAATCGTGGCATAGACATAGCCATCCGCACCGATCGAGAACCCGTCTGGCCACGGCAACTCATCATCCGACTGGAACAGAACCTCATAGCTGCCATCAGGCTTGGTCACCCCCAGTGCATTGTCCGTCATCGCGGTGATATAGACATTGCCGCCTGTATCCACGGTCGAGCCGTCCGAGATCGGTTTGTCGCCATAACGTTCTACCTGCGCCTCAAGATCAGCATCCGAAAGGCTTTCATCCAGCAGTGCCGCAGTGGGGATGCGGTACATCGCGCTGGCTGTCATCGGCGCGAAATAGACCCACGTATTGGTGGGATCGACGGTGATCGGGTTGATGCCGATTTTGGCCGGATTGCCGCCCAGCGTAATCTCACGCCCGTCGATCACCATCGGGGTATCCTCGGGGATCGTGTATTGCGAACCCTCCAGAACGCGCCGCGCGCGGCCCGTCTCAAGATCAACCACGATGATGGCCGAGTTCTGACCGTCACCCGTATCCGAGATGTAAATCGCACCATGATCACGGTCCACGGCAAGGTCGTTCAGGAACGAGGTCGGCCGCGCGACCGGGGCGCCGATATAGTGGATCGCGTGTAGCTTCTCGATCTTGGTGTCCCAACCTACGATGCGCCCGGTCTGGTTTTCACCCTGACCGTCCAGCATCCACAGGATACCATCGCGATCTGCCCGCAGGCCCAGAACGCCGTTCAATCCATCCGCATCGTCTTGCGGGGCGCGGGCCCAGTCCTCGGTCGGGTAGGGCTTGGTTGATCCGTCGGGCATCACTTCGACCACGCGCAACTCGGGCCCGTAGAATTCATGCACCGACATGAACATGCGCCCATCGGGTCCAATCGCCAGATTGCCCGGAGGCACGGCCTTCTCGAACTCAAGATACGTTTCCAATTCGGTTGCCGCGGCGGGCAAAGCCAGCGCCAAGGCGCATGTAGCTGCATAGAGCGATTTCATCGGGTCCTCCTCTGATGTGCCCGATCAGATACCATTTGAAATTTTCGCGGATAACTGGCTCAATTTCGAAACCAGTGTTAGGAATTTTCGAATGTACCATGTGAACGATCTTCTGACCTTTATCTCTGTCGCCAAAACTGGAGGGGTCGGATCGGCTGCAAAGGCGCTGGGCATTTCGGCAGCGACGGTCAGCCATCGGATCGGGAAGTTAGAAGAGGTGCTGAACCTCAAGCTCTTTCACCGCAACAGCCGCCGGGTTCAGCTGACCAATGAAGGCCTGATCTTTCTGGATCGGATCGAGCCTGTGCTGTCAGATTTGCGTGAGGCCGAGTTGGAGGCCGGAAGCGGCAAGGGGGCGCTGCGCGGCCATCTGCGTGTAACCCTGTCACCGTGGATCCTGTCCCGGTTCATCATGCCGTTGATGGACAGTTTCCAAGAGGACCATCCGGACTTGACGATCGAGTTTCTGGCGGTCGATCGCTATGTCTCTCTGGTCGATGAGGGCGTTGATTGCGCCATTCGTGTCGGGCAATTGCCGGACAGCACGCTGAAAGCGCGCAAGCTTTGCGACAACGACCGGATCATCTGCGCCGCGCCGGGTTTCATTGCACGATACGAAATGCCCAAATCCGTCGAAGACCTGCGCAAGATGCGCTGGGCGTGTTTGCCTTGGCAGACGCGTTTCGACACTCATGAGGGGCAACTGTCCGTCACGCGACGTATTGCCGTTTCCAACTCGGACATGTTGACCGAAGCCGCAGTGCAGGGGCTGGGGCTGGCGGTCAAATCCCGTCTGGCCGTTCAGCGAGAGCTGCAGCAGGGTACGCTGGTCGAGGTTTTGCCAGGTGCGTTGAAATCCCCATCTGCACCAATTGCCTTTGTTCACGCGGGCAGCAGCACGCCGGGGCGCAAGGTTCGCGCGTTTTCGGACCTTGCAGATCGAGCCTTTCAAGGCGCGCGGCAAAGGCGCTCCTCCGCTTAGGGGGAAAGCACGGAATTTTTCCCTTTGTGGGAATAGGAGGAATGGCTAGGCTTCCGACACCTGTTTTTAGGATTTGAGTAACCGCAGCCAGGACTGCTGATAGGGAGACTGTTTTATGGGAAAACGCGACGATCTGATCGCCAAATACGCCGATGATCTGAAAAACAAATGCGGCATGGATGCCGATATGGACCTGCTGACCAAGGTCACCATCGGGTGCGGTCCGGCGATCTATGACGCCGACGCGTCGACCGTGGCAGCCAGCCAGGACGTTGAGCTGGAGACCGTCAAAAATAATTTCCTCATCAAAAAGCTGGGTCTGGCCGACGGGCCCGAGCTGATGGAGGCCATCAACTCGGTTCTGGAAACCTATGGCATGTCCGAGCGCAACAAGTACCGCGCGGTGGTCTACTACATGCTGACCAAGCATTTCGGCAAAGAATCGGTTTACGGCTAAACGTTACGTTTTCCACCCAAACGCCCGCCTCCCCATCGGCGGGCGTTTTTGTTTTGATTTATATTTTAAGGACTTGGTGTTTGAAGCTGCCTGAGAAAACAGGTTATGGTCCTTATGTGGCCAGGACGGTCAGAACCAACAGATTCCAATACGCGTGTGGTGAGTAGGGAGCACGTGGGGTAGGGAAGGTTCTGCACCGTGCAGGGCCTTCCCTCTGTTTTAGTCGGCCTCAGTCGAGCCCAGGGCGCAGATCACCTGCCATTCGGCTTCAGTGACCGGCTGCACCGATAGACGAGAGTTTTTGACCAGCACCATCTCACCCAGACGTTCATCCGCTTTGATCTGGTCCAGCGTGACGTGAATTTCAAACGGCCTTACCGCTTTGATGTCCACGCATTCCCAGCGTTCGTCATCGGTGGTGCTGTCGGGATGGGCCTCGGCGCAGACTTCGACGATACCAACGATCGCCTTGTCCTTTTGCGAGTGGTAAAAGAACCCGCGATCACCGATTGCCATTTGCCGCATGAAATTGCGCGCCTGATAGTTGCGCACGCCGTCCCATTCTTCTCCGGCATCGCCTTTGGCAACCTGCTGATCCCAGCTCCAGGTCGATGGCTCGGATTTGAACAGCCAGTATGCCATCAGCCGATCACCTTTTTCCACGGGATCAGTTCAACGGATTGGAAAAGACCGGCCTTGGCATAGGGGTCATTGTCGGCCCAGCTTTGTGCAGCGGCCAGATCTTCGACTTCGAGAATAACCAGTGAGCCGATCATCGCGTCTCCGTCCAATAGCGGGCCGGCCTGCGATACAACGCCGGTTTCTTCGATATAGGCCAAATGGGCCGCGCGGTTGTCCAGCCGAGTTTGCAGCGCGCCGGGTTTGTCACGGGCGATGAGGGCGATGAGCATGTTATTCCTCCTTGAGGGGTCGGTTGAGCAGGGTTTCGATAGCTTGCGCCACACTGTAAGCGCCTTGGCTCAGGTCGGCCACTGTGACGCTGATGGGCATGTCCAGACCTTCGTCCTTGGCGATGTCGGCCATGGCGCGGGCGGTGGCGACGCCTTCGACAGTTGTTGTGGTGTCAAAAGGTTCGATTCGACCCAAACACTGGCCAAAACGATAGTTTCGGGACAGTTCGGACGAGCAGGTCAACACCAGATCACCCAGTCCAGAGAGCCCCATCAGCGTCTCTGGCTGCGCGCCGCGCATCAGGGCAAAGCGCTGCATTTCCGCAAATCCGCGGGTCATCAGTGCAGCGCGTGCGCTGTCGCCTAGACCGGCCCCGATGGCAGCGCCACATCCGATGGCTATAACGTTTTTCAATGCGCCGCCGAGTTCCGCTCCGATCACATCGGTGGTGCGGTAGAGGCGTAGATTGGCAGTGGTTAGTTCGGCTTGCAGTGTTCCGAGCAGATCGGCATCTGCACAGGCCAGGGTCAGCGCTGTCGGCAGGCCACGCGCGATGTCATCCGCAAAGCTGGGGCCAGTCAGGAGCGCTGGTCGTGCATCCGGAATGGTTTCGCGGATCACGGAAATCGGACCGAGGCCCGAGGACAGTTCAATCCCCTTGCAGCACGCAACCAGGGTTTTCCCGGCCAGCACCGCCGCGTGTTCCTGCAGTGCATGGCGCAACTGTTGCATCGGCACAGACACCAGAAGGACATCGTTTGCCGCCGCTTCTTTGATATCAGAGGTGACGGTGATGGCATCGGGCAAGGCGACATCGGGCAATCGGTTCTTGTTGATCCGACTATCCTGCATGGCTTTCGCCTGCTCGGCGCTGCGCGACCACAGGGTGACTGGCCCGCTACCGGCCAGTGAGATCGCCAGAGCCGTGCCGAACGCCCCTGATCCCAGAACCGAAACGCTCATGCCTTTGCGCCTTTTTTGCCGCTGCCGAGCATGGCGGGGCTGGTCTGGTCCAAAGGCCAACGGGGTCGCGCTGCAAGATCCAAGCCGTCGCGCGCACCTGTGCGAAACCGTTCCATCCCCGCATAGGCGATCATGGCCGCATTATCGGTGCAAAGTGCAAGGGGCGGGGCGGTGAAACGTGCGCCTTTTTCGGCACAAACAGACTCTAATGCAGAACGAATGGCCGAATTTGCAGCCACACCACCCGCGACGGCAATGACCGGGTCCGATGGGGTCTCGGCCAGATACAGATCCATGGCGCGCCTTGTTTTCTCGGCCAAAGTGTCCACGACTGCCTGCTGAAACCCGGCGCATAGATCGGCGCGATCCTGACGGGTCACGCCACCTTTTTCAGCAACGATCTGATCTCGCATCCGCATCAGCGCGGTTTTCAGCCCTGAGAAAGACAGGTCACATCCGGGCCGGTCCAGTAAGGGCCGGGGAAAGCGGAACCGCTCGGGATCGCCCTGGCGCGCCTCGGCCTCGACCGAGGGTCCACCGGGTTGCGGCAGGCCCAGAAGACGGGCGGTTTTGTCAAAGGCTTCGCCGGGGGCATCGTCTATGGTGCCGCCCAGACGGGTGAATTGCTCGGATCCGTGGGCGATCAGGTATTGGCAGTGCCCGCCCGAGACCAGCAGCATCAGGTACGGAAAGGCTACTCCATCCGTCAGGCGCGGGGTCAGGGCGTGGCCTGCCAGATGGTTTACCCCAATCAGAGGCAGGCCGGTCGCCGCACTGATCCCCTTGGCGCACATGACGCCGGACATGACCCCTCCGATCAGGCCGGGCCCGGCGGTCACGGCGATGGCGTCCATATCGGCCAGTGTTAGACCCGCATCCTCTAGCGCCTGAACGACACAGCTATCCAGTTTCTTGGCATGGGCGCGCGCGGCGATTTCGGGGACGACGCCCCCATAAGCGCTGTGCAGCTCAGTTTGGCCATGGACAATCGACGACAGCACTTCGGCCTCTTCGCCGTCGGTTTGGCGCACGACGGCGGCGGCTGTGTCGTCACAGCTGCTTTCCAATCCAAGGACGGTAAGTGTTTGCACCATTGGCGTGATCCGTTGCATCATGATTGCCAAGCGGGGTACCACCCTGCGCGGACGCAAACAATCCCAAGGCCGAAGGCGCCGATAGTTGTATTTGTTGATGACCCGCCCTCGCGCCGCCTCGGAGAGGTTTGTTGCGCAGCTTCCGACCCGCGTCAGATCGCGTGTTGAGGTCATCCATTCCCCCATTCTGGAAATCAAACCGCTGGCGGTTCCGATCTGTACGGCTGAGACGCAGGGGCTGATATTCACGTCCTCCAATGCGGTGAATGTGGCAGCCTCGGCGGGTGTGCGCCGGGATTTGCCTGCCTATTGCGTGGGTCCGACCACGACTGCGACCGCCGAAGGCGCGGGCTGGGATGCGCGTATGGTCGGTGGTACGGCGGAAGAGCTTGTGGCCGGTCTTTTGCAGATCAGACCAACAAGCCCGCTGTTGCATCTGCGCGGCGAACACAGCCGGGGCAACATCGCCGAGCGTCTGACCGAGATGGGCGTAACCACGCGCGAACAGGCAGTGTACCAGCAAATTCTGCTGCCGCTCAGCCCCGAGGCAAAGGCCGCATCCGAGGGCGACAGGCCAGTGATCGCGCCTATTTTCTCACCCCGCACCGCGCGACAATTCGCCGACATTTGGGCGGGCACTGCCCCGCTATGGCTGGCCGCAATCAGCGAGGCAACGGCGGAACCCCTTAAATCCTTGGGGTATGAACGTCTGAGGATCGCCAAGGAACCGACGCCCAAGAAGATGCGTAAGGCCGTTAAAAAGCTTGTGAAACACGCGTTGCGGGTTGAGAGAGAGCCGGGTGCAGATTAACTTGGAACAGTCTGTAGTTCTGGTGATTTTAGAATCGATAAGGGGAATTTGACGGTGGCGGGCAAAAAGAAATCCGATCAGGAACCGGTGGAAACCCCGAAATCAGACGATGTGGTCGAAGATGTAAGCGGTGAAACTGAAGGGTCGCCTGTTGACGAAGATGCGCCGAATGAGGACCTGATTTCCGAAGCCGAAGCCGAAGCCGAAGCCGAAGCCGAAGCCGAAGCCGAAGCCGAAGCCGAAGCCGAAGCCGAAGCCGAAGCCGAAGCCGAAGCCGAAGCGTCCGTTGAGCCGTCGGAACCTATGCAGGCCGTTGAGAAACCCGCTGAACCGACCCAGGAACAACGCGGTGGATTTGTTCCGGCCCTGATAGGTGGTGTGATTGCCGCGGGCCTTGGTTTTGCGGCGGCCCAAACGGGGCTGATCTCGTCTGGTGGGTCGGATAACTCGGACGTGATTGCGGCGCTTGAATCGAAGCTCTCGGAACAATCAGACCAGATCGAAGCGCTGACCAAGAAGCTCTCGGATGCGCCGGACGTGTCGGGCCTGACGGAACAGGTTCAGGCGCTGTCGCAAAAGCTGGACCCGGTTGATGCAGATCTGACCGCCGTGAAATCCAGCGTCGAATCTCTGACGGGTCAGATCGCGCCCCTGGCCGACCGGCTGACCGAGCTTGAGAAGGCGCCCATCGCTGCAAACACCTCGACCGAAGCGACCGCTGCTTTTGAAGCTGAACTGAAAAAGCTGCAGGACTCACTGGCGGCGCAACGAGGTGAGGTCGAAAAAATGGTCGCCGATGCGCAGGCGCTCGAGGCTAAAGCAACGGCCGAAGCGCACGCCGCGACCAACCTCGCTATCCTGTCCCGCCTGCATGGACAGTTGGATGCCGGTCAGCCTTATTCGGACCTTGTGAGTGAATTGCAAGCGGGGGGTGTGACGGTGCCGGATGCGCTTTCAGCGCCTGCGGACAAAGGGGTTGAGACGCTGTCGTCCTTGAGGGCCTCATTCCCGGCGGCGGCGCGTACCGCTTTGGCGGATGCGCGTGATGCGGATAAAGGCACGGGCGTGATCGCCTTTTTGCAACGCCAGACCGGCGCGCGATCGGTGACCCCTCAGGATGGGGATGGCCCGGATGCCGTGCTGTCGCGTGCTCAGGCGGCTTTGGCTGATGGTGACGTCGCCTCCGCACTGACTGAATTGAAATCCCTGCCAGAGGCGGCACAAACCGCAATGGCCGATTGGGAACAAGCAGCCCAGACCCGGGTCGCGGCGGTTGAAGCTGCCGATATGCTTGCTTCCGACCTGAACTCGAACTGAAGGACCTGCCATGCTGTGGTCATTGTTTAAGATCCTTGTTTTTGTTGCGATTATCGGCCTTCTGGCTTTGGGTGGTCACTTCCTCATGCAAACCAGCGGCGGGGTTCAGATCACGGTCGCCGGAGTGGAATACACGCTGGGGCCGCTGCAATCGGTGATCGCGCTGGGCGTGCTGGTTTTTGGCGTCTGGTTGTTCTTCAAACTGCTGGGCCTGCTGATCGCGACGCTGAAATTCCTCAATGGCGATGAAACCGCCTTGTCACGCCATTTCGACCGCAGCCGCGAACGGCGCGGATATGAGGCACTGTCCGACGGTCTCATGGCGTTAGCATCGGGCGAGGGTCGCATGGCGATGGCCAAGGCCTCTAAGGCCGAGAAACTGCTGAACAAGCCGGAACTGACCAACTTGTTGGTCGCGCAAGCGGCCGAGATGACGGGCGACACCAAAAAGGCTTCGGAGACCTACAAAAAGCTGGTGACCAATAGCGCAACGCGCTTTGTCGGTGTGCGCGGTATCATGAAACAGAAGCTGGCCGAGGGCGATGACGAAACCGCGCGCAAACTGGCCGAGAAGGCCCTCGCGCTAAAGCCGCGCCATGAGGAAACGCAAGATGTCTTGCTCAACCTGCAAACCAAGGCACAGGATTGGGCCGGAGCGCGGTCGACTCTGACGTCGAAGCTGAAGGCCGGGTACCTGCCGCGCGACGTGTTCAAACGGCGCGACGCGGTTCTGGCCCTGTCCGAGGCCAAGGGCATTCTGGACGACGGAGCAAGCGTCGAGCAACAAGAACAAGCCATCGAGGCCAACCGCCTGTCACCCGATCTGGTGCCCGCCGCCGCCATGGCTGCGCGGGCCTATATCGAAAAAGGCAAACCGCGCGCGGCGACCAAGATCCTCAAGAAAGCGTGGGAGGTTCAGCCCCACCCCGATCTCGCCCATGCCTTTGCCGAGATTGCACCGGAGGAGTCGGCTCAGGACCGTATCAAGCGGTTCACCGCGCTGACCCGTATCCACCCTGAGAACATGGAAACCCGCCTGATTCTGGCCGAATTGAACATCGTCGCCGAGGACTTCCCCGAAGCGCGTCGCGCGCTGGGGGATGTGGTGGAGAAACAGGCTGATGCCCGTGGATACACGTTGATGGCGGCCATCGAGCGCGGCGAAGGTGCCTCGGACGCGGTTGTTCAGGGTTGGCTGGCCAAGGCCTTGACGGCGCCGCGTGGGCCGCAATGGGTGTGCGAGAACTGTCACGACATTCAGCCCGAATGGGGCCCGGTCTGCCAGAATTGCGGCAGCTTCGATACGCTCAGCTGGCAGACACCTCAGACGCCCGAGATCGCCACAGCCACAGGTGTGCATATGTTGCCTTTGATTGTGGGCGCGCTGGAAGACAAAGCCTCTGCCGAAGAAGAACCCGAGACCGAAGAGGATGTCCCTGCTGAGGTGATCGAGCTGAACGCCGATACGGTCGATGAGACCGCAGAGAAGCAGGCCTGACCCAAACGGCCTGATCTTTTCCAGCCCGCAGCAGCTTTGCAAAAGATGAAAGTGTAAGTCTGTGGCGCCTCTCAAAAGGGCGCAGTTCTGGGGTATTTAACGCCAGTGTGACGGGTTTCACTGACTCTCCGGCAGCATTTGCCGCATTCTCTCGATGAATCGACCAAGCGTCTTAGATTGAGGAGAAACCAAATGAAAATTGATGAAAAAGGCCTGGATAAATTTGAGAAAGAAGCGGACAAGCTCGCGGCGGCGATTGTGCAGCAGTCCAAAATTATTGATCAGGCGGAAAAGGCGTCTCCGGTCGCGAAGAAAACACTGGCACCGTTGAAAAAGGCAATTGCAGTGGCGATGAAGCAAGGCAAAGCTGCGCAGAAGGCCATTTCGACTGCGAAGAAGAAAAAATGTATGGACGAAAAGGCCAACAAAGACCTTCTGGTTCAGGTGTCGAAAGCTGCCAAGACTGCATCGGCGGCCAAGAAATTGATCGGTCACGAGGCAACGCATGTGGTGCAACAGGCCGTCCCGAAAGCGAAGCCGAAGCAAATGGAAAAGACCTTCGACGAAAAGCTGAAGTTCTGGCAAAACCTAGAAAAGAAAGCCAAGTAAATCTGAGACATAGGCCGGGGCCTGCGCAGAGCACTGCTTTGCGAGGCCCTGACGTCAACGCTCAAGGCATGAAATGCTGTGCGTGTGGTTGGATCTGAGACTGAATTCCCCAAACACACGGGCTATTTCCACGCCGCAAATGCGAGTAATCGATACAATTTAGGGGGATTTGGTGCCCAGGAGAGGACTCGAACCTCCACGTCCATACGGACACTAGCACCTGAAGCTAGCGCGTCTACCAATTCCGCCACCTGGGCAGGTGTCGTGAGGGGGCGTTTAAGCCCAGCGGCGGGGAGGGTCAACCAGATTCGGACAGATTTTTGAAAGTTTTTTGAACCACGCCGCTCGGCCCCTTTTCACAGTGGGTTTCTTCGCAGGACACGCGGCGATTTGATGCCTTGTTTCAAAGGGGTTCGGGCGCTACTTCTACGTCAAAGCCACGCAGCAGGAGCCATCGAATGTCGAAACTGGTCACGATCTACGGAGGGTCAGGGTTTGTCGGGCGCTACATCGCGCGCCGTATGGCGGCCAAAGGGTGGCGCGTCCGAGTCGCCGTGCGACGCCCGAACGAGGCCATGTTCGTGAAACCCTATGGCGTTGTGGGTCAGGTTGAACCGGTTTTTTGCAACATCCGGGATGACGCTTCGGTGCAGTTGGCCATGCAGGGTGCAGAAGCGGTTGTGAATTGCGTGGGTGTTCTGAACGAACTGGGCAAGAACGGGTTTGATGCAGTGCAGGCCGAAGGGGCCGAACGCATCGCGCGTCTTGCGTCCGAGAATGGCGTGGAGCGGATGGTTCATATCTCGGCCATTGGTGCAGATGCCGAGTCGGCCAGCGCTTATTCCCGCACCAAAGCTGCGGGTGAGGCCGGAGTTCTGGCTCATATGCCCGATGCAGTAATCCTGCGCCCTTCGATCATTTTTGGTACCGAGGATCAGTTCTTCAACCGGTTCGCCGCGATGACGCGGTTCGGGCCGTTTTTGCCTCTGGTCGGGGCCGAGACGCGGTTTCAACCGGTCTATGTGGATGATGTGGCGCAGGCGGCCGAGCAGGGTGTCTTGGGGAAAGCGGCCTCGGGCATTTATGAGCTGGGCGGTCCTGAGGTGAAAACCTTCCGGGCTTTGATGCAGCAAATGCTGGAGGTGATTCATCGGCGCCGGGTGATTCTGGGTGTGCCGTTCTTTGCCGCCAAGATCATGGCCGGTGTGTTGGATATTCTGAAATTCGTCAGCTTCCAGCTGTTCTCGAATCCGATCCTGACGCAGGATCAGCTGAAGAACCTTCGACAAGACAATGTAGTCGGTGACAGCGCCAAGGGCTTTGCGGATCTGAGGATTGTGCCCACTACGTTGGATGCTGTTCTGCCCGAATACCTGTGGAAATTCCGCCCCTCAGGTCAGTATGACGACATTCAGAACTCGGCCAAGAATTTGCGGACCTGATCAGCTATAGGCGATCACCAGCAGGATCGCGCCAAGAATGACGCGATAGATGACATAGGGCGTGAAGCTGACACTGCGCAGCAGGCGCATCATCAGGCTGAGTGCTAACAGGGCCGACACAAAGGCAAAGAGGGCGGCGATCGCTCCGTCTTTGGCCAGCTGCGCGTCGGCCTGGTGGGCTACGTCAAGGGATAGCAACACGCCTGAGGCGATGATGGTCGGGATCGACATAAGCATGGCGAGGCGTGCGCCTTCTTCCCGTGTATAGCCCAGATTCCGTGCCCCGGTGATGGTGATGCCCGACCGGGATGTCCCCGGAATCAGGGCGATTGCCTGCCAAAGTCCCATGATGGCCGCGTCACGCAGACTCCAATCGGCGGCGATCTTGGTCTGGGGGCCTTTCTGGTCCATCCAATAGAGCAGCAGCCCAAACAGCAGCATGGTCCAGCCGATGACGGCGATGGATCGCAGCGCCTCGGTCAGGCCGGTCAGGTAAAGGACCAGCCCAGCGAGGACTGTCGGAATCGTTGCCACGATCAACCCCAGCGCCAACCGTGCCTGCGCCGTGTCGGTGCGCCCAGATAGCGCGGCAGGCAGCCCGCGGATTGCTTGTTTGACGTCGGACCAGAAGTAAAAAACAACCGCACCCAGCGTGCCCACATGAACTGCCACGTCGATGGTTTGGCCCTGATCCTGCATCCCGGTCAGGTTGGGAAGCAAGATCAGATGGCCGGACGAGGAGACAGGCAGAAATTCAGTAAGCCCCTGAATGATCGCCACGAGAATCAAGTGAAAGAGACTCATTTACCCTGCCGCACTGCCATCAAATTGCTTTGAGTTCATGGGTATTCTGGTGGTGTCGAAAAGGAAAGATGATAGATAGGTCCGTATCGGACATAAAAATAGAAGAAAAAAGCAAATATTTTACGCGCCAGCTGAGATTTTTCTTAATTAGGTCAGTATATATGACTTTTCATATCCGGGGCGATCTCATAAAGAGATGCTTCCTAGCCAATTCATGGAGTCGGACCCGTGGCAAAGCAACCGATGTTGAAATTTGTGCAGATTGACCGTGTCATGCCTGAAAAGCGTGCCGCCGACGACCGCAAAGAAGACTTTGACGAAATCTACGCGGAATTCGCATCGGCCAAGGCCGCAGAGCAAGCCAGTCGCTGCAGCCAATGTGGTGTGCCCTATTGCCAATCGCATTGCCCGTTGCACAACAACATCCCCGACTGGTTGCGCCTGACAGCGACAGGTCGCCTGGAAGAGGCCTACGCGACCAGTCAGGCCACCAACACATTCCCCGAGATCTGTGGCCGTATCTGTCCTCAGGATCGCTTGTGCGAGGGCAACTGCGTGATTGAACAGTCGGGCCACGGCACGGTCACCATCGGGACAATTGAAAGATACATCACCGACACCGCTTGGGACAAAGGCTGGGTGAAGCCCGTCGTTCCGACCGCTGAACGCGGCGAAAGTGTGGGCATCATCGGCGGAGGCCCGGGTGGCCTGGCGGCAGCCGACATGCTGCGCCGTGCCGGTATCCAAGTCACAGTTTATGACCGCTATGACCGTGCGGGCGGCTTGTTGATGTACGGTATCCCTGGCTTCAAGCTCGAGAAAGACATCGTCCAGCGCCGCAATGATCTGTTGGCCGAAGGCGGGGTGGAGTTCGTTCTGAACTGCGACGTGGACGCCGCCAAATTTGACGAAATTCGCGCCAAGCATGACGCCGTGATCATCGCAACCGGCGTTTACAAGTCGCGTGATCTGTCCATGCCGGGCAGCGGATTGACGGGTATCGAGAAGGCGATCGACTTCTTAACCGCCTCGAATCGCAAAAGCTTTGGTGACGCGGTCGAAAATTTCGACAATGGCCGACTGAACGCCGACGGCAAGAAAGTTGTCGTTATCGGCGGTGGCGACACGGCGATGGACTGTGTGCGCACCTCGATCCGTCAAGGCGCGACCTCGGTCAAATGCTTGTACCGCCGTGACCGTGCCAACATGCCCGGCTCGCAGCGAGAAACGCAGAACGCCGAGGAAGAAGGCGTGGTATTCGAATGGCTTAGCGCGCCAAAGGGTTTCGTCGGCGATGACAAAGTTACCGGCGTGATGGTGCAGAAGATGCGCCTTGGACAACCGGATGCGTCGGGTCGTCAGGCCCCTGAGGTGATCGAAGGTGCCGACTATGTCGAGGACGCCGATCTGGTGATCAAGGCGCTGGGTTTTGAGCCCGAAGACTTGCCCACGTTGTTCGGTCAGCCCGATCTGCCGGTCACGCGCTGGGGCACCATCAAAGCGGCCTTCCAGACCGGTGAAACCGAGATGGACGGCGTCTATGCCATTGGTGACATCGTGCGCGGAGCCTCTCTGGTCGTCTGGGCGATCCGGGATGGCCGAGATTGCGCTGATGCCATCATTGAGCGGTTCAATGCCAAGGCGGTGGTCGCAGCTGAATAACTGCCATCGTCGAAGTTCAACATTTTCCCAAAGGGATACGCGTTCGATCCAGAACGCCAGCCAAAGACCAAAACCAGGGATCCGGCAATCCGTGCCCCCTTGGAAGCAGGAGACAGCGAATGACCAAATTTGATGCCGATTGGGTGCGCGCCGAGGAAACCAAGCGCAAGTGGATGGCGGAAAACGGTCTTTATTCCGAAGAGGAAGAGCATTCCTCATGCGGTGTGGGCCTTGTGGTGTCCGTCGATGGTAAGCCTTCGCGTAAGGTTGTTGATGCGGGGATCGATGCCCTGAAGGCGATCTGGCACCGGGGCGCTGTCGATGCGGATGGCAAGACAGGTGACGGCGCGGGTATCCACGTTCAAATTCCTGTTCCATTCTTCTACGATCAGATTCGTCGCACCGGTCACGAACCCAACCTGGATGAGCTGATCGCGGTTGGTCAGGTCTTTCTGCCTCGCACCGATTTTGGCGCGCAGGAAAGCTGCCGGACCATCGTGGAAACCGAAGTTTTGCGGATGGGCTACTATATCTATGGCTGGCGTCACGTGCCGGTTGATGTCACCTGTCTGGGCGACAAGGCCAACGCGACCCGTCCTGAAATCGAGCAAATCCTGATCTCCAACTCGAAAGGCGTGAACGAAGAGACGTTCGAGCGTGAGTTGTATGTTATCCGTCGTCGCATCGAAAAAGCGGCTGCGGCTGCTGGGATTTCTGGTCTCTATCTGGCTTCGCTGTCCTGCCGCTCGATTATCTACAAGGGCATGATGCTGGCTGAACAGGTCGCGGTTTTCTACCCAGACCTGATGGACGAACGCTTTGAGTCGGCCTTTGCGATCTATCATCAGCGCTATTCGACCAACACCTTCCCACAATGGTGGCTGGCCCAACCCTTCCGCATGCTGGCCCACAATGGTGAGATCAACACGCTGAAGGGCAACATCAACTGGATGAAGAGCCATGAGATCCGCATGGCGTCCTCGACCTTTGGTGACTATGCCGAAGATATCAAGCCGATCATCGCAGGCGGATCGTCTGATTCGGCCGCGTTAGACTCGGTTTTTGAGGTTCTGGTACGCGCGGGCCGCTCGGCACCCATGGCGAAAACCATGCTGGTGCCGGAAAGCTGGTCCAAGCAGGCCGTTGAGCTGCCGCAGGCGTGGCGCGACATGTATTCCTACTGCAACTCGGTGATGGAACCATGGGATGGCCCTGCCGCTCTGGCCATGACCGATGGCCGCTGGGTCTGTGCCGGTCTCGACCGGAATGGTCTGCGCCCGATGCGCTATGTGGTGACGGGCGATGGTCTGGTCATCGCGGGCTCTGAGGCCGGAATGGTGCCGATTGATGAGGCCTCGGTGACTGAAAAAGGCGCTCTGGGTCCGGGTCAGATGCTGGCCGTGGATATGAAGCGCGGCAAGCTTTACCGGGACAAACAGATCAAGGACAAACTGGCCCGCGCCCTGCCGTTTGGTGAGTGGGTCAATAAGATCAATGATCTGGATGACTCCCTGGCCGGCGTGACCGAGACAGCCATGTTCCGCGGAGAAGAGCTGCGCAAGCGTCAGATCGCGGCGGGATACTCGATCGAAGAGCTGGAGCAGATCCTCGCGCCGATGGCCGAGGATGGTAAGGAGTCGCTGGCTTCGATGGGGGATGACACGCCCTCGGCCGTGCTGTCCAAGCAGTACCGCCCGCTAAGCCATTTCTTCCGTCAGAACTTTAGCCAGGTGACAAACCCGCCCATCGACAGCTTGCGGGAATACCGCGTGATGTCGCTGAAAACGCGGTTCGGTAACCTGAAAAACGTGCTGGACGAAGATAGCAGCCAAACCGAAATCGTTGTGCTGGGCAGCCCCTTTGTTGGCAACGCGCAGTGGGACAAACTGGTTGAGACCTTCGGCTCTCCTCTGGCAGAAATCGACTGCAGCTTTGAGCCCGGTCGTGGCGCGCTGAGCGACGCCTTGGCCCGTGTTAGAGCCGAAGCAGAGGAGGCTGTGCGCTCGGGCGCGGGGCATCTGGTGCTGTCGGACATGAACTCGGGCGAGGGCCGTGTGGCCATGCCGATGATCCTGGCGACCAGCGCGGTGCACTCGCATCTGACACGGCAAGGACTTCGGACCTTCTGCTCGCTGAACGTGCGTTCGGCCGAATGTGTTGATCCGCATTATTTTGCGGTTCTGATCGGCTGTGGTGCAACCGTTGTGAACGCCTATCTGGCCGAGGATTCGCTGGCCGATCGGATTGACCGTGGTCTGCTGGAAGGCACGCTGACCGAGAACGTCGCGCGCTATCGCGAGGCCATCGATCAGGGTCTGCTGAAGATCATGGCCAAGATGGGCATCTCGGTGATCTCATCCTATCGAGGCGGTCTGAACTTTGAGGCCGTGGGTCTTAGCCGTGCCATGGTTGCCGAGTACTTCCCCGGTATGACCAGCCGGATTTCCGGCATCGGTGTCACGGGTATTCAGGCCAAGGTCGAGGAAATCCATGCCAAAGCGTGGGACAATGGCTTGGATGTGCTGCCTATTGGTGGGTTCTACAAAGCCCGGCAATCGGGCGAGACCCATGCTTGGGAAGCGACCTCGATGCACATGATGCAGATGGCGTGCAACAAGGCGTCCTACGAGCTGTGGAAGCAGTATTCGGCCAAGATGCAATCGAACCCTCCGATCCATCTGCGTGATCTGATGGACTTCAAACCGCTGGGCAAACCGGTGCCGATTGAAGAGGTCGAATCGATCACCTCGATCCGCAAGCGCTTTGTCACGCCGGGTATGTCGCTGGGCGCGCTGTCGCCCGAGGCGCACAAGACGCTGAACGTGGCGATGAACCGGATTGGTGCGAAATCCGACTCGGGTGAAGGTGGTGAAGACCCGGCACACTTTGTGCCGGAACCCAATGGCGACAACCCGTCGGCCAAGATCAAACAGGTGGCTTCGGGCCGGTTCGGCGTGACTGCCGAGTATCTGAACCAGTGTGAAGAGCTTGAGATCAAGGTCGCCCAGGGCGCCAAACCGGGTGAGGGTGGTCAGCTGCCCGGCATGAAGGTCACCGACCTGATTGCGCGTCTGCGTCACTCGACCAAAGGTGTGACGCTGATCTCGCCGCCACCGCACCACGACATCTACTCGATCGAGGATCTGGCGCAGTTGATCTACGACCTCAAGCAGATCAACCCGCGCTGCAAGGTGACGGTGAAGCTGGTGGCGTCCTCAGGCGTGGGCACGATTGCTGCAGGTGTGGCCAAGGCGAAAGCGGATATCATCCTGATTTCGGGCCACAATGGCGGCACGGGCGCGTCGCCTGCGACCTCGATCAAATATGCCGGTCTTCCGTGGGAGATGGGCCTGACTGAGGCGCATCAGGTTCTGGCGATGAACAACCTGCGTGACCGCGTGACCTTGCGGACCGATGGTGGCCTACGGACCGGTCGTGACATCGTCATGGCAGCAATGATGGGGGCCGAGGAATATGGCATCGGCACCGCCGCCTTGATCGCGATGGGCTGTATCATGGTGCGTCAGTGCCAGTCGAACACCTGCCCGGTTGGCGTGTGTACGCAAGACGAAAGCCTGCGCGCCAAGTTCACCGGCAACGCGGATAAGGTCGTCAACCTGATCACCTTCTACGCGCAGGAAGTACGCGAGCTGCTGGCCAGCCTCGGTGCGCGTTCGATTGATGAGATCATCGGTCGGGCCGATCTGCTAGATCAGGTCAGCCGTGGCTCGGCCCATCTGGACGATCTGGACCTGAACCCGCTGCTGATCACTGTCGATGGCGCGCATGACATCGTCTACAACCGTGACAAGGACCGCAACGCGGTGCCTGATACGCTGGACGCCGAGATCGTGCGCGACGCGGCGCGGTTCCTGAAAGACGGTGAAAAGATGCAGCTGTCTTACGCGATCCAGAACACGCACCGGACCGTAGGTACGCGCGTCTCCAGCCATATCGTTCAGAACTTCGGTATGCGGAACACGTTCCAGGACGACCACCTGCATGTGAAACTGCAGGGCTCGGCAGGTCAGTCGCTGGGGGCCTTTGCGGCACCGGGTCTGAAGCTGGAGGTGTCTGGTGACGCCAACGACTATGTCGGCAAAGGGCTGTCAGGCGGCATGATCGTCGTCCGCCCACCACAGGTCAGCCCGCTGAAGGCAGATGACAACACGATCATCGGTAACACCGTTCTCTACGGTGCAACCGACGGGCAGCTGTTTGCCGCTGGTCGCGCGGGTGAGCGGTTCGCGGTGCGGAACTCGGGCGCCAAAGTGGTGATCGAGGGCTGTGGCTCGAACGGGTGTGAATACATGACCGGTGGTGTCGCGGTGATCCTGGGTGATATCGGGGCCAACTTTGGCGCCGGTATGACCGGCGGCATGGCCTATCTGTATGATCCGGAGGGCAAGGCGCAGGCGTTGATGAACATGGAAACGCTGGTGAGCTGTCCGGTGACCGTCGATCATTGGGAAGATCAGTTGAAGTCCCTGATCGAGCGTCACGCGGCGGAAACCTTCAGCCGGAAAGCCTCGGACATCCTGCAGCATTGGGATGTGGAAACGGCGAACTTCCTGCAGGTCTGCCCGAAAGAGATGCTGAACAAGCTCAGCCATCCTCTGACAAACGAAGTGGCTGCTGTTCCGGCCGAATAAGTCGGGCGCAGAGATAAACAAGAAGGACCCGTGTTTCTGAAGTGGAACGCGGGTCTTTTTGTATTTCGCGGCGGACACAGTCGTGCGGTCCAATCCGCCGATCCGGAATTCCGCCGTTCCCAAGACCGGCGCGGCGGCGTATAGCAAAACCATGGCAAAGAAAGCAGCCCGCAAGAAAAGCGGCAGAAAAAGTAAGGCAGGCAAGGGGCAAAAGACACGGTCGCTCTGGTCCCGTATCCGGCGATGGATGATCTATTCCGCGCTGGGCGTTGCGGCGTTTCTGGTGGCTTTGGTGGTTCTGTACTCGGTCGTGAACCCTCCGATCACGCATACGATCTGGTCTGAGTGGCGTCGCCTTGGAAAGGTTGAGCGCGAGTGGGTCACGATGGATGAGATCGCTCCGATCATGGCGCGTTCAGTCGTGGCGGCTGAGGATGCGAATTTCTGCCTGCATTGGGGTTTTGACGTCGAAGCCATTCGTGACGCTTTGGAGGGTGGCGGGACCCGAGGGGCCTCGACCATCACGCAGCAGGTGGTGAAGAATGTCTTTCTGTGGCAGGGGCGCAGTTGGGTGCGAAAGGCGATGGAAACTACGATCACGCCAGTGGTCGAGATTTTCTGGAGCAAACAGCGCATTCTTGAGGTCTATCTAAACGTCGCGGAAACCGGGACGGGCCTGTTTGGGGTTGAGGCTGCGGCGCAGCGGAACTTTGGTGTCAGCGCGGCGCAACTGACCCCGACGCAGGCGGCGCGGCTTGCGGCGATCCTGCCCTCGCCCCGCAAGCGCTCGGTGACGGACCCGTCGGTTTTCACCCGCAGGCGGGCGGCGGCCATCCTGCAAGGGGCGGCTACCATCCGCGCAGATGGTCGCGCGGATTGTTTCGAGGATTGAATCCCACGCCCTGCCGAGGCTAAAGCTGAGGGGTACTCATTGGTTTGATTGGATGTCCATGGCGCGTTTGTTTCACGTTCCCCTCTCTCCTTACTGTCGTAAGGTTCGGCTGTCTCTGGCCGAAAAGAAGATCGAAGTTGAGCTGGTCGAAGAGCGGTATTGGGAACAAGATCCGGATTTCCTGCGTCGAAACCCGGCTGGCAAAGTGCCGGTTTTGCGGTTGGACGGGCAGATCATGTCCGAGAGTGCGGCGATTTGTGAGTATATCGAGGACACGCGCCCAGAACCGCCCTTGATGCCCAAGACCGCCGAAGCGCGGTATGAGGTGCGGCGATTGGTGGGCTGGTTCGATGACAAGTTTCATCACGAGGTGACTTCGAAACTTCTGTATGAGCGGGTCAACAAGAAGATGACCGGACAGGGCTATCCGGACAGCAAAAACGTCAAAGAAGGCGCGCGGGCGATCAAGTATCACTTGGACTACATGGCGTGGTTGCTGGATCATCGTCGCTGGTTGGCCGGGGATCAGATGACGCTGGCGGATTTCGCGGCGGCGGCGCATTTGTCGGCGCTGGACTATATCTCGGACGTGGATTGGAATCGCAGCGCGGCGGTGAAGGATTGGTACGCCAAGATCAAATCGCGGCCGGCGTTCCGGTCGATTCTGGCGGATCAGGTGCCGGGATTTCGGCCTCCGCCCCATTACGCCGATCTGGATTTCTGATAGGGTGGCAAAGGGGGGCTGTCTGCCCCCCATCGCGCCAGAGGCGCGATTCCCCCCGAGGATATTTTTAGCCAGATGAAGAGCGGATCGGGTTTAAAGGACAAACTGGTGGCGCAGGCTTTGGCCGAGGGGTTTGTCTCGTGCCGGGTGTGTCGCCCTTGGGACGTGCCGCAGGTGCCAGCGCAGTTGGAGGCCTTTTTGGGGGCCGGGTATCACGGGCAGATGGGCTGGATGGCGGAGCGCACGCATTGGCGTGGGGATCCGGCGGCCCTTTGGCCCGAGGCGCGTTCGGTGATCATGCTGGCCGAAAGCTACACGCCCGAGCATGATCCGACCGAGGTTTTGGCCCATCCGGAGCGCGGTGCGATTTCTGTCTATGCGCAGAACAAGGACTACCACGATCTGGTCAAGAAGCGGCTGAAACGATTGGCCCGTTGGTTGATTGCCGAAGCGGGTGGTGAGGTTAAGGTTTTTGTGGACACCGCCCCGGTTCCCGAAAAGGCTTTGGGTCATGCAGCCGGGTTGGGGTGGCAGGGCAAACACACCAATCTGGTCAGCCGAGTATGGGGCAATTGGTGCTTTATAGGCTCTGTTTTTACAACTTTGGACCTCCCGGCGGATATGGCGGAAGTTGACCATTGTGGGTCGTGCCGTGCCTGTTTGGACAGTTGTCCGACAGATGCCTTTCCCGCCCCGTATCAACTGGATGCGCGCCGGTGTATCTCCTACCTGACGATTGAGCACAAAGGCCCGGTTGAGGAAGAACTGCGTGGCAAGATGGGCAATCGGATTTACGGCTGCGATGATTGTTTGGCTGCGTGCCCTTGGAACAAGTTTGCAGTGGCGGCCAGCGACATTCGATATGCGGCGCGGGAGGATCTGAAGGCTCCGGCCCTGGCTCATCTGGCGGTGTTGGATGATGCCGCGTTTCGGGCAAAATTCTCGGGCTCTCCGATCAAGCGGATCGGGCGAGACCGGTTCGTACGCAATGTTCTCTATGCCATTGGCAACTCGGGTCGGGCCGAATTGCGGGCTGTGGCGCAGGGCTTGGCGGATGATCCCGATCCGACTGTGGCCGATGCCGCGCGCTGGGCGGTGGAACAGCTAGGTTAAATGCCGCAAATAGGCTGGACGTGTCGGTCCAAACCGCTACACCCATCTGCAGCGAACAGATGGAGGACCCGATGGCGCTGGCTTTGGGGGTAGATACGGGCGGGACCTATACCGATGCGGTGTTGATCCGGGATGAGCGTGAGGTGATCGCCTCGGCCAAGTCCCTGACCACTCGGGCGGACCTGGCGATTGGGGTGGGTAAGGCGATCTCGGCCGTTTTGGACGAGGCGCAGGTGACGCCGGATCAGATCTCGATGGCGTCTCTGTCGACGACGCTGGCCACCAATGCTCTGGTCGAGGGGCAGGGCGGTCGCGTGGCCTTGATCTATATCGGGTTCAAGGAAAGCGATCTTGAGAAGCATGGTCTGAGGGATGCTTTGAAAGGTGATCCGGCGCTTGTTGTTGCAGGTGGGCACAGCCATGCCGGCGGTGAGGTCGCAAAGCTGGATGTTGAAGTCTTGGAGGCGTTTTTAGACTCTCACAAAGGGGTTTCTGGCTTTGCCGTGGCAGCCCAGTTCGCGACACGCAACCCGGCGCACGAGTTGGAAGCGGCGCGGATCATAGCCGAAAAGACCGGAGCGCCGGTCACCTGCTCGCACCAATTGTCGGCCAAGTTGAACGGGCCAAAGCGTGCCGTCACGGCCGTTTTGAATGCGCGGTTGATCGGGATGATTAATCGGCTGATCGGGCGCGCTCAGGATCAGTTGCTTTCTTTGGACATTACCGCTCCGATGATGGTCGTGCGCGGGGACGGGGCTTTGATGAGCGCGGAACAGGCGCGGGAGCGGCCGATTGAAACGATTCTGAGTGGTCCTGCCGCCTCGATCGTCGGGGCGCGGTGGTTGACGGGGGCAGAGAATGCTCTGGTCTCTGATATCGGCGGTACGACGACGGATGTGGCGCTGATCCGCGATGGGAAGCCCGCGATTGATCCGGCGGGCGCGCAGGTTGGTGGGTTCCGCACAATGGTTGAGGCCGTCGCGATGCGGACTCATGGTTTGGGCGGCGACAGTCAGGTTCATGTCATGACCGAAGGCTTGAAGGGCGGCGTTTTCCTTGGGCCACGGCGGGTGCTGCCGGTTTCACTGATCGCGTCTGAGGCACCGGAGGTGGTGCATGCGATACTCAACGAGCAGCTGCGCTCAACCACGGTGGGCGAGCATGACACACGGTTTGCTCGCCGCGTTCCGGGGGTGCATGCCGATGGGATCGGTGCGCGGGAAGAGGCGTTACTGGACCGGCTGGGCGATCAGGTCCTGCCCCTCAGCGGACTATTGCGGACGCGGATGGAGAATGGCGCGCTGAACCGTTTGGTGGATCGCGGAATCGTTCAGGTTTCGGGGATCACGCCATCTGATGCCAGCCATGTTCTTGGCCGGGTCGAGGCGTGGGACGCAGATGCCGCACGCAAGGCGCTGGAACTGGTTGCGCGCAAACGGGTTGGGTCGGGTGACATGCTGGCGGCGACACCGGAACACCTGGCGCTGATGATCATCGACCAACTGACAGAACAGACCAGTTTGACCTTGTTAGAGACTGCTTTTGCTGAAGAGGCAGACGATTTCGGTCTACCCCCGAAGGAGCTTGCCCGGCATGTCCTGACCCAACGTGGATTGGCGCAGCACCGAGGGTTGCTGGCGCTGGATGCGGCGTTGAATGTGGATGTGGTGGGATTGGGTGCCTCGGCCCCAAGCTACTATCCGGCGGTTGGGGAGCGGCTGCGTTGCAAAATGGTTCTGCCCGAACATGCAGGCGTGGCCAACGCCATCGGGGCGGTGGTCGGGCGGCTGACTCTGCGGCGGTCGGGAACCATTACCTCGCCTGCCGAAGGGCAGTACCGTGTTCATCTGGAGGACGGCCCGAAGGACTTCAACGCCTCGGATGAGGCTTTGGCGTTGCTGGAAAAGATCCTCCGAGATGAGACGGAAGGGGCCGTGCGCGAGGCGGGTGCTGAAGATATCCGAGTGGTTGTCGACCGCGATATCCGAACCGCCCGCGTGGAAGAGCGTGAGGTGTTTGTCGAGGCGATGTTGACCGTCGAGGCCAGCGGTCGACCGCGTGTCGCCACGGGTTAACCCCCTTCGGAACCCGAAAGGGACCAAGCGTCATTCAGCCGCGTCGCGTTTGGGCAGGACCCAATCGGGGCGCGGGAAGTGGCAGGTATAGCCGTTTGGAATGCGTTCCAGATAATCCTGATGTTCGGGTTCGGCGTCCCAGAAGTCACCCACGGGTTCAAGTTCGGTGACGACCTTGCCGGGCCACAATCCACTGGCGTTCACATCCGCGATTGTGTCCAGAGCCACCTGCTTTTGCGCGTCATCCACATAATAGATCGCTGAACGGTAGCTCATTCCAAGATCATTGCCCTGACGATTCGGTGTCGTCGGGTCGTGGATCTGAAAGAAGAACTCCAGCAGATCGCGATAGGTGATATGAGAGGGATCAAAGAAAATCTCGATCCCTTCGGCATGGGTTCCGTGGTTGCGATAAGTGGCGTTTGGCACGTCGCCGCCGGTATATCCGACACGCGTGCGGGAGACGCCGGGCAGTTTGCGGATCAAATCCTGCATGCCCCAAAAGCAGCCACCGGCCAGAACAGCGCGTTCGATACTCATTGGATGTCCTCCACATGGATCAGGTATTCACCGTAACCTTCGTCCTCCATCTCGTCGCGATGGATGAACCGCAGTGCGGCAGAGTTAATGCAATAGCGCAGACCACCATGTTCGCGCGGGCCGTCCGGGAAGACGTGGCCCAGATGGCTGTCACCGTGTTTTGAGCGGACCTCGGTGCGGATCATACCATGGGTGGTGTCGCGAAACTCTTCCACATGCTCATGGATGATTGGCTTTGTGAAACTGGGCCAGCCGCAGCCGGATTCGTATTTGTGCGTCGAGGCAAACAGCGGCTCGCCCGATACGATATCCACGTAGATGCCGGGCTCTTTATTGCCCAGATATGCGCCGGTTCCGGGACGTTCGGTGCCGCTGCGCTGGGTGACGTGAAACGCCTCGGGGGACAGAGCGGCAACGACCGCAGGGTCCTTGGTGTAGCGGGACATGGCTCCTCCGTTCAATTGGAATGGTTGAGTAGTATTTGGGCATAAAATTTCGGAAATCAAAATCATATTTCAAACCCCTCGCGCGCATGTGCGGTTGATCCAGAAGGGGGTTTTTACCGTATTCTTAATACTAAGGAGGTTTTGCCATGTTTCGTGTGTTGCTGCTAAGCGTTCTTTTGTTGATCGGTCGCGGCGTTCAAGCCGCGCCCTTGATGGCCGAGTTTGCGTCGATCGACGGGGGTGTCTTGTCCCTTGAGGCGTGGCGCGGTCAGCCGGTTCTGGTGGTCAATACCGCATCGCAATGCGGCTTCACCGGTCAATACGCGGATTTGCAGAAGATGCATGAAACCTATGGCAAACGCGGTTTGGTGGTGCTTGCGGTCCCATCAGATTCCTTCAATCAGGAATTGGAAACAGCAAGCGAAGTCAAAGCCTTCTGCGAGATGAACTACGGCCTGACACTGCCGATGGCCGATATCACTCCGGTCAAGGGGCCAAAGGCGCATGCGTTCTACAAGGCCGTTGCGGAGCAAACCGGTTTTGTGCCGCAGTGGAACTTCAACAAAATCCTGTTGGATTCTGAAGGTGAGGTCGTGGCTACTTTTGGTTCAAGCGTCAAGCCGACATCGCCGAAACTAACCCGTCAGGTCGAGGCACTGCTACCCTGACCAGGCTGACGCGACAGTTGCACCGCGAGAATGCCCAGCGTCGTGATCACAACACCCAGCGCATCCAGTGGCCCCAACTTCTCACCCAGCAGAACGGCCGCGATGGCGACGCCGAACACGGGGTTGAGGAAGTGGAAGGTGGCCGCGCGAGTCGCCCCGATCCGGTTGAGCAGCATGAACCAGATCAACGTCGCGAGAAGGCCGGGGAACAGTGTTGTGTAGCTGAACGCCAGAACCAGCGGTACCGTCAGATGAATTCGGATCGTTTCGAAAATCGGGGCGGCGACAAACAGAATCGCGGCACCCACGAACATCTGCAAACCGACCACCATCATGTAATTGCCGCCCGACGTGGCCCCGCGCACCGATAGAGTCGCGAAGGTCAGGGCGAGGGCTGCAATTCCACAAAGGGCCACTCCGAACAGATCGACACCTGCGCCGATGCGGTTGCCCATGATGAGGGCAACGCCAACAAATCCGGCCAGTAGCCCGACAATCCCCAAGGGGCGCAAACGCTCACCCAGAAATGCCCAGCCCGCCAGTGCGACAAGCAGCGGCATTGTGGATGCGATAATCGCCGCGACCGAGGCCTCGACGGTTTGCATCGCATAGAAATTCAGACCCAAATAAAGGGCATTTTGGCATACTCCGAACAATATGGTCGCGCGCCACTGCTCCCGTGTGAGGTGCCAGGATTGGCCCATGGCCCGCGCGATCGCAACGCCGATGATGCCGGAAATCAAAAAGCGTAACGCCAGAGAAAACAGAGGCGATGCATCCGCAACGATGATCCGCGCCGACGTAAAAGCCGACGACCAGATCAGGGCAAAGGTCAGCCCCATTGCGATGGCGCGCAGATCCATTTCCATCTCCTTGGGTGGGCGGTGTGCTTTTCTTAAACGGGTCGCCCGGCAAGAAAAAGGGGCCGCCTTCCGGCAGCCCCACATTCTGTCAACATGACGTCGCGGCTTAGCCGTTCACGCTGTCTTTCAGAGCTTTTGCGATGGTCATCTTCACAACCTTGTCGGCTTCTTTGGTGAAGGTCTCACCAGTGGCCGGGTTGCGAACCTGACGCTCGGGGCGTTCGCGGCAGTAGATTTTGCCGACGCCGGGAAGGGTTACTGCGCCACCTGCCGAAACTTCGCGGGTGATCAGGCCGGTCACAGCCTCCAGCGCCGCGTTCGCGGATTTCTTGTCGGTTCCCATTTCCTCAGCGAGAGCAGCCACCAGCTGAGTCTTTGTCATAGGCTTTGCCATTTCTTGGTCTCCTTAACGTGCCCGATCTATAGGGCCTCACCGCGTAACTGTAACGGGATATTGTGGACGAACACAACGAATAGTAGCGCGGAAAACCCTAAAAATATGGGGAAAACGTTGCTTTTTTACGTCAGAGGAAGGCCGTTTCGTCAAATGAACGCAATTTCCGGCTGTGCAAGCGTTCTAACGGCATGCCGCGCAGATGCTCCATCGCCTTTATTCCGATCGCCAGATGACGGCTGACCTGAGTTGTATAAAAGGAAGACGCCATGCCGGGAAGCTTCAATTCACCATGCAGCGGTTTGTCGGACACGCAGAGCAAAGTTCCGTAGGGAACCCTGAATCTGTAGCCATTTGCAGCGATCGTTGCGCTTTCCATA
The DNA here is from genome assembly GCF_056537565.1 of Ruegeria sp. C8. NCBI lineage: Bacteria > Pseudomonadati > Pseudomonadota > Alphaproteobacteria > Rhodobacterales > Roseobacteraceae > Ruegeria > Ruegeria sp. C8. The sequence goes on from NZ_JBQFRV010000006.1 coordinate 250,825, forward strand.
TCCAGCGCAATCGCACGGGATTGGCTGAGCCGTTGCACCGGGCCGGATTGATCGCGCAGCTCCCAATTGCGGTTATCGACCGATGCGACAGTGCCCGTTCTCATGATCCGCTTCAGCTCATACCCTTCAAGTTCGGTGACCTGGGCCACGGCGCGTTCCAGCGCCACTTGAATCTCGGCGAGCGGTGGGATCGGGACCCAGACCGGCAGGTCATCGTCCAGAACCTTGTCTTCGCGCAGATAGGCGTGTGCCAGTACAAAGTCGCCCAAGGCTTGCGTATTCCGCAGACCGGCGCAGTGCCCGACCATCAACCAGGCATGCGGGCGTAGTACCGCGATATGGTCGGTGGCGGTTTTGGCGTTCGACGGTCCGACGCCGATATTGACAAGAGTGATGCCGGATCCATCCGCCCGTTTTAGGTGATAGGTCGGCATCTGCGGCAGCTTCATCGGCTGTTCAAGCGGCGCATTCGCGTCGGTTATCTCGACATTCCCGGTCGAAACAAAGCTGGTGTAGCCGCTATCGGGATCGGCCAGTTTTTCACGCGCGTAGTTTTCGAACTCGGACACGTAGAACTGGTAGTTGGTGAACAGAACGTGGTTCTGGAAATGCCCCGCATCCGTCGCGGTATAGTGTGCCAGCCGCGCCAGAGAATAATCGACGCGCTGGGCGGTGAACAAAGCGAGCGGCCCGACCTCGGTATGATCATGTACGCCATTGACGATATCGTCATTGGTTGTTGTCAGATCGGGTACGTCGAACACATCGCGCAGGGTAAATCCTGCGGCGCCTTGATGAGGCACTACCAGATCTGGGTTGTTGGCGACGGCAAAATGAACCGGAATCGGCGTGTCTGATGCACCTATGGTCACCGGTTGGTCGTGATTCTTGATCAGCAACGCGATCTGCTGCGTCAGGTACGCGCGGAACAGGTCAGGCCGCGTCACGGTGGTTGCATGGATGCCAGGTTCCGAGACATGCCCAAAGCTCAGGCGGCTATCGACCTGCGCGTAGCTTGAGGTCTTGATGCGAATTTCCGGGTAATAGGCTCTAATACGGGCCGAAGGGGCCCCATCTTGCATCGCCGCCGAAAAGCCCTCGCACAGGAAATCGGTGGCTTGATTGTAGAGAAGTTCAAGCCGCGCGACGGCGGCCTTGGGGTCGGTGAAGTCTTCCGCAGCAGGTGTTTCAGGTGTTTTTATTATTGTCATGCCAGGGGTTCCAGAAGGTCTATTTTTTCAAACGTACGGACATCCACCAATCCAAGATCCGAGATCCGCAATTCGGGGATCACAACGAGGGCCAGCAGAGAGTGTTGCATGTAGGCGTTGTTCAACTGACAGCCGCAGGCCTCCATCGCCTCAACCATCTTTTCGGCTTTTGCTGCGACCTCAGCGGCAGGGCTGTCGGACATCAGGCCAGCGATGGGCAGTTCCACCAGCGCCAGTTCCTGACCGTCCCGGAACAGGGTGATACCACCGCCGACCTCGGCCAGACGGTTGGCGGCCAGCGCCATTTGCGCGCGGTCGGTGCCGACGACGATCATGTGGTGGCTGTCATGGGCCACGGTTGAGGCCATCGCCATGTTGCCCTGATAGCCAAAGCCTGAGACGAACGCGTTCGTGACCCCTCCGGTGGCGCGATGGCGTTCGACCAGCGCGATCTGACAGACCTCGCCCTCCCCCTCGACCAGACCACCGATGATCGGCAATTCGGCCTTGAGCGCCTTGGTCGGGGCCTGGTTCTCGACAACACCGATGACATTGGCCTGAACCCGGTTCGCGCCTGCGGTGGCCTGAATTTCAAAGTCGCCTTCCGTCAGCGCATGTCCCAGATGCACCGTATTGCGCGCGTTGTCCGGCCAGTTCAGATGCGGGCATTCGACGGTGATGGCTCCGTTCTCAGCGACCACCTGCCCGCGTGCAATAACCGTCTCGATCGGCAAATCGGTCAAGTCCGAGCTGAGAATGATATCCGCGCGTCGTCCCGGCGTAACCGAGCCGATCTCGCGCTCCAGCCCGAAATGCGTGGCGGTGTTGATCGTGGCCATCTGCAACGCAACCAGGGGTTCACACCCACAGGCGATGGCATGGCGCACCACCCGATTCATATGGCCCTCATTGACCAAGGTGCCCGAGTGGCAATCGTCGGTGCATAGAATGAAGTTCCGCGGGTCCAGACCTTTCTCAGTGACAGCCGTGATCTGGGTCTCCACATCGTACCAAGCCGACCCCAGCCGCATCATCGACCGCATCCCCTGCCGTACTCGCGCGATGGCGTCGGCCTCGCAAGTGCCTTCGTGATCATCCGCCGGGCCGCCAGCCACATAGGCGGAAAAATCAGACCCTAAATCAGGCGAAGCGTAGTGTCCGCCAACCGTTTTCCCGGCCCGTTGAGTGGCTGCAATCTCGGCCAGCATCTTCGGATCACCGTTGATCACACCAGGAAAATTCATCATCTCACCCAGCCCGATGATACCCGGCCAGCTCATCGCCTGTGCCACATCCTCGGGCGAGATTTCATAGCCAGTGGTCTCCAATCCTGGGGCCGATGGCGCGCAGGAGGGCATCTGAGTGAAGATATTCACCGGCTGCATCATCGCTTCATCATGCATCATGCGCACGCCGTCTAGGCCCAGCACATTTGCGATCTCATGCGGGTCAGTGAACATCGAGGTCGTGCCATGCGGGATCACGGCCCGCGCGAATTCAGCCGGTGTCAGCATGCCCGACTCTATGTGCATATGCGCGTCGCACAGGCCGGGCAGAATATAGCGCCCGTTGGCGTCGATGATCTGTGTGTCGGGGCCGATGCAGTGGCTAGCATCTAGACCGACAAAGGCAATCCGCCCCTCAGCGATGGCGACGGAGTGATTGGGCAGTAGCTCTCGGCTGTGAACATTGACCCATATACCACTGCGGATCACCATATCCGCGGGTTCGCGACCTGCGGCAACGGCGATTAAACGGGGGGCGACATCGGGCCAACTTGGGAAGGGTGTGTATTCCATGGCTCAACTTTCCCGAATGTGTTGTCAGGTGCAACCCCGGTAATCCCGTATCATGAAATCATCATAAATCCCGCCCGCAGCGCGCCAGCGCTGCCCGGCCCAACCAGAGAAGCTGCCCCGAAAAGGGGCCGCGACGATGGGCGGGAGAGGTTCCCTCACCCAATCTCGCGCCGTATCCAATTGGCAAAGGCCACCGCGCCAGGCGTTTCCTCGGCCTGGGGGGAAAGCAACAGGTAATACGCCTCGGGCATCTCTGCGCGATGCTCAAAAGGGGCCACCAGCAAGCCCTGCTCAATCAACCGGTCTGCGATCGTATCATGCGCAAGGCACAAGCCGCCCCCAGCCATCGCCGCTGACAAACAAACCAGATAGGTCGTGGCGTAAGTGATGTTCGGTTTTCCCCATATTAGAGCCTGATCATCCGCCCAACTGGCCCAATTCGAAAGTAGGTTTGAGCAATCATACAGAGGCTTTTCCTGCAACGTCTCCAAGTCCACACTGAAACCGCGCGCGCAGACAGGATAGTAGTGTTCACGCCGCAGCAACTCTGTCCGGACCGTGTCGGCGGGCCTGAGGGAAAAGCGAATCTCGACCGCAGCGCCTTCGGCCATTTCCTGCGGCTCCCAGAGCTCTGTGAAGATGTTTAGTTGGACATCCGGATGCTCAGCCCGAAAGGCCGGCAGGCGTGGGGCCAGCCAGTTCACGGCAAAGGTAATGTTGCACTGAACCTGAACCGCGTTTTGCTGAGCGCCCGTTACGGCCTGTGTGCCACGCACCAGCGTGCGAAATGCCTCTCGCACGACGGGCAGGTAGGTGATTCCGGCCTGGGTCAGTTCCAGCGCCTTGGGGCGTCGCAGGAACAAGGGCTGGCCCAGATGCCCCTCGAGCGACTTGATTTGCTGGCTCACCGCGCTTTGCGTCATGTTCAGATCGCGGGCGGCGCCGGTGAATGATAGGTGTCGTGCTGCCGCCTCGAATGTGCGCAGCCAGCCCAGAGGAGGCAGGGAATTCTGCATCTGCATAACCTCACCATAAGTTCCACTAATGAGATAGATGCGTTTTTTTCGTTGGTCAAACCCGGGGACCCAAGGCAGGCTTTGTTCAAATCACCTGCACAAAGGAGCGTTCCCATGAGTGTCGCCAATCTTCGCCCCAATATCGACCATTGGTCCGAGCGTGTGGACATGGCCGCGACGTTCCGCTGGACCGAGCGTCTGAACCTGCACGAGGCCGTTGCCAACCATTTCAGCCTTGCAGTGAACGAGGACGGCACGCAGTTCCTGATGAACCCCAATCAGATGTATTTCGGGCGAATCCGGGCCTCGGACCTGTTGTTGCTGGATGCCAATGATCCGGATGTCATGAGCCAACCCGGCGCGCCGGACCCGACCGCTTGGGGGCTTCACGGGTCGATCCATCGCCACTGCCCGCATGCACGGTGTGTCATGCATGTACATTCGATCTTTGCCACTGTGCTGGCATCGCTGGCGGACAGCAACATGCCCCCTATCGACCAGAACACGGCCACTTTCTACAACCGCTATGTGATTGATGAGGAATTCGGTGGTCTGGCGTTTGAGAGCGAGGGGGAACGCTGCGCCTCAATGCTGTCGGACCCGAAAAAGAAGGTCATGATCATGGGCAACCATGGTGTTCTGATCATCGGCAGCGACCCGGCAGATACCTTTAATAGACTCTATTATTTCGAGCGCGCCGCCGAAACCTACATCCGTGCGCTGCAAACGGGCCAACCGTTGCGCGTGCTATCCGATGAGATCGCCGAGAAGACTGCGCAAGAGCTGGACGACTACCCCGATCAAGCCCAGGCTCATCTGCGTGAGATCAAAGCCCTGCTCGACGCAGAAGGCTCGGACTACGCAACGTGACCCATCAGACAGAAGTGACTGCTATGACCGACAATGCTCAGGACCCGGAAGCTGCCCGTTGGAATTATCACCCCGAAGGACCGGTGGGATTGAACCCTCTATTCACTTGGCCGCTCCGCCCGGCGGCGGTTGTAAAATGGTATGGCGGGGCGTGGTTGCAGATCACCTCGCTGACCCTGTGCATGACACTGGCCGTGATCGCCTATGTCCTGTTCTTCCCCGGATTGGACGCAATGAAGAGTTTCTCGGCGGGATGGATGTTCCGGATTTGGCTGCTGAACATGGTGCCTCAAATTCTGGTCGCGGGTGGTTTGCACTGGTGGCTTTACATGCGCAAAGGGCAGGGCATGTACAAAAAGTTCGATCGCCGTGATCTGACCCGGGACAACGGCAACTTCACCTTTCGAAATCAGGTCCTCGACAATATTTGGTGGACCTTGGGCAGTGCGATGACAGTGGCGACCGTTTATCAGTGGGTGATCTTTTGGGCGATGGCCAATGGTTATGTGCCGACCGTGACATGGTCCAGCGCGCCGGTTTGGTTTGTCCTGTGGATGTTGCTGATCCCCATGTGGTCCGGCCTGCATTTCTATTGGGTGCATCGATTGGAGCATCACCCGAAGCTCTACAAACATGTCCACGCGGTGCACCACCGCAATGTCAATATCGGGCCCTGGTCGGGAATCTCAAACCATTGGTATGAGAACATCCTCTACTTCACGACCTATTTCATTCACCTGATCATCCCATCGCACCCTCTACACCTTCTGTTCCATACCTACTTCCAGCAGATCAGCCCGGTTCTGTCCCATTCCGGTTTCGAAAAGCTGAGGGCGAAAGAAACGGACGCCGCACGTGCTGGCGATTTCTTCCATCAGCTGCATCATCGCTATTTCGAGTGTAACTACGGAACCTCGGAAATCCCGTTCGACAAGTGGTTCGGCACCTATCACGACGGTTCGGCCGAGGCGACGACGCGCACGCGGGCTTTCAAGAAGCAGATGTATACTTAGCACTCGAGGTCAAAGACCTGATCAGGTCCTCTCGAACAGGGCGACATAGGCCGTGTCGTCCTTGTTCGGACCGGCGGCGAGATCTCCGTAGATGCGGACCTCGGGCAGGGACAGGTTGATGATCTGGCCCTGCTCTAGCTGCCTGAAGGCGTCGGCAAAGCCCAGTTTTTCATAGTGTTTGGCGTTGATTGAAACGGCAAATTGCGCACCGGGGCGCGCGACGCGCAGCATGGCGGGCAGGACCTCTGGGCCCAGATGGCCATGGGTGAACGTGCCAGATGACACGATACCCGAATAGCTGTGGCTCGGTACCGGGATACCTTGGGTCAGGTCGGCCTCGATCGCGTCGCGATATGTGTCCTTGCGCATGGCCTGATCCAGCATTTCGGCGCTGATATCCGTGGCGTCGATCGGGCCAACCCCAAGACTGGCCAAAACTGCGCCACACAGGCCAGTGCCAGCGCCAACATCCAGCACCGGTCCTTGCCCCCCAGCCCGCACAAAGGCGCGGGCGGTGTGGATATGCAGCTGATAATCCTCGCGCGCGGCAAAACCGTCATCATAATCGCCCGCCCATTCGGCATAGAGGCGCTTGTTGTCGTCCGGCGAAGTCAGCGCGTAGGCCGCGTGCAGGTCTGGGGTTTTCTCGCTCATGCCTAAAAGAAAGGCGCATCGCGAGATTCGAATCAAGTGTGTCGACGTGGCGCTTGCATCCCCGGTCTGCTCGGATCATCTAGAGGGCATGACGAACACATTGTTTTCCTTTGGCCACGGTTATTCTGCCCAGGCCCTGTCGCGCCGCCTGACGCCCGAGGGCTGGCGCGTTGTCGGCACCACGCGGGATGCCGAGGGGACTGACGCTATTCGCGCCTCGGGCGCCGAGCCGTTGATCTGGCCCGGGGACGTACCGGATCTGGACGGAGTCTCGCATTTGCTGATCTCGACCGCACCGAAGGAGGATGGCGATCCGGTTCTGGCGGCGCTGGGTGCCGAGATTGCCGCGCGCGCGGAGCAGTTCAAATGGGTTGGATATCTGTCGACCACAGCGATCTATGGCGATCATCAGGGCAATTGGGTGGATGAGACCACGCCGCCCGCGCCAACAGCCAAACGGGGGCGCTGGCGATTGCTGGCCGAGGAGCAATGGTCGGCCATTCCCGGCCTGCCGATCCATATCTTCCGACTGGCGGGCATCTACGGCCCCGGTCGCGGGCCGTTCTCCAAGCTCAAGGGCGGTGGGACCCGGCGGATTATCAAACCGGGCCAGGTGTTCTCGCGCATCCATGTGGAGGATATCGCGCAGGTTCTGGCGGCCTCGATGGCGACCCCCAATCCCGGTGCCGTATATAACGTCTGTGATGATGAGCCGGTGCCGCCACAGGATGTGATCGGCTACGCGGCTGAGCTTCAGGGGCTGCCCCTACCGCCCGCCGTTCCGTTTGAAGAGGCCGAAATGACGCCGATGGCGCGCAGTTTCTACAGCGAGAACAAGCGGGTTCGAAACAACCGGATCAAGGATGAGCTTGGGGTCAAGCTGCTCTACCCCAATTACCGAGTAGGGCTTGAGGCCCTGATGAAGGTCACTGAGCAGCCTTGATCATGTCAGCCGCCTTCTCGGCAATCATGATCGTGGGCGCATTGGTGTTGCCCGAGACAAGCGTTGGCATGATCGAAGCATCCACGACGCGCAGCCCTTGGATTCCGTGAACCTTTAGCTCTGGGTCGACCACTGCCATCTCATCCAGCCCCATCTTGCAGGTGCCGACGGGGTGATAGATCGTATCGGCGCGGGCGCGGATATGGCGTTCCCAATCCGCGTCGGTTTCGGCGGTTTCAGTCCCGAAAATCTCCTTATGACGGTAAGGGGCAAGGGCGGGGGCCTGCATGATGTCTCGCATCATCCGCGCACCTTTGATCATGGTTTGCAGATCGCGGTCATCGGACAGGAAGTTTGGGTCAATGGCGGGTGCGGCGAAGGGATCGGCGCTGTGAAGGCCAACGGTGCCGCGGCTTTCGGGCCTTAGCTTGCAGATGTGGCAACTGTAACCATGGCCATAGTGCAGCTTGCGGGCGTGATCATCGACCAGCGCAATGGCGAAATGGAGCTGAATGTCGGGACGGTCCAGTTCAGGAGAGGTCTTCAGGAACGCAGCCCCTTCGGCAAACGGGGTCGAGGCCATAGACGACCCGGTTTTGCGCCAACGCAACAGGTGCCCCATAAGGCGCATGCCTGCCGTCAGGCCAATGCCGAAATTGTCGGTATCCTTGGTTTTATAGGCCAGAATGAAATCCAGATGATCTTGCAGGTTCTTACCAACGCCGGGCAGGTCATGCCGGACTGCGATTCCGTGTTGGCGCAACTCTTCCCCGTCGCCGATACCGGACAGCTGCAAAATTTGCGGTGATTGAAGCGCGCCCGCACAGATCAATACCTCTCGTCTGGCCGTGACCGAGATATCTGCGCCTTTTGCTCTCTTCTTGTAGATCACTCCGGTCGCGCGTTTGCCATCGAAGGTCAGTTCTTTGGCATGGGCATGGGTGATGACGGTCAGGTTTGAACGATCCGTGACCGGATGCACATAGGCCGCTGCGGCTGAACATCTTTCCCCGTTGCGGGCGGAGTCGTGAAATTGCGTCACCTGATAGAGTCCAACGCCCTCGTTATCGCCGCGATTGAAATCCTCGACGCGGCGGTGCTGCATCTGGCTGGCGGCATCGATGAAGGCATTGGTGATCGGGCGCGGCTCTTTCTGATCCGACACCTGCAGGGGGCCACTATCGCCATGTAGGTCATCTGCGCCCTGCTCGTTGTTTTCCGAGCGTTTGAAGTAAGGCAGAACGCTGTCCCAATCCCAACCAGCGCAGCCCAGATCGGCCCAACCGTCATAGTCCTGTCGCTGCCCGCGTATATAGAGCATGGCATTGATCGCGCTGGAGCCTCCCAAGGCTTTGCCGCGCGGCTGATATCCTTTCCGCCCGTTCAGGCCCGGTTGCGGGACTGTCTCGAACGCCCAATTGCTGATCTTGGGGCGTCCGGGAAGCGTCGACACTACGGCGGCGGGCATACGGATGGCGATATGTTTTCCGGGGCCACCGGCCTCAAGCAGGCAGACGCTGATGTTCGGGTCCTCGCTCAGGCGACCGGCTAGAACCGATCCGGCCGAGCCTCCGCCGACGATCACATAGTCAAACTCCATCTTGCTGTCCTTATGTCCTGCTCGGGGTCCTTGGCCGCATGTTCGGGCCAGACTGAAAGCGAACAGGAAAGAAGACAATCTGCCTGTGGACGTTGTGACCCAAGGTTACGGGTCGGAGGATCCGCGTATCATAGGTTTTGGTTATTGTTATTATGAGAAAACAAAACTTATCTCTATGTCTTTGGTTTGCTAGATTTCCCCCGACACAAGGGTGCAGAGTCGCCCTGATGAATGGGGGCTGCGCCAATTTCGGCGGGCGACCCTTGAAATCCATCAGGGCTACATCTTTCTGTAATCTTGTTCGTTACAGTTAATACCGCGCTGAGCCGCAAGACCTGAGCCAGGATTGGAGATCGATATGGACGGAAGTGATAACCCCAAAGCAGGCGGTTGCCCTGTGATGCATGGCGCTGGCACGCGGTCGAACCGCGACTGGTGGCCCAACCAGCTGAAGCTTTCGATCCTGCACCAGCATGCACCGGCATCGAACCCGATGGACGCAGATTTCGACTATGCAGAAGAGTTCAAGAAGCTGGACTACAAAGCGCTGAAAGAAGACCTCTATGCGCTGATGACGGATTCCCAGGACTGGTGGCCAGCGGACTACGGTCACTATGGTGGTTTCTTCATTCGGATGGCGTGGCACAGTGCTGGTACGTACCGGACGGCAGATGGCCGTGGCGGCGCCTCGACCGGCAACCAGCGTTTTGCGCCGCTGAACAGCTGGCCGGACAACGGCAACCTCGACAAGGCGCGCCGTCTGCTGTGGCCGATCAAGCAGAAATACGGCAACCAGATTTCCTGGGCCGACCTGATGATTCTGGCCGGAAACTGCGCCATCGAGTCGATGGGCGGCAAGACCTTCGGTTTCGCCGGTGGTCGCGAAGACATCTGGGCGCCTGAGGAAGACATCTATTGGGGTTCGGAAACCGAATGGCTGGCCCCGACGGACAACCCGCATAGCCGTTACTCGGGCGAGCGGGATCTGGAGAACCCACTGGCCGCTGTGCAGATGGGTCTGATCTATGTGAACCCGGAAGGTCCAGACGGACAGCCCGACGCGCTGGCCTCGGGCCGTGATATCCGCGAAACATTCGGTCGTATGGCGATGAATGACGAGGAAACCGTCGCTCTGGTCGCAGGTGGCCACACCTTTGGTAAGGCGCATGGTGCGGGTGATCCCGATCTAGTTGGTCCCGATCCAGAGGCCGCTCCGATTGAAGAGATGGGCTTTGGCTGGATCAACAAGTTCGGCTCGGGCAAGGGTGACGACACCACCACCTCGGGTATCGAGGGCGCGTGGACGGCCAACCCAACAAAGTGGGACAATGGCTACTTCGACCTGCTGTTCGGTTATGACTGGAACTTGACCAAAAGCCCCTCGGGCGCATGGATTTGGGAGCCGGTGAATGTCAAAGAAGAAGATATGGCCCCGCAGGCGCATGATCCGTCGAAGAAGGTCAAAACCATGATGACCACCGCCGACATGGCGATGCGCATGGATCCAATCTATGGCCCGATCTCGAAACGCTTCCACGAGAACCCGGACCAGTTCGCTGATGCTTTCGCACGCGCATGGTTCAAGCTGACTCACCGCGACATGGGTCCGCGTTCGGCCTATATTGGCGAAGAAGCCCCCGCTGAGGAGCTGATCTGGCAGGACAACGTCCCTGCTGTCGATCACGATCTGGTGGATGATGCGGATGTGGCCGACCTGAAAGCCAAGATCGCGGCCACTGGTCTGTCTGTGTCCGAATTGGTTTCGACCGCTTGGGCCTCGGCTTCGACTTACCGTGGGTCGGACAAGCGGGGCGGTGCCAATGGTGCCCGTATCCGTCTTGCGCCACAGAAAGACTGGGACGTCAACGAACCTATGAAGCTGTCCAAGGCGCTGGGCGCGTTGGAAGGCGTTCAGGCCGCGTTTAACGAGGCTCAATCTGGTGGCAAGAAAGTGTCCTTGGCCGATGTGATCGTTCTGGCCGGTGCTGTTGGTATCGAACAGGCGGCCAAAGCAGGCGGTCAGGATGTTGAGGTGCCGTTCACCCCGGGCCGGACCGATGCGTCGCAAGAGCAGACCGATGTCGACAGTTTTGCCGTGATGGAGCCAATCGCAGATGGGTTCCGTAATTACCAGAAGGCCGACTATACCGTCTCGCCCGAAGAGCTGTTAGTCGACCGGGCGCAGCTGCTGACGCTATCAGCCCCGGAGATGACGGCCCTTGTGGGCGGTCTGCGCGTCTTGGGCGCGAATTTCGGTGACAGCAAGCACGGTGTGTTCACCGATCGCGCCGGTGTCCTTAGCAACGACTTCTTCACCAACGTCTTGGACATGAGCACGGAATGGAAGCCCTCGGGCAAAGGCGTCTATGAAGGCCGCGACCGCGCCAGCGGTGAGGTCAAGTGGACGGGTACCCGTGTCGATCTGGTCTTCGGCTCCAACTCGCAACTGCGGGCATTGGCCGAGGTCTATGGTCAGGAAGATGCCGAGGGCAAATTCGTCTGTGACTTTGTGTCGGCCTGGAGCAAGGTGATGAACGCGGATCGCTTTGATCTGAAGTAAAGGCCTACAACACTCACGAAACAGCGCCGTCCGAGAAGACTCGGGCGGCGTTTCTGTTAGCCTGCCCTGAACGCATACCAAGCATTGGGTACGATTCAGGCGCTTGGCTGTTCGTTGTCAGCTACCCGTGGGGATATAGGCGGAAAAACCGCCAGTAAAATGAAGCTAACCTGTTGCTTTTATTAAGGTAGGAAACTTTCTGCCGAGAAATTTGAAGTTTTTGCAAAATGGGGGTTGCAGGTCCCAGACCTAATCCGTAAATACCCCTTCACCGGCGCTGCTGAGGCGCTGGGGCGCTGCTGAGGCGGCGGGGACGCTCAGGATAGACTGGGGGCATCTGAGGTTGAGTTTTAG
>NZ_JBQFRV010000007.1:0-258281 GCF_056537565.1 Ruegeria sp. C8
TCAAAGACAAATGATCCCGCAAAAAACCAGACAATAACGTCCGACCCTCAACTTCACCGCTCACAGACATGCCATTCACAGTCAGCGATATTTTCATCACATTTTCCTCCCTTAAATCTGTAGCTCAACCGCCCAAAACGCGCTTGAGCCAGCCTTTCTTTTCGGTTGCCTCTTCCGCTTGTTGTTCGGGTTCAGCTGCCGCTTCGTCGGCGGGGGCCTCAGGCTCGACCTCGACCGCACTTTGGAAATTCTGAAAGAACTGATCCGCCATTTTTTTGGCGAAACCGTCCACGACACGCCCGCCCAGTTGGGCCAGCTTGCCGCCCACGCGTGCATCAACATTGTAGGTCAGCAAGGTGCCTTCGGGGACATCGGACAGCGTGACATCTGCTGCGCCCTTGGCAAAACCGGCAGCGCCGCCCTTGCCTTCGCCCGACAATTTCAGGCTTTCGCCGGAAATCATGTCGGACAGGGTCACTTTCCCTTTGAACGTGGCTTTGACGGGGCCGACTTTCTGCACCACGGTGGCATCGAACCCGTCCTCGGCTGTGCCGGTCATCTCCTGGCAGCCAGGGACGCATTCGCGCAAAACATCTGCCGACAGCAGGGCATTCCAAACCTCGGACCGGGACGCGGCTATTGTGCGGCTGTCATGTAACTCCATGTCACTCCTCCAGAGTTTTTTCCAACCTAGGGCGTCGGGGCCACAAAGCATATGCGACCTTGGGCGTAGTCAGCGCAGTTCCGGAGGGGTATGCGTCAGCCCGTAATCCGCGAAGATTTTGGCGATGCGGCCATCCTGAAGCGCCGCATAGATCGCGTCATCGACCGCATAGCTGAGGCCGCGATAGGCAAAATGCACGGCCACGCCGCTGGTCCAGGTGCTGACGGCAAAGCCGGGCAGCGGAGGGGTGTGGATATCCAGTTCGGGGGTCAGGCCAGCCTCAAGCTGGGCGCGGGGGCCCATCGCGGCCATCGTTTCACCTGCGGCCAAAGCCTCCATTGCCTGACCTGCGGTTGGGAACCGGCTGACATTCTGCGACAATTGCCCGCCGGGAAAAGACGACAGGTAGAAATCGGCAATCGAATCGTTTTCGACCGCGACGGTGTCAAAACGGAAATAGGCCGGAACCGGAGGGTCTTCGGAATAGGCATCGCGGCGAAAGGCGATGGCGATTTCCTCGTCATGATACTGGCCGGTGAACACCACCTGTTCGACCCGGCAGGCAAACTCGCTGTCATAGGGAATGTGCAGCATGACATTGGCCACGCGCCCATTGATCAGCGGACCTTTCCAGACCCAGTTGCGCAGATCGGCCTCTAGGTTTTCACCGGCTGCGACCAGATTGAACCGGGGCTCGACCCCCAGATCCTGTGCGATCAGCTTGCCGATTTCGATGTCCACGCCCTGTATTTTGCCGTCCTTCTCAAAGGACCAGGGCGCGAAGTCTTCATAGGCCGCGAATTCGATATAGCCGCGTTCGACAATGGTATCGAGGTCCGCGCCGACGATATCGCGACTGGCATTCTGGGGTTTGGGTTGGGGCACATGGTCTTCACACCTGGCCAGAGCCGACCCGGCGTATAGGGCGGCGACCAACAGGGAGAAAATGAAATGGCGTCCGATCATGTGCCCCAGTCTGCCGTTCTATTGCGCGGCAGACAATCCGATAGTCAGCTGCTCCGCCGCTTGTGCGAAATCCGGGGCCTCGCCCGAGATCAGCACCGCAGCACGCAGGGCCACCGAGTCGGCCACAGGCGCGCCCGAGCCGGTTTCGATTGTGCCCGCGATCTCGGTCAGTTCGGTTTGCAAGGCGGCTGTGTCCCCTTCCGCACCTTCTGCCATAGCAGCCAGCTCGTCGCGGATTTCCTTCAACCGGTCCGAATGATCGTCCAACGCGCCGTCATCGGGGCGGGTTTCGATATAGGTGCGGATGGCCCAGGCGGCTTTTTGGCCCAACAGATCACCAAAGGCGGGCATCTTGGTGATACCGTTCTGGGTATAGCCCTCGCGGAAGCGTTCGATATACCATTCGTCGCCGTATTCTTCGGCCTCGAGGTAGCGCAGGTCGGGGGCCAGGCCCCCAGATACAACGCCCAGACCGTGGCAGCGTGCGCAGTTCTGGTTGTAGCCGGAATCGCCGATTTCGATTGCAGCCTGCCAGACCTCTTCGCCCTGATCGCGATAGGGGTTCTCGATCAGCCATTCCTCGCTCACGTCGGGAAGGGCATCCGTATTTACCGGCTGGGGCGCGACATCACCATGTGCCAGCGCCATCCCCGCTGTCACCGTTGCCGCAAGCGCCGCGCTGTAAAAACCAAGACGCATCTCATCCTCCTATTGAAGCTTTCCCCGGTCATAGCGCAGGCAAATACATCGCGACATTCGACCTTGGTTGCAGATGAGCAAAATCTGCGACTAAGGTCGAATGGCTTTCCCATTTTCGACCGGCTTTTACTTTTAGGCCCGGGGAGGAGGCGCAGAATGTTCAGATTTTCTTTTGTTCTTGCAGCCTTGGCGCTTGCATCTGGCGCTGCGCAGGCCGAGGTCGCGATTTCAGTGACCTACCTGCAGCAAGAGGTTGAGCGCCCTCCCGTGCTGTCCAACCTAGATCCAATTCCCGAAGATCTGGGCATGGCGGGGGCCGAACTGGGTCTGGCAGACAATCTGACAACGGCTAAGTTTCTGGGGCACAAATATGATTTGACGGTGACCATGGTGCCCGAAGGTGGTGACTGGGCGCAAGCCGCGCGGCAGGCCTTGGCCAATAGTCCCTTCGTCATTCTGGATGCGCCTGCGCAAGCGCAGCTTGAGGTCGCCGATCTGCCCGAGGCGGCGAGTGCGGTGCTGATTAACGCCTCGGCCCCCGATCTATCGCTGCGCGAGGCCGAGTGCCGCGTCAACCTGTTGCACACCTTGCCATCGGACGTGATGCGCACAGACGCTCTGGCGCAGTTCCTCGTCAAACGCCGGTGGGATGAGATCGTCCTGATCGCGGGTGAGCATCCGGGGGATCATGCCTTCGTCGAGGCGCTGAAATACTCGCTGCAAAAGTTCCGGCTGAAGCTACAAGCGGAAAAGACATGGGTTTTCGATGCCGATCTTCGGCGCAACGCAGCGCAAGAGGTGCCACTGTTTACGCAGGACTTCGGCGATTATGACGTGCTGCTAGTCGCTGATGAGCTGGACGATTTCGGCCGCTACATCCCCTTCAACACATGGGAGCCGCGCCCCGTTGCTGGGTCAGAGGGCTTGCAGCCCGTCACTTGGTCGCGCGTGGTCGAACAATGGGGCGCCGTGCAGATGCAGAACCGGTTTGCAGATCAGGCAGGGCGGGCGATGCGCCCCAAGGATTACGCCGCATGGGCGGCCTACCGGGCGTTGGGCGAGGCGGTGACGCGTACTCAATCAGATGATCCAGTGGTTCTGCGCGACTATATCCTGTCGGATGATTTCGAACTGGCGGGCTTCAAAGGCCGCGCGATGAATTTCCGTGCCTGGAACGGCCAGTTGCGGCAACCCATCCCTCTGGTCACGGATCGCGCCGTGGTGGCGATGGCTCCGCTCGAGGGGTTTTTGCATCAACGCACCGAACTGGACACGCTGGGCATTGATGAAGCCGAAAGCCAGTGTCAGGCATTTAAGGAGTAACAGCGATGAGACTAGCAGCACTTCTGGCAGCGACCGCGCTCTGCGCTCCGGCCATTGCGGATGAAATCTGGATCAGCAATGAAAAGGACGACACGCTCAGCGTGATCGACATCGAAACGCTTGAGGTGATCCGCACCATTGAGACCGGCGAGCGCCCACGCGGGATCACGTTTTCCAAGGACTACTCAGTTCTGTATATCTGCGCGTCCGACAGTGACTCGGTTCAGGTAATGGACCCCGAAACGGGCGAGATTCTCCATGACCTGCCCTCGGGCGAGGACCCCGAACAGTTTGTGCTGCACCCAAATGACAAGCATCTCTACATCGCCAACGAGGATGACGCGATCACCACGGTGGTGGATACGGAATCGCGCACGGTGATTGCGCAGATCGACGTGGGGATCGAACCCGAAGGGATGGCCGTGTCGCCCGATGGCAAGATTGCCATCACCACGTCCGAAACCACCAATATGGCCCATTGGATCGACACCGAGACACAAGAGCTGTTCGCCAATACTCTGGTCGATTCCCGCCCGCGCCATGCCGAGTTCCTGAAGGACGGGACCGAGCTGTGGGTCAGCTCAGAAATCGGCGGCACCATCACCGTGTTCGACGTGGAAACCCAGACCGAAAAGGCCAAGATCGAGTTCGAGGTCGAAGGCGTCCACCCCGACCGGGTGCAACCCGTGGGTTTTGAGCTGTCCAACGGCGATGAGACAGCCTTTGTCGCGCTGGGACCGTCGAACCATGTGGCGGCGGTGAATGCCGAAACCTATGAGGTTGAGGATTACATCCTCGTGGGTCGCCGCGTCTGGCACATGGATTTCAACGCCGACAAGTCGCTGCTGTTTACCACCAATGGCGTGTCTGGCGATGTGACCGTGATTGATGTGGCCAAGCGCGAACCGATCAAGACGATCAAGGTTGGGCGTTTCCCCTGGGGCGCGGCCTTCCGTCCGACCAACTGACACGATTGAGGAGACTTAAGAGATGAAGCGACTGATATGCGCGGCCGCGATGTTGGCTATGGCTTTGCCCGCTGCGGCTTTGGCCGACGATGATGATGACGACGGCTTTGGTCTGGCCGGTATCCTGTCGGCCAAGAACAAGGAAGACCTGCCTCCGATCATTCTCTCCGCCGGTGTCCCCTTGGCCGAGGCCCCGTGGGAGCTGAAATCCGGCACCTATTATGAGTTCGAAATTCAGGGCGACGGCAGTCAGGAACTGGCTCTGGTCGGGCCTGAGTTCTTCCGCGCGATCTGGGTGGATGAGATCGTTGTCGAAGGGTTGGAAATCAGACCTCTGGGTGTCGATTCCGTTGAGTTTGACGAGGCGGGCGAGATGGAAATAGGCTTTGTCGCGATCAAGCCGGGCAGCTACTATCTGAAAGTACCGGGCAGCACCGGCGAAACGCAGCGGCTGGAGATTACCATTAAGTGACAGGGCTTTCGGTCCGCAATGTCAGCTACGCCTATGGCGACAAACGCGCCCTTGATGACGTGAGCTTTCACGTCCCGCAGGGCGCGTTTTGCGCGTTGCTGGGGCCTAATGGCGCGGGGAAATCGACGCTGTTTTCCTTGTTGACCCGCCTGTTCACCACCGCGCAGGGGGTGATTGAGGTGGCGGGGTTCGATATCTCGAAACAGCCCCGTCAGGCCTTGGCGCAGATCGGGGTCGTGTTTCAGCAGCCGACGCTGGATCTGGACCTCACTGTTCATCGCAACCTCAGCTACTTCGCCGCTTTGCATGGCCTGTCAGGTCGCACAGCCGAGAGCCGCATCGCCGCCGCTTTGGAACGTCTGGATATGGCCGAGCGCGCAAGCGAACGCACCCGCGATCTGAATGGTGGCCATCGCAGACGGCTGGAGATCGCGCGTTGCCTGATCCATTCGCCCTCGGTCCTGTTGCTGGACGAACCGACAGTGGGGCTGGATGCCGCCGCCCGCAGTGCCATCACCAAACATGTGCATGATCTGTCGTCGCAAGATGGGCTGACCGTGTTATGGGCCACCCATCTGACCGATGAGATCACCCCGGACGATCAGCTTGCCATTCTGCATCGAGGCAAGATGCTGAAACAAGGCACCTGCCGCGACATCACGGGTGACCAACCCCTGCAACAGGTGTTTCTGTCGATGACCGGAGCCTCCGCATGACCGGTGCGCTGATCGCCCTGCGCGCGATCCTGATCCGCGAGGCGCTGCGATTTGTCCTACAGCGCAGCCGGTTCATCGCCGCTTTGGTGCGCCCACTGGTCTGGCTGATCGTCTTCGCCGCCGGGTTCCGCGCGGCCTTGGGCCTGTCAATCACGCCGCCCTATCAGACCTATATCACCTATGAGATATACATCGTGCCGGGCCTGTGCGGCATGATCATGCTGTTCAATGGAATGCAAAGCTCCCTCAGCCTTGTTTATGACCGTGAGATGGGATCGATGCGGTTGCTGCTGACCAGCCCTCTGCCGCGATGGTGGCTGTTGTTCTGCCGCCTGCTGGCCAGCACCACGATCTCGATTCTGCAGGTCTATACCTTTTTGGCGGTGGCCGCGATCTACGGCATTGATATGCCCTGGTACGGATATCTGTGTGTCCTTCCCGCACTGATCATTGCCGGGCTGATGCTGGGGGCGCTAGGTCTGGCTTTGTCCTCGGCCATCAAGCAGCTTGAGAATTTTGCGGGGGTGATGAACTTTGTCATCTTCCCGATGTTCTTCCTGTCCTCGGCGCTCTATCCGCTGTGGAAGATGGCCGAAAGCTCGGCCCTGTTGCGTGATATCTGCGCGCTCAACCCCTTTACCCACGCGGTCGAACTGATCCGCTTTGCGCTCTATGGTCAGTTCAACGGCCCGGCTCTTGGTTGGACCTTCCTTGCCGGTCTGGCCTTTCTGGGCCTCGCGCTGTGGGGCTATGACCCGGCCCGTGGGATCAAACGCCACGGTCGCTAAACCGTCTACGACCATGGCAGAGGTGAAATGCGCCGCCCGATGCGCTAGTATGCCTTTCAAACGGAGGGTTCTTTCATGATCCGTATCGCGATTGCATTGTTGTTTCTAAGCACAGCCGCTTCGGCCCAGACGGTCGAGGATGAGTACGGCACGCTCAACCCGCAGGACACGGGCTTTGGCCGCGTCATGAGCAATATTGACAATGGCGTCACCGATATGACGACCTGCGCGACCGGCTACTACATCACCAAGTCCGGCCGTCACGAGATGGCGCGCAAGCTGTTCGAAAGCTGCGCCAATGCCGGGTATACCGGCGCGATGACATGGATGGGGCAGCTGGACAATAACGGGCTGGGCGGAGACTATGACCCCGATGCCGCCGCCGCCTGGGACAAACGCGCCGCTGATCTGGGCGATCCGGTGGGCAAGTTCAACTACGGCCTCAACCTGCTGCGCGGCCACGGGGTGGCGCAAGACCCCGAGCTAGGCCGCGCCTATGTCGATGAAGCCGCCCGAGACGGCCTGAAAATCGCCAAACGTCTGCAAGATTCTGGCTATGATCCGAATGAGGTCACGCCGGACGCAGATGAGTGGAAATACGCGCCTTTGTTTTGAGCTGAGTGCGCTGACGTAGCCAGGCACTGGTAAAAGGCGCGGGTGCCAGATGGTGCGGCGTTTCGCAAGTCGAGGCCAAACCTCTGATCAGTCGATCACAACCTGCGGTAACCAGTGGCTGTCGGGATCGGCCTCGTGGATGTCTGCCTCGGATACGGGCCTCAGATCTCCGTCTTCGGGTGGGGCCGATAGGATGCCCATATCCATTTCGTGCAACTGTCCGATCAGGCGGTCGCCATCGCGCTGCAGGCGGTAGTAGACCCCGTTCCACATATCAATGCCGTATTCGGTGGCGCCCTTGTGGATAAACAACAAGTCGTATTCCAGATCGGTCAGATCGTCGTCGGAGACCTCGCGCCGCAGAGGATAAGGGTAGGGGACATGGCACCAGTGTTTGTCCGCCCCCTCAAGACAGCGAAACGGGCGCATGGACAGGAAATGGTCCGCGAAGGGGCCTGCTCTCAGGTTGATCTGATAGGCTGCGGTGTCTCCGCGTGGTTCGAAAGACACGTTTCCGATCAACAGCTTGTTGCCGTCTCCGTCGATCAGAGAAATGGCCTTCTGCCCCGACAGAGGATCGGCCAGCGCAGGCTGCGTGCAGATCAAAGCCGTAGGTATTAACCAAGTGAAAAGCCGCCGCATCATCGCCTCGCGCGTCAAAAAAGATGGCCCAACCTAGTTGAAATCGACCGTTTGCGCCCTACGACCAATGTGCAATTCCAACACCGGTGCCCGCCTGCGAATAATACTCTCGCCAACAATCCCGACGCGTCGGAGATTCGGCGTGGAGGAAAGACATAAGTCTAGGGAGGATACCGATGAACCGGTTTATCATGGCCGCCGCTGCGAGCATTGTCGCAACCGGCGCAGCCTATGCAGAAGTTACCGAAGACGATCTGGCCAACGACCAAACGATCACCACTCAGGTTGTGACCAATGGTATGGGACGGCATTTGCAGCGCTACAGCCCGCTGGACATGCTGAACAAGGACAACGTCAAGAACCTGCTTCCGGCCTGGGCCTTCAGTCTTGGCGGAGAGAAGCAGCGCGGGCAGGAAACCCAGCCGCTGATCTATGACGGGATGATGTATATCACCGGGTCGTATTCACGCCTTTACGCGATTGATCTGGAGACCGGCAAAGAGGTCTGGCAATACGATGCCCGCCTTCCCGAAGGCATTCTGCCCTGCTGTGACGTGGTCAACCGGGGTGCTGCCATCTATGGCGACAAGGTAATTTTCGGCACGCTGGACGCGCGGATCGTGGCGCTGAACAAGGACACGGGCGATGTGGTCTGGCGCGACAAGATTGCTGACTACAAGGCAGGATATTCCTATACGGCTGCCCCGCTGATCGTTGATGGCCTTGTCATTACCGGCAACTCGGGCGGTGAGTTCGGCATCGTTGGCGCGGTTCAGGCCCGGGACGTCAATACCGGCGATCTGGTTTGGGAACGCCCCGTGATCGAAGGCCACATGGGCACGCTGAATGGCGAAGAAAGTACCATGACAGGTGAGCTGAACGCAACCTGGCCCGGTGACATGTGGAAAACCGGCGGCGGCGCGACCTGGCTGGGCGGCTCTTACGATGCTGACACCGATACGCTGGTCTTCGGCGCAGGCAATCCGGCCCCGTGGAACAGCTGGCTGCGCAATGCGGGCACCCCCACCGAAGGCAACAAGGGCGACAACCTCTATGCCGCCAGCCGCATCGGGATCGACCCCAAGACCGGCGAGATCAAGTGGCATTTCCAGACCACCCCGCGTGAAGGCTGGGACTATGACGGTGTGAACGAAGTGGTCGCTTATACCGACCGCGAGGGCAACCAGCGCTACGCCACTGCCGACCGGAACGGGTACTTCTACGTTCTGAACCGTGAGGATGGTGGGTTCGTCTCGGCGACACCTTTCGTCAAGGACATCACATGGGCCGACGGAATTGATGAGACCGGACGTCCGATCTTTGTCGAAAACAATCGCCCCGGTGATCCGGCCGCTGCGGCTGATGGCAACAAGGGTGAGGTCATCTTTGCCTCGCCGTCCTTCCTGGGCGGCAAGAACTGGATGCCAATGTCGTTCTCGCAGAACACCGGCAATTTCTATGTGCCATCGAACGAATGGGGCATGGATATCTGGAACGAGCCGATCACCTACAAGAAAGGTGCCGCCTATCTTGGCGCTGGCTTTACCATCAAGCCGAACTACGAAGATCACATCGGCTCGCTCAAGGCCATCGACCCCGATACCGGCGAGTGGAAGTGGGAATATAAGAACGACGCTCCGCTGTGGTCGGGCGTGATGACCACAGCTGGTGGCCTGGTGTTCTTCGGTACCCCCGAAGGCGAGTTTATCGCGCTGGATGACGAAACCGGTGAGAAACTGTGGTCGTTCCAGACCGGTTCCGGCATCGTCGGTCAACCTGTGACCTGGGAACAGGATGGCGAGCAATATGTCTCGATTATCTCCGGCTGGGGCGGCGCGGTTCCGCTGTGGGGCGGTGAAGTGGCCAAGAAGGTCAACTATCTGAACCAGGGCGGTACCTTGTGGACATTCCGCCTACCGAAAGAGCTGGCCTCGGCGAACTGAGGCGGGTTCTGACCCCAAAGATCGCGCGCTCGGAATCCGGGCGCGCGTTTTCTTTGGTCTACGACCTTCCGCCAGTAGGCGTATGCTGACGGTGTTGCTAGACTCAGAGCAAAGAGAGTTTCAATGCAAAGGCGACCTTGATGCTTGCAGAACCCGCCAGACAGACCGACTTTGAGAATGTTCTGATTGTCGACGATCATCCGTTGTTCTGCGACGCCTTGTCGATGACCCTGCGCAGCGTGGCCGAGATCGGCGAAATTCACACCGCAGACCGTTTGGAAAACGCTATGGAACTGGTGGCCAAAGGGCTGAAACCGGATGCGGTGATGCTGGACCTGAACCTGCCGGATGTGGATGGCCTGGATGGTCTGGTGCGCTTGAAATCCGCGGCGGATGCGCCGGTGATTGTTGTGTCCTCGCTGACCGACAACCGTGTGATCAGCCAGGTGATCAAGGCAGGAGCATCGGGATATGTGCCCAAGCACAGCCAGCGCGATGTGTTCCGCACCGCGTTCGAGACGGTGCATGCGGGGGGAATCTTTGTCCCCGATGGCTGCGTTCTGATCGAAGATGAGGAAGAGGATGAACATAGCGATGCGGTCAATCGGCTTGCCGCGTTGACCAATCAACAGGGCCGCATCCTGCAACTGATCTGCGAGGGCAAGTTGAACAAGCAGATCGCTTATGACCTGTCGATTGCCGAAACCACGGTTAAGGCGCATGTCACTGCAATCATGCGGAAACTTGGCGTTCAAAGCCGCACTCAGGCGGTTCTGATTGCCAAGAAAGCATCCTTTGCCAGCGTATTGCAAGAATAGGGTCAGATACTCTAACCTCTCAGCAATCGTCGGGCTTTAGGGAGGAGTCGCGATGAACCAAGCATTCGGATGGGCCAGCGCCCAGTCCGTCAAGCCAGGCATCGTAAAGACGGCATTTGCGGAATGCAGCGCCGACAACGCAGTCAGGGAACTGTCCAAGTCGCTGGGGGATGACCCCATGGCGCTTGTTATTCTGTTTGTCAGCCCCAATGCCGATCCTAAGGCGGTGATCGCCGAGGCTGAACAGGAATTTGCGCCCACGATGGTGGTCGGATGCACCACCGCCGGAGAGCTTGCCGAAGGTGGCTATAACGAGGATCAAATCGTCGCGCTTGCCTTGCCGCGCTCACATTTTGAAACGCGCACCATTCTGGTACCGGATCTGGATGTTTTTAGCGCGCAAGACATCATTGCCGAAATGATCCACAACCGAACGGCAATGACGCGCAGCTTTCCCGCTTGGGAAAACGAATTCACATTCCTGATGATCGACGGGCTGTCCACGAAAGAAGACGAACTGACATCCGAGTTGGCGATGGGGTTGGGGCCGGTGCCTTTGTTCGGTGGGTCAGCCGGCGACGGGACCGAGTTCGGCCACACCTATGTTCTGCATGGATCACAGGCGTTGGAGAACGCGGCCATTTTGGTGCAAGTGCGAACCTCTTGCCCGATCAAGGTGTTCAAGACCGATCACCTTGTTCCGGCCGCGCATCGCATGGTCGTGACCAAAGCCGACCCGGTCAACCGCATCGTTCAGGAAATCAACGCGGAACCCGCAGCGCGGGAATATGCGCGCATCCTTGGCAAAGACCCCGAACAGCTGACCCCCTTTACCTTCGCGGCCCATCCGGTCGTCGTCCAGATCGGAGGTCAGCACCATGTGCGGGCCATTCAGCAGGTCGCGGGCAATGGCGATCTGGTGTTCTTTTCAGCCATTGATGAGGGGCTGGTTCTGACCCTGGCCGAACCGCGAGACATGGCGGTGCATCTGCGGGAAGAGATCGCAGCGCTGAACGAGAAGCAAAAACCCGATACGATCCTGGCCTGCGACTGTATCCTGCGGCGGCTCGAGGCGCAGGAGAAACAGAAGACGCACGAAATCTCGCGCATTCTGTCGGACAATCATGTGGTCGGGTTCTCGACCTATGGTGAGCAGTTCAACTCGATCCACGTCAATCAGACGATGACCGGGGTGGCGATCTATCCGCCCAAGGACGACTAGCGGATGATCGAGCATCTGACCGACCCGCTGGATCCGATCGAGCGCCAGAATGAAAAACTGCTGAGGATCGTCGAGGCGCTGATGCGCCGGGTCGAGGAATCTACCGATGCCTCGGGTGCTGCTTATGCGCAATTCCAGCGCGCCGCTGTGTTGGAACAAGAGATCCGCACCCGCACTGATGATCTGGAGCGCGCTCTGGACCTGCTGAACGCGTCCAACGCGCAATTGGCCAAGGCCAATGAGGAGACCGAAGCTGCTCGGGCCAATTTGGCGAACGCGATCGAGGCGGTGAAGGATGGCTTTGCCCTGTTTGGGCGCGATGAAAAACTGGTGCTGTGCAACAGTCGCTTCGGGTTGCACATGCCCGATATCCAGGGCCGGCTGAAACCAGGTCTGCGTTTTACCGAATATGTCGAGCTTGTCAGCCGATCGAGCTCTCTGTTGCTGCCGGAAGGGGTTACGCCTGTGGACTGGGCCGAACTTCGGCTGACGCGTCATGCGGATGACCATGTGGTGTTCAATGTGGGCCTGAGCGGTAATCGCTGGATGCAGGTCTCGGAGCATCGCACGAAAGATGCAGGCACTGTTATCCTGCAGACGGATGTGACCGATATCATGCGGGTCGAGCGGCTGGAGCGCGACCGCATCTTGGATGACAAATCGCGCCTGATCCGCGCCACGCTGGAACATATCGACCAGGGCGTTTGTATCTTCGACAACAAGCACCGATTGATTGGCTGGAACAACCGGGCCAGCGAGCTTCTGGCGATTCCGGTCGGGCAATTCCAGATGGGCACGCAGTTTGAAACGCTCTATGACCGGCTCGGTTCGAATATGAGTTTCCAACCGGGGATGAGCTGGGGTGATTTGTCCGACTGGACTAAGCGGCACACCTCCCGGCGTCCCTTGCGGTTTCTGTTGCATCGGGGGCGGTCGAAAATCCTGTCTGTCTTTGCGCAGGAAATGCCCGACAAGGGCTATGTGATTTCATTTACCGATGTGACGGCAGAACGAAAATCGGCGCAGGCGCTTCAGGACGCCAAGGAATTGCTGGAAAAGCGGGTTGAAGCGCGCACCGTTGAACTGGCCGACGCGCTGGGTGAGGCGGAACGGGCAAATGCGTCAAAATCCCGATTTGTTGCCGCCGCCAGTCATGATCTGCTGCAACCTCTGTCCGCCGCCAAGCTTTATGTGGCTTCGCTGAAAAACGGGTTGGATCAGGCGGAAACGCATGATGTGGCCACAAAGGCGGAAAGTGCGCTCAACAGCGTGGAGCATATCCTTGAGGCTCTACTGGATATTTCGAAATTGGATTCCGGCAGCGCGACAGTCCACCTCTCGACCGTATCGGTGGGTGACATGTTCAAACAGATGGAAGACGCTTTCCGCCCGGTTGCACAGGCCAAAGGATTGGAATTGCGGGTGGTGCCGACCAGCGCGCTTGTGGCCAGTGATGCCAGCTACTTGCGGCGCATCCTCCAGAACCTCCTGTCCAACGCAATCCGCTATACTGATACCGGCAGGGTTTTGGTCGGGGTGAAGCGTCGCAAAACCCGCGTGTCGATCGAGGTACTGGATACTGGAATAGGCATCGCCGCCGATCAGCGCGACATGGTTTTTCAGGAATTCAAGCGGGTGCAATCCGACGCAAGCGCCGCCGAAGGTATGGGTCTTGGTCTCGCCATCGTCGAGCGCGCCTGCGGGTTGCTCAACCACCCGATTCATCTGCGCTCCGAGTTGGGAAAAGGCACGGTGTTTTCCGTCGAAATCCCTGTGGTGCAGGACCAAGGGCAGTTCAGTGAAGGCCGTCCCGCTGCTGCCGACAGGAAAACGGGTCAACTGGCGGATATGATCGTTTTGCTGATTGAAAATGACGCAAATCTCAGAAATGCACTGATGCTAACGCTCGAGTCCTGGGGCGTTCATGTGCTGGAATGTAGCAGTGAGGATCAGGCCGTGGACCTGCTGCGCGAGATCGGTATCACACCCGATGCGATCGTCGCGGACTACCAGCTGGATAGCGGAAAAACCGGGACTGAGGCGGTGCGTCGGATCAGTGCGGAATTCAGCGATGTGCCCGCCTGCATCATCTCGGCCAACCGCTCTCCTGAAACAGCGGAAGAGTGCAAGGCGAACGGGTTGGAGTTAATACACAAACCCATCGACGCCAAAGAGCTTAGATACCAGTTGGTCAGCTTGATTTCGCTTTGATCCCTGCACGGGTCTGCTCGCGGACCGTGATAGCTGAATCTTGACGTTGATGGTGCTGAAGATCGACCCGCGCTGAATGAAGGACAGTTGGGTCGCCGAATGCGGTGCCGGTTCGATCATGGGGAGTGATGCATTGCGTGGTGTGAATTGGTGTTTGCCGAAATGGAGTATTCTGGCGCGATTCTCTTTTGGTAATTTTTGGTGAATAAAATCGCATTTAAGTTAAGAACCATTGAGTGTTTATGAGTATCTCACTAGGGTGCGCGCCATGACCCAGACAACGAAAACAATCGGTACGACCTGCTATCGCCATCTTGGCAATGAAGGGCTGGAAACCGCCAAGTTCGATGATGAAACTTTCCTGCGGGTGTCGTCCGAGGCTATCAGCAATTTGACCTCAACCGCCTTTGCGGATGTCTCGCATCTGTTGCGCCCCAGCCATCTTGCCCAGCTACGCGAGATTCTCGATGACACGGATGCTTCGGCCAACGATCACTACGTGGCGCTGGAACTGCTAAAGAACGCGGTGATCTCTGCCGAGCGAGAATTCCCGAGCTGTCAGGACACTGGAACGGCCGTTATTCACGGTAAGAAAGGCCAGAACGTTCTGGTCCAGGGCGATCTGCATGCGGCGGTCGAGCAGGGGGTCATGGACACCTGGGAAACGCGTAACCTGCGTTTTTCGCAAATGGCCCCGCTCAGCATGTACCGCGAACATAACACCGGTACCAACCTGCCCGCGCAGATCGACATCGAGGCCCTCAGCGGGGATGCTCTGGAGTTCCTGTTCATGGCCAAAGGAGGTGGCTCGGCCAACAAGACGTTTCTGTATCAGGAAACAAGGCGACTGCTGGAACCCGAGCGGATACTGGCATTCTTCGACGAAAAGATACGGACTTTGGGTACGACGGCTTGCCCGCCATACCATCTGGCGATTGTCATTGGGGGGCTTTCGGCTGAACACTGTCTGAAAACGGTCAAGAAGGCCTCGGCCAAGGAATTGGATGATCTACCCACGACCGGTAGCCCCGATGGGCGCGCCTTTCGCGATCAGGAGCTTGAGGCGCAGATATTGGAGCTGACCCGCAACATGTCGCTGGGTGCCCAGTTTGGCGGAAAATATTTCTGCCATGACGTGCGCGTCATTCGCCTGCCGCGCCACGGAGGAAGCCTGCCGGTTGGTATGGGTGTCAGCTGTTCGGCGGATCGCCAGATCAAGGGGCGAATCGACCGGGATGGGATCTGGGTTGAGCAGTTGGAACATGATCCGGCTCGGTTCCTGCCCGCGCAGGATGTCGCGGCGCAATCCGCAACCCGGATCAACCTGGACCAGCCGATGGATGGTATCTGTGCCGAATTGTCCAAGCTGTCCGTTTCAAGCCCGGTTCTGCTGTCGGGCACCATGATTGTCGCGCGCGATCTGGTGCATGCCGAACTGGCCCGGATGATCCGAGAGGGTCAGGAGTTGCCGGACTACATCCGCGATCACCCAGTCTACTACGCGGGCCCGGCCAAGACGCCCGAAGGGTATGCCTCAGGCTCGTTCGGGCCAACCACAGCCGCGCGGATGGACCCTTATGTGCCGGAACTGCAAGCGCTGGGCGCGTCCCGTGTGATGATCGCCAAGGGCAATCGTGCGCCCTCGGTCGTACAAAGCTGCAAGGAGCATGGCGGGTTCTTTCTGGGCTCGGTCGGCGGGGCGGCGGCAGTTCTGGGCAAGGACGTCATCAAAAACATCGAAACGCTGGATTTCCCCGACTTCGGGATGGAGGCCGTCTTTCGCATAAAAGTCGTGGATTTCCCGGCATTTGTGATTATTGACGACAAAGGAGGAGACTTCTTTACCCGCAAACCAGCCTTCTAGCGCACAGGAGCCGCAATGCCGCCAACTTCCGACAAGATCACCCTGCGCCAGTTGCAGATATTTCTGGTAGCGATCGAGACGCGCAGCTTTGTGCGTGCGGCTGAGCGCCTGTCACTGACCCCGCCTGCGGTGTCGATGCAGATGAGCCGGTTGAGCGAGGAATTCGGCGCGCCGCTGTTCGAGAAATCCGGCCGCTCAGTAATCCCGACCGAGGTTGCAACGGCCTTGGTGCCCTATGCCGAACGCATGACCGAAACGCTGGCCGAGGCGGTCGATGTTGTGCAGATCATGCAGGGCAAGCTGGACCACCGGGTTCGGGTGGCCATGGTGACCACTGCGCGCAATTTCGGCCCACATCTGCTGGCGCAGTTTCAGCAGGAACACCCGGAATGCGATCTACAGTTCAAAATCGCCAACCGGCGCAGCGTGATTGAGATGCTGGATACCGATCAGATCGACCTTGCGCTCATGGGTCGCCCGCCGCGCCGGATAGAGACAACGGCGCATCAATTCGCGAAACATCCCTATGTTTTGATCGGCCACCCGGATCATCCGCTGGTGCGCTCCAGACGAATCCGACGCTCGGACTTGCCGCACCATCAGTTCATCGTCCGCGAACGGGGGTCGGGCACGCGCATGGTGCATGAGTTCTTTTTCTCGGACTCGGGCCTGCCGCAGCCCAAGGCGCAGGAAATGGACAGTAATGCCAATATCAAACAGGCGGTCATGGCGAATATGGGGCTGGCCTTCATCTCGGCTCACACGATCGCGCTGGAGGCGATGGCCGGAAAGCTCAAGATCCTGAATGTCGAAGGCATGCCGGAATATCGCGACTGGTTCGTTCTGCATATGCGCAACAAACCCCTGCGTCCGGCGGCGCGGTCCTTTCGGGATTTCGTCGATCAGAAAGGCCCGGCCTTTATGGAGGATTTCTTCAAAGACGCCGGGATTGCAACATAGATTGCGCCCGCGCCACGATGGGCGGGTCGATCATTTTGCCATCTAGCATGACAGCGCCCAGCCCCTGCTGCGTGGCCTGATCAAACGCCTCGACCACGCGGGTTGCCTGTTCGATCTCGGACGCGCTGGGGTTGAAGACCGCGTTAACGATTTCGACCTGACGCGGATGGATGCACAGGACGGCGTCGAAGCCAATCGCGCGGCCAAGATCGACGCAGGCGCGGAAACTGTCCATATCGTGGATCTCGGCAATGCTGCCCGGTAGGCCGATGGCCTTTAGGCTACCCGCCTTGGCTGCATGGATCAAGGACTGCGCCGGGCCTTTCAGCGCCTCGATTGAAGGCGCATGGCCGCAATCGGTCGAGAAATCCTCAGTCCCGAATGCAAGCGCGGTCAGCCGAGGGGTTGCTTTTGCGATGCTCGCGGCGTTCATCAGCCCTTGGGCTGTTTCGATCAAGGCAATCAGTTTGATCTGACCCTCGGGCAGTTTGGCCTGTCGCTCCAGCATCGACAGATAGTCCGCCACCAGATGCAGATGGTCGGCCCCGATGACCTTGGGCAGCATGATCGCGTCGACGCCGGGCAGGATGGCAGCCTCAAGATCGCGGACGCATTCGCCCAGATCGGTATTGACCCGTATCATAACCGACACATCACGGGCGGTCAGCACAGAGACCGCCTCTGCCAACCCGTCCCGTGCGGCCTGTTTGCGGTCGCGCGGGACGCTGTCCTCAAGGTCCAGCAGGATCGCATCCGCGCCCCGTTCATGCGCGCGGGCGACTAGCTCAGGCCGGTGCGCCGGAGTGAACAGGTAGGACCGGATCATGCGGCTGCGGTCTCGGCGAATTCGGACCGAATGGTATCGGTATGTTCGCCAAGCGCGGGCACACGGCCAAAGCGCGGTTTTTCCGGATCAAAGCTGTGGCGCACGGGGGCCGCGACCAGATGCGCCTCGTCCCCGTTTTCCAGCGTGACCGGCGTACGGCGCAGCTGCGGGTGTTCGGCAAAGGTGCTGACCGAGTTCACGGCCCCATAGGCGATGGCTGCCGCGAACAGCTTGCCTTCCAGCTCAGACCGACTGTGACCGTCAAAGAACTCAGCGACGATGGCATCCAGTTCGGCGCGGTTGGCGACCCGTTGGGCGGCGTCGCAGAACCGGGGATCGGTTGCCAGATCGGGCTGTCCGATGACATCGGCGCAGAGGCGTTTCCACTCGCGTTCGTTCTGGATCGAGATCGCCAGAACCTCATCATCCTTGGTGGTAAACCCACCATAAGGCGTGATGGACGGGTGATGCAGGCCAACCGGCTGAGGCGCTTTGCCCGCATAAACCGTATGCATCAAAGGCACGGTCATCCAATCGGCGGCCGTGTCGAACAGGGACAGCTTCACCGCGCTGCCCTTGCCGCTGATGCTGCGCGCGATCAGAGCCTTCTGTATGCCGATGATCGCGTTCATGCTGGCACCGATATCGCAGACCGAAACACCAATCCGGCCGGGATGTCCGGGCGCGCCGTTGACCGAGACCAGCCCGCTTTCGCATTGCACCAGAAAGTCATAGGCCTTCATGTCGCTGTACCGTCCATCCTCACCATATCCGCTGATATCGCAGGTGATCAGGCGCGGGTTGCGTTTGCGCAAGACATCCTCACCAAACCCGGCGCGGGCAATGGCGCCGGGGGCGAGGTTCTGGATGAACACGTCCGCCTCGTCCAGAATACGGTGCAGCAGGGCGGCATCCTCGGGGTGTTTTATATCCAGACACAGGCTTTCCTTGCCGTGATTGGCCCAGACGAAATAGGACGCCGAGCCTTTCACCGCGCCATCGTATTTGCGGGCGAAATCGCCAGTATCGCGCTCGATCTTGATGACGCGCGCGCCGCCCTGGGCAAAGTGGCACGACGCGAGGGGGGCAGCGACGGCCTGTTCCAAAGATACGACCAGCAGGCCTTCATAAGGTTTGAGTTGGGTATCGGTCATGCGGCAGCTCGTGTGTTCAAAAGCGCAAGGGTGCGGTGCATTTCGTTGGCGACGATGGTCATGCCTTCGTCAAAGCCCATGCCGGGTTTGACCAGCACGCGGTCGGGCCGGGTGGCCATGGCGGCATGCAGGCAGGCGTGGGCCGAGATATCGGTCTCGTTACAGGTGCCGCCCTGATACGCCGCGACACCATTGGCTTTGCAGTAGAGCACCGCGTCGACCGTATTGTGCAGCGATCCCAGATCAGGGGTCTTGATCTGAACCATGTCACAGCAATCGGCATCGACGAAATCGACAACGTCCTGATAAGTGTTGCACCATTCGTCAGCCACGATTTTCACGTTGCTGCCAAGCGCCTGCAGAGACGCCCGGATGTCGCGCAGCAGGGTGATCTGCCCATCTTTTGAACCCGCATCGGCAGGCCCTTCGATATACAGATCAAAAGGGGCGGCGCGCTGTTCCAGCGTTGCCAGATAGTTGGCAATCTTCACCGCGTCATTGTCAAAGATCATGCCCACCGTACCGTAGACGTCGATATGCAGTACCGGATGATAGCTCTCATCCGTGCGCAGAGCTTGAATGCGGCGCGACAGCCATGTGACGTATTCGGCCAGTTTCCCGCCAGTCTGGCCCAGTTTCTGGGGGATGTTGTTGATCAGGCCATGAGGTAGGGCGTCGACCTGTTTCAGCACCATCTTGTCCACGGCCTCATAGCGGTTGTCGCCGCTCTGCCCAAACAGGCGCAGAGGGGCCGCGATGGCCTCAAGCCCCCATTCGTCGCAGATGACTTCGAATTTCATCTTGCCTTTGGCAATCGACGCCGCCGACAACAAAGCCTGCGACAGGCCATAGCGCACGGCGGTGTGCAGAGGCTGGCCGTCGACGACAAGCTTGTCGAAGAATTCCGCGCTTTCGCGGAAGTTTCGCACATCATGCCCAATCAGCTGTGGCGTCAGATGTTCCTGCAGGAACGGAATGACAGAGGAAGCCAGAAACAACGGATCGCGTCCGGCGGCTCCGGAATATTGCACGGCCGCGCAGTCGCCCTCGGCGATCTGGCCGTTTTCCAGCTCCAAAAGGATCGAGACACTTTCCCCATATTGCCGGACGCGGGCGAAGCCGTCGGTCAGGGCCTGCCCGCAATAGACGAACCCGTCCTGCTTGGCCCCCTGTTTGATCGCCGCCTGGTCGTCGAAATAATACGAGGCCAGCCCCGGCGCGAAAACAACGTTCTTGATCTTCATGACTATCTCTGTGCGTTAGGCGGCGACCGAAGGCCGGCCGATGAGTTTGCTGGCCGAGATGGCGCGGACGTCGTCGACCACCATGTCAAAGGACACCTCGCGCCCCTCGGACCGGGCGCGTTCCGCGATGCGGTCCCGGTGGAAGGCCATGACGTCCTTGGGTAGCGGTACATTTCCGGTCTCAAAAATCCGCAGCGCGCCGTGGTTGTCTCGGACCGGTGTCAGTTTGCCCGCGTTCCCGATGGCGGGGGCGAAGGGGATATCCATGACGCCGCTCTCAAAGGCCAGAACGGCGCCGCGTGCGATGTCGCCCTTGCCCAGTTTTAGGACGGCGCGCATGACGGCGTGAACCTCGGCCTCTATCACCTCGACCTCGGTCAGGATTTCGTTGCCGTCATTGCGGTTCTGATCCGCGATCATGTTGACCATCTGGCGGGTTGCCTTGAGCCCAGCCTGGTTCGCCTCAAGCGAGGGGATGCCGCTGGCCTCATGCGGTGTTTTCACGATGATCTTGGTGGCCCGCGCCTGTTTCGCGGCCAATGCGCCCAAACAGATCACGGCGGTCGCCTTGGCCTCATCCTCGGGGAAGCCGCCCATCCACTGGTGAAACACGGTGGTCAGTTGGTAGTCGTCATAGCCGGCGTTCTGGAAATAGTGATGCCCAAGCCGCCGTAGCGACCGCAGTGCAGCGACGTCCTGCACCAGATTGCCCGCCTGACCATAACCCAGCGTGATACAACGCACACCTTGTTCCAGCGCCAGCAAGCCTTCGATGATCGCGACCACATGCGATACGAAAGGCGGTACCAGGGTCCCGGTCAAAGGGCCGAAGGGTTCGCGGTTGATGCGGATACCGTGTTCTTCGAACCGGCCCACCAGGCGGTCGCAATATTGCCAATGGCGGATCGACTGCTCTAGCGGAATGTTCTTTGCGTAAGGGACGTTATAAGAAATTCCGCCGCCCTCGTAGGACGAAAAACCCGAGCTGAGCGTGACCTCAGCCAGCAGGCGTGCATCCGGTGTGCCGTGCCGCACCTGAATGGGTCTTGAAACGGCGTCGACCAGTCTTGTACAGCCTTCCACACCATGGTTGACCGCTGGGAACCCGTTCAGCAGCGAAGTGCCTGCCGCGCGGGACCGGTCGATGCCATTCTGCGCTTCTTCATAGCGGTTGTGACGGGAATAGGCGTCGATGGTGGTGGGCAGCACATCGCAATAGGGGGCCAGCCCCTCCATCAGCGCGGTGTGTTCGCGCTGCAGCGCAACGCCCGCACGGGGTTGCAGCAGAGTCTTGCCGGTTTCATCCGCATCCGCCAAGGCTGCCGAGAACCGCTTTTCCGAGGGCAGCGCATGCTGACGGGCAAGGCCCGCGTCAAAATCCACCCCGGCACCAGTGTGCCAGGATTGCAGAACGCCCTCACGCTCGGCGTCGAAAACGGAATCGGGCAGCTTGGAATTCGTGATTTCTGGCGTGCCGGTCATGTCACCATCTGCCTTTGCTAGATTGCGGCCCAATCGGCGAACTCTGGTGCGAAAGCGCCCGAGTTGTGCCCGATATTCGGAAGACGGTTCATGTCGATGTCGTTTTTCAGCAGTGCCACGACCTCGTCGATATTGGCTGAGGCTGGGAAGACGCGGTCATAGCCCATCTCTTTGAAACGGGTGACTACGGTCGCGAAATCCTGTTTGCCGATTACGAGGTTGCCACCGACGTATAGCAGGATGTTCCCGATCCCAGCAGCCTCGCACCGGTCGCGCAGGCCCTGGCAGTCGATCTCACCGTGCCCGTAGATGGATGAGACAAGGATCGCACCGGCTTTTTCAGCAAGGGCCGCGGCGACGAATTCAGCTTGGCTGACCATGACCCCAAGGTTCACGACCTCGATCCCGGCCCGGGTCAGCAGGCTGTCGAGGATCTTGTTGCCTACGGCGTGGCAATCTGCGCCGATCACTCCCAAAACAACTTTATGCGTGGTGCTGGCGTCGAACATGTCTCGCTCCTCCTGTGTCGCGCTTTGGGGTGTCGTAGCCGTGATTCTAAAAAGGGTAAACAATAATGATGAACAATAAAAAATAGATAAGTAAAAATTACCTAATGTGCATCAGGCCGCTGTTAGAGCTTGAAACGCCAAAACGGCGACACTCTGATGGCATCTGTCGCATCTGAGATAGCTTCTGTCCGAAATCGACACTGAAAACGGGGGCGACCTGGGTGCATAAAGTAAGCTGCAACGAATAGGAGCCTACATGCGATTCTCGGCGCTGCGACTTTTCAAAGAGGCCGTGACCGGCCACAAGGGCTGGGGTCCGCAATGGCGCGACCCAGAGCCTGCTGATGCTTATGACTATGTGATCGTGGGTGGTGGCGGCCACGGACTGGCCACAGCTTACTATCTGGCCAAGGAATTTGGTGCCGCGCGCGTCGCGGTGCTGGAAAAAGGCTGGATCGGCGGCGGTAATGTGGGTCGGAACACGACGATCATCCGCTCGAACTACCTACTGGACGGGAATGAGCCGTTCTACGAGTTCTCGCTGAAGCTGTGGGAAAACCTCGAACAGGACTTCAACTATAACGCCATGGTCAGCCAGCGCGGTATTCTGAACCTGGTCCACACCGACGCACAGCGGGATGCGGCGCGGCGGCGGGGCAATGCGATGATCCTGAATGGATCCGACGCCGAGCTGCTGGATACCGCAGGCGTCCGGGCCATGTATCCGTTCCTGAATTTCGCTGACGCCAGGTTCCCGATCAAAGGCGGCCTGCTGCACCGTCGCGGCGGCACCGTGCGCCACGACGCGGTGGCGTGGGGATACGCGCGCGGCGCGGACATGCGCGGCGTGGATATCA
The DNA here is from genome assembly GCF_056537565.1 of Ruegeria sp. C8. Classification (NCBI taxonomy): domain Bacteria; kingdom Pseudomonadati; phylum Pseudomonadota; class Alphaproteobacteria; order Rhodobacterales; family Roseobacteraceae; genus Ruegeria; species Ruegeria sp. C8. The sequence continues at coordinate 22,944 of NZ_JBQFRV010000007.1, forward strand.
TTCAGAACTGCGAGGTGACGGGTTTCCGCATTGAAAATGGCAAGGTTCTGGGGGTCGATACCACCCGCGGCTTCATTGGGGCCAAAAAGGTCGGTGTCTCTGTTGCGGGCAGTTCCAGCCGCGTGATGGAGAAGGCGGGGATGCGCCTGCCGATCGAAAGCCACGTGTTGCAGGCCTTCGTCTCAGAGGGTCTGAAGCCGTTCATTGACGGCGTCATCACCTATGGGGCGGGGCACTTCTACTGCAGCCAGTCCGACAAAGGTGGTCTGGTCTTTGGTGGCGACATCGACATGTACAACACTTACGCCCAACGCGGGAACCTGCCCGTGGTCGAGGATGTGATCGAAAGCGGTATGGCGCTGATCCCGGCACTTGGGCGTGCGCGTCTCCTACGCAGTTGGGGCGGGATCATGGATATGTCGATGGACGGCTCTCCGTTTATCGACAAGACGCATATCGACGGGCTCTATTTCAATGGCGGATGGTGTTACGGCGGGTTCAAGGCCACGCCCGCCTCTGGTTATTGCTTTGCGCATCTTCTGAAAACCGACCGTCCGCATGAAACCGCCACGGCCTACCGGCTGGACCGGTTCATGACCGGTCACATGATCGACGAAAAAGGGCAGGGCGCCCAACCAAACCTGCACTGAGAGGGCGTATCAGATGATTATCAATCACCCCTTGCTTGGCCCGCGCGACGCGCAGGAGTTCACCTATCTGGGCGATGCTTCGCTGATCAATCGTCCCGATTGGCAGGCCGAGGACGCGGCGCAAGCGTTTCACGACTATCTTTACCTGCGCGACAACCCGGCGGGCGAGCATCGTGAGCTTTGGTATCACGAACAAGGCGACCGGTCGTGGCTGGTGGTCACGCGCAACACGCTGACCCATGAAATCCTGAAAGTCGAACTGGCCCGTGACGTGGCCAAAGCGGCAGGGAAGGCTGCACAATGACTCAGAGCAATCGACTGAATGGCGGGCTGATCAACCGCGACGCCAGCCTCAGCTTCACCTTCGATGGCAAGTCCTATCAGGGCTATGAGGGCGATACGCTGGCTTCGGCCTTGTTGGCCAATGGCGTGCGCCTGATGGGCCGGTCGTTCAAATACCATCGCCCGCGCGGCCCCCTAACCGCGGGCAGCGAAGAGCCGAACGCCCTCGTCGAGCTTCGCTCAGGTGGGCGGCAGGAGCCGAACACCCGCGCCACCGTGGCCGAGCTGTACGACGGCCTGAACGCCAATTCCCAGAACCGCTGGCCGTCGTTGGAACGCGATTTCATGGCGATCAATGACCGGTTCTCGAACTTCCTGACGGCAGGGTTTTACTACAAGACCTTCATGTGGCCCAAGGCGTTCTGGGAAAAGCTGTATGAGCCGATCATCCGCAAGGCCGCCGGTCTGGGTAGCCTGACGGGTGAGGATGATCCCGATCTCTATGACAAGGGCTTCCTGCATTGCGATCTGATGATCGTCGGCGCGGGCCCGACCGGTCTGGCGGCGGCGCTGACCGCAGGACGTGCGGGCGCTCAGGTTATTCTGGCGGATGAAGATTTCCGCATGGGTGGGCGTCTGATTGCCGAGACCGGCGCTTTGGCCGATATCTCCGGCGCGGCCTGGGTCGACCAGGCTCTGGCCGAGCTGGCATCGATGAACAATGTGCGGGTCATGCCGCGTACAACCGTATTCGGAGCCTATGACCATGGGATCTATGGCGCGGTTGAACGCAATGCGGATCACCTGATCGCGCCCGCGGCTGACAAACCCCGCCAAACCCTGTGGCGCATCTACTCCAAGCGCGCGCTGATCGCGACCGGGGCCATCGAACGCCCCACCGCGTTCGAAAACAACGACCGGCCTGGTATCCTGCTGGCCGGAGCGGTTCGGTCCTACGCCAACCGCTGGGCCGCAACGCCGGCGCAATCGGTTGTAGTTTTTGCCAACAATGACGACGCGCACCAGACGGCACGCGATCTAATTGCGCAGGGTATTAAGGTCCCGGCCATTGTCGACACGCGCCCAGATGCTGCGGATGTCGAGGGAACCGAAGTTCTCAAAGGGGCCGAGATCATCAACACCTCGGGCCGTCTGGGTCTGACTTCGGTGCAAGTGCGCACTGAGAAAGGGTATACAACGGATCTCTATTGTGAGGCGCTGGCGATGTCCGGCGGCTGGAACCCGAACTTGGGCCTAACCTGCCATCAGCGCGGTCGCCCTGTCTGGAACGCGGATATCCACGCCTTTGTTCCGGGTAAGGGCCTACCCGTCGGTCAGATCGTGGCAGGCGCGGCCAAGGGTGAGATGACCACCGAAGCGGCGCTGCAAGGTGGTGCGGCGGCGGCGGTATCAGCTCTGGGCGATCTCGGCATCACGGCATCACCCGTTGATCTGCCCGCTGCTGCCGATGCGCCGGTCTCGATTAGCCCCTTCTGGCACGTCAAAGGCGCAAAACGCGCGTGGCTGGATTATCAGAACGACGTAACCGTCAAAGACGTCAAGCTGGCACACCAAGAGAACTTCACCTCGGTCGAGCATCTCAAACGCTATACCACGCTGGGCATGGCGACCGATCAGGGTAAGACCTCGAACCTGGGTGCCCTGGCCGTGATGGCCGAGCTGACAGGCAAGTCCATTCAGGACACTGGCACAACCATCTTCCGCCCGCCTTATACGCCGGTGGCGATGGGTGCGTTCGGTGGCCGTGCAGTGGGCAAGGATTTCCACCCGACTCGCCTGACGCCCAGCCACAAATGGGCCGAGGAACAGGGCGCCGTGTTTGTCGAGGTCGGCAATTGGCTACGTGCCCAATGGTTCCCGCGCAAGGGCGAAACCCATTGGCGCCAATCGGTGGACCGCGAGGTGCTGAAGACAAGAAACTCGGTCGGTGTGTGCGATGTGACGACGCTAGGCAAGATCGACGTGCAGGGCGCGGATGCTGCGGCTTTCCTGAACATGGTCTACTCTAACGCGTTCGCCAAACTGCCCGTGGGCAAGGTGCGCTATGGCCTGATGCTGCGCGAGGATGGCATTGCCTATGACGACGGTACCGCCGCGCGGTTTGCCGAGGACCATTTCGTCGTGACCACCACCACCGCCAACGCGGTTCTGGTCTATCGCAATATGGAATTCGTCCGCCAATGCCTGTGCCCGGATATGGACGTGCAGCTGATCTCGACTACCGAGGCCTGGGCGCAATATGCCGTGGCCGGTCCCAACAGCCGCAAACTGCTGCAAAAGATCGTGGACCCTGACTTTGACATCTCGAACGAGGCGTTCCCCTTCATGGGTTGCGCTGAGATCACAGTCTGCGGCGGCCTGCGCGCGCGACTGTTCCGGATCTCGTTCTCGGGCGAGCTGGCCTATGAAATCGCGGTGCCCACACGCTATGGCGACGGGCTGATGCGCGCGCTGATGGAGGCGGGTGAAGAGTTCGACGTGGTGCCCTACGGTACTGAGGCTTTGGGCGTCATGCGGATCGAAAAGGGTCATGCTACCGGCAATGAGCTGAACGGTACGACCACGGCTCTGAACCTTGGCATGGCGCGTATGGTCAGCACCAAGAAGGACTGTATCGGCAACACGCTCAGCCGTCGGGAAGGGCTGAATGCCCCGGACGCGCTGGCTCTGGTCGGTCTCAAGCCGGTGGATGCTAAGGACAGCGTGCCTGCGGGCGGGCATCTGATGAATGCCACCGGGCCGGTCGATGCGGCGCATGATCAGGGCTATGTCACCTCGGCCGCCTATTCGCCGATCCTGGAAAGCTCGATCGGGTTGGCATTTGTCAAAGGTGGCTCTGACCGGATAGGTGAAAAACTGCGTCTGGTGAACCCGCTGGAAGGCCAAGAGGTCATGGTAGAAATCGTCAGCGCTCATTTCGTGGACCCGGAAGGGGAGAAGCTTCGTGCATAAACTGAAACCTATCACCCCGCTGGGCGGCGACACGCCGCGTGTCGATACGGTCGGTTCGATCACGATCACCGAGGTCGTGGATCAGGCGCTGGCGTCGGTCGCGGCCCGCAACGATCAGGCCGGTGCCGTGCAAAAGGCGCTGGCCGACAAGATCGGTCTGAGCGTGCCCGAGGTGGGCCAATCCGCTCAGGCCGCACCCTATGCTGCGCTCTGGATGGGGCCGGAGCAATGGATGGTCATGGCCCCGCATGACAGTCACGAATTGCTGGCCGCCGAGTTGAAGCAGATCGTCGGTGACACCGCATCGGTTTCCGAGCAAACGGATGGCTGGTGCCGGTTCGACGTGCAGGGCGCGGCTCTGTGCGATCTGTTCGAACGGCTCAGCAACGCGCCGGTCCGCATGATGGGGTCGGGCGCGGCGATCCGAACCACGGCGGAGCATCTGGGCGTCTTCCTATGGCGTCTGGCCGAGGACCACATGGCCGTTCTTGGCCCGCGCTCTTCGGCGGAGTCGCTGCATCACGGCCTGTTGGCCGCCGCGAAATCCATCGCCTGAAGCCTAGCCCGAGGGCAGCACATCGTCGCTGCCCACCCGCATCGAGTTCTTGGCACGCCGGTCGCTGATCGGCGTGACCCCAAACGTCTCACGATAGTGCCGCATGAAGGCGCTGGGTGTGGCGTAGCCGACCATATAGGCGACCTCGGCGATCGGGTCGTTCGTATACAGCACCAATTGCCGCGCCTGGTTCATCCGCATCCGCCGATAATATGTCAAAGGGCTGTGCCCTGTGGCCTTTTTGAAGCTCCGCTCCAGTGACCGCGCCGAAAGGCCCACGGCATCGGCGACTTCGCTGATCTGGATGGGGTTTTCGATATGTTCGGCAAAGTGCTGAATAGCCTTTGCGACTTGCTTGGGCAAAAGATCCTGACTTTGCGCGGTTGAGATTGCGGGCACCTTTTGCGTGACGGTCCCGCTGCGAATGAAGGGATGCTGGAACCAACAGGCGACCTCGGCCATGACATCACCGCCTAGGCGTTTTTCGATCAAGGCCAGCATGTGATCGAAAACGGCAGAGGCGCCCGAGATCGTGCTAAAGGCCCCTTCTTCGCAGATCACTGTCCCATGGATCGGGATTTCGGGAAATTCAGCCTGAAAAGCGGCCTCGTAGCACCAATGCACCGACAAAGGGTTGTCGCGGGTCAGCCGGGTGCGGGCAAGGGGAAAGACACCGCCGCTGATTGCGCCGATACGGGTCTTGTTCCGCATCAGACGCTGAAGCGCTGCATTCGCCTTTGAGGGCTTGTCGAACACGCTGTTCGGGCTTGAGGCAAATAGCAGATGCGTCAGGGATTGAGCCTCGGCCAAGGTGCTGTCGGGGAAAAAGGTGACCCCGGCCGAGGACTGGATCGGTTGGTCTTGCTCAGCAATGACATGCCAGCTGAACGCCTCATGCCCCGAGATCTCATTCGCCGCGCGCAGCGGTTCGATACAGGATGTCAGGCATGCCATTGGGAACCCCGGAAAGATCAGGATGCCCAGCGAAATTTTCTCGACCTGATCTGTCATGAGCGTTGTTCTTTCACTAGGTCCTCGACAGTTTCGAGGATGTCATTTTCCAGTCTCCGGGCAGCGGGCGACAGCGCAGAATCAGCCTTGCGTATGAGGTGAATTTGCCGCTTGGCCGTCGTATCCGCCAGAGGGCGGAACACCAGATCGGATTGCCCGGCCGAAATTGCTGCCATCTCGGGCAGGAGTGTGACCCCGATCCCGGCTCGGACCATGCCCAGAATAGAGGTGATGTTATGTGCCGAAAACCGAGAGCCCGCGTGCAGTTTTTCCGCCTCGGGCCCGGGGATGCTTTCGGACAGGCTGTTGGCGATCAACTGCTCATTCTCAAGCGCGTCCCATTCGATTGCGCCAGTGTCACTGGCCAGCGGGTGGTCCGGTGTCAGCAGTACGCCGAACCAGTCGGTCAGCAGAAGCTGACTGTGTAGACCCGAGCCGTTCCCGCGCAGTGTCGCGATGCCGATATCAATGCGCCCCCGCGACAGCTCGTGCAGGACGGACTTGGAATCCATGTCGCGCAGTTCCACCCTCACTTTCTCGTAAGCCTTGGTATTTCTGGAAAAAACGCGTGGTATGATCGTGCCTGCCACCGATGGAACTGTCGCAATTCTGACATGTCCCAAACTGGCATCGGCAAAGTTTTCGATGGCCCGAACCGTATTGTCGAAATGCTGTAATTCCAGTTGCGATTGCTCGAACACGAACTCACCCAATGCGGTCAGCTTGTTCTTGCGGTCCGTCTCAAACAGCGGTTCGCCCAGATGCGTCTCAAACTGCTTGAGCATCATCGACACCGCCGAAGGGGTGCGTTTCAGGACAACGGCCGCGTCCGTCAGGTTGCCGGTGCGGGCCACCGCGACAAAGCCGCGAAGCATTTCGATCTTGAGTGTCATGTTGGAAGCTTCAATCTTGCTGAAGTAAACTTCAATAATTTTAGTTTGATTGATTGTCGCAAAAGAGTCCATACCCGCTCAGCAAATTCTCTATGGGGCAAACGGCTATGGCTGACATTCAAAAGAACCTGATCGCTGGTGAGTGGGTCACCGGTGAAGGTGAGATCGAAAACCGCAACCCATCGGACCTGAGCGATCTGGTCGGCATGTTTGCACAGGCCAGCGCGGATCAGCTTGAGGCAACATTGGATCAGGCGCGTGCCGCTCAGCGTGAGTGGGCCGCCTATGGGCTGGAGCGCAAGCAGGCTGTTCTGAACGCGATCGGCAATGAGCTGATGGCCCGCGCCGAGGAACTGGGCACGCTGTTGAGCCGCGAAGAAGGTAAGCCGCTGGCCGAAGGCAAAGGCGAAGTGTTCCGCGCCGGTCAGTTCTTCACCTACTACGCCGCCGAATGCCTGCGTCAGATCGGTGAGAACGCGGATTCCGTGCGCCCCGATATCGAGGTCGATGTTCGCCGTGAGGCCGTTGGCGTTGTTGCCATCATCAGTCCTTGGAACTTCCCCACTGCGACCGCGTCGTGGAAGATCGCTCCGGCGCTGTGCTATGGAAACGCGGTTGTCTGGAAGCCTGCCAACATCACCCCGGCCTCGGCAGTTGCGCTGACCGAGATCATCAACCGTCAGGACATCCCCAAGGGTCTGTTCAGCCTGGTCATGGGTTCGGGCCGGTCCATCGGTCAACGACTGGTGGAAAGCCCCAAGGTCAACGCGATTTCCTTCACCGGCTCGGTTCCGGTGGGTAAGGGTATCGCCGCTGCCGCCATCCAGAACCTGACCAAAGTCCAGATGGAAATGGGATCAAAGAACGCTCTGGCCGTTATGGACGATGCCGATCTGGATCTGGCGGTGACGCTGGCTCTCGGCGGTGCGTTCGGTGGCACCGGTCAGAAATGCACGGCGTCATCGCGGCTCGTGGTCCACTCTGCCATTCATGACGTGTTTGTCGAAAAGCTCATTGCGGGTGCGCAGGCGATGAAAGTGGGCCACGCGCTGGAAAAGGGCGTTCAGATGGGCCCCGTCGTCAGCCAGCAGCAGTTGAGCGAAAACCTGGCCTATGTCGATCTGGGCAAGTCCGAGGGCGCGGAACTGGCCTGTGGCGGTGCGCGTCTCGAGATGCCGCATGACGGGTACTACATGTCGCCCGGCGTGTTCCTGAACACCACCAACGACATGGCGATAAACCGCGAGGAAATGTTTGCACCGCTCACCAGCGTCATCAAGGTTGGCAGCTATGACGAAGCGCTGAGCGTCGTGAACGACACCAACTTTGGCCTGACCTCGGGCATCGTCACCAAGTCGCTGGCCCGCGCCACGCATTTCCGCCGCAATGCGCGCACCGGTGTTGTCACCGTGAACCTGCCCACCGCAGGCACCGACTATCACGTGCCCTTCGGTGGTCGTGGCGACAGCTCTTACGGTCCGCGTGAGCAGGGCAAGGCGGCGGCCGAGTTCTACACCACGGTCAAAACTGCCTATATCAGCGCAGGCCCCGTCTGATGCTGATCGACTGCCTACAATATGTGAACTGGTCGGAGAAGGTCTTCCGCCAGTTGCGGGAGGGAGGCGTGGATGCGATCCACGTCACCATCGCCTATCATGAGAACTTTCGTGAAACGGTGTTGAATTTCGAACAGTGGAATCGCTGGTTCGAGCAATACCCGGACCTGATCATGAAAGGGCAGTGGGCCAGCGACATCGACACGGCGCGGGAAACCGGTCGGACAGCGGTGTTCTTCGGGTTCCAGAACCCAAGCCCGATGGAAGACGATATCGGCCTGATCGAGATCCTGCACACGCTGGGTGCGCGGTTCATGCAGCTGACTTATAACAACCAGTCGCTGCTGGCGACCGGCTGCTATGAGGCCGAGGATTCCGGCATCACCCGCATGGGCAAGCAGGTCATCAAAGAGATGAACCGCGTGGGCCTTGTGATTGACATGAGCCACTCGGCCGATCGCTCGACCATCGAAGCGGCTGAAATCTCGGAACGTCCCATCGCCATCACCCATGCGAACCCCTATGACTGGTCGCCCGCCCTGCGCAACAAGCGTGACGCGGTGATCCGGGCGGTGACGGAAAACGGCGGCATGCTGGGTTTCTCGGTGTACCCGCACCATCTGAAGGACAAATCCGACTGCACGTTGGAAAGCTTCTGCGAGATGATCGCGCGCACGGCGGAGAAATACGGTGCGCAGCATCTGGGGATCGGCACCGACCTGTGTCAGGACCAGCCCGACAATATCGTGGAATGGATGCGCGTGGGTCGTTGGACGAAGGAAATCGACTATGGCGAAGGCTCAGCCTCGGCCCCCGGTTTCCCGCCCATGCCGGGCTGGTTCAACGACAACCGTGACTTCGGCAACATCCGGGCAGGCCTACGCGCCACCGGCATGAACGAAGACGAAGTGGCCGGGATCATGGGTCGCAACTGGTACCGTTTCTTTGACGAGAACTTCAAACCGCTCGCCTGATACAGGTCAGCTAAACGACGAAGCTATGGCCGCATTCAAGATAGGAACGGCCTGACTACTATTAACGGAGGAGAGATGTCTGAGGCATCTTTGAACACTGCCCCAGTACAGGAAAGCCGGGTGAACAAACCGCTGTTCCTGATCTCTGGCGGTTTTATCGCGCTGTTCTGCATCGCGGCTCTGGTCGATCTGGACGCGCTTTCTGGCGCTGTGGATTGGGGTTTCAATGTCGCGGCCACTTATTTTGGCCTCTACTGGCAGGTGCTGCTGCTGGCCACCTTCCTGATCGGCCTGCTGCTGTGCATACTGCCCGGCGGGCGTGCCATCATGGGCGGCCTGGCCGCGCCCGAGTTCACCACCTTCCAGTGGGGCTCGATGGTCATGTGTACACTGCTGGCCGGTGGCGGCGTGTTCTGGGCGGCAGGTGAGCCGATTGCCCATTTTCTGTACCCCGCGCCGCTTTACGGTGGCGAAGGGGCAACGGCCGAGGCCGTGAACCCGGCCATCGCCCAGAGCTTCATGCATTGGGGGTTCCTCGCATGGGCCATTTTGGGGTCGCTGACCACGGTCATGCTCATGCATTACCACTATGAAAAGGGCATGCCGCTGGCGCCGCGCACGCTGCTGTACCCGGTGTTCGGCGACAAGGCGATCAACGGGCCGATTGGCCTCATTGCGGATGCGTCCTCGATCATCGCTGTGGTTGCGGGCACAGTTGGCCCCATTGGCTTCCTGGGTCTGCAGGTGAGCTATGGTCTGGCCGATCTGTTCGGCTTTTCGGATACGTTTGCCCTGCAGGCGACCGTTATTGCCGGGCTTGCTGCGATCTACACGATCTCGGCCATGACGGGTCTGTCGCGTGGTATTCAGGTTATGTCCAAGGTCAACGTGATCCTAGCGGCTTTCCTGCTGCTGTTCGTTCTGATCGCAGGGCCGACCGGGTTCATCTTTGGCTCGTTCTTCTCGGGCTTTGGCACTTACGTTGGCAACTTCTTCCAGATGGCGCTGTACCGTGGTGAGGCCGGTCTGTTCGGTGAACCCGGCTGGCTGGGCTGGTGGACCGTGTTCTTCTGGGGTTGGTTCATGGGCTATGGCCCGCTGATGGCAATGTTCATTGCGCGGGTGTCGCGCGGTCGTTCGATCCGGTCGATCATCATCATGCTGTCGATCATCGCGCCGATCGTGACCAACTTCTGGTTCACCATCATCGGTGGCACCGGCATCGCCATGGAGCTTGAGAACCCCGGCACAATCGCAACTGCGTTCGAAGGCTTCAACCTGCCCGCCGCCCTGTTGGCGATCACCAACAACCTGCCGATGGGCTTCGTTGTCTCGATCTTGTTCCTGATCCTGACGACCATCTTTGTGGCTACCACTGGCGACTCGATGAGCTATGTCATTTCTGCGACCATGAGCAACGAGAACAACCCGCCGGCAGCGCTGCGCGTGTTTTGGGGCATCGCGATGGGCCTTATGGCCATCATCCTGATCTCGGTTGGATCGGGCGGTGTGTCCAAGCTGCAGAGCTTTATCGTGGTGACCGCTGTTCCGGTGTCTCTGATCTTGCTACCGTCGCTGTGGGATGCGCTGCGCATCACGCTGGCGAAGGGCAAAGAGAGCTAAGCGATCCATGGCTGGGCCGGACCTTCCGGCCCGCCAACACGCCTGAAGATTTCAGGAGAAGACCAGATTAGTACCACCTGAGGAGGCACAACCGAATGACAGACGTTTCCCGTCGTGATCCGAACATGGTGATGCGCCTTGCCCGTCTTGGCTCCATGCATCAGTCGCGCCTTTCGTTCATGCGTATCCTGACGCGACGACTGGCGCGGGAAAACTGGCGGTTTGAAAAAACTGCGTTCGAAATCGACGGCACCGGCGTTGGCCATGCCGTCTATACCGCGCATGGGCCTGAGCGATCATATTCCCTGATCGCCTATGCCCATGATCTGCCGCCCGAGAAACGCTCGGACCGAGTGATCGCCGAGGCCTGGGATGCCACCTTCACCCTCTTTGACGGCGTGCCCAACGACGCCGATATCGAGCGTCTTTCGCACAATATCCCCGTTCAGGAAGCTGGGCGCGTGACAGGGTCTGAGCTTTCGGTGTCCCGCGCCAACCGCTCGGTGCGTTTGTGGGAGCATGTGGTGAGCGAACTGGCCGAGGGTCGCCAGCCCTCGACCGAGAAGATTGACGCCGTGGGTTACCTGATGCGGACCACTGCGGTTTACGGGTCCGGCAAACTGGGCGCTGCGGATCGCGAAATGATCGCAGACCGTCCGGAATTTCGCGCGCCGTTCCAGGTTGAGATGCTGTCGGTCTACCTGACCCGCTGGTTCGTGACCGATCTGGTGCAATATATGGCTGATACCCGCGCCGCGGCTAACGGAGCGCAGGCCGCAAAGCTGGATGCGGGGATTGCTCGGTCGATGGGGATTGGAAACTCAACCGGTCTGGGGATGGCGCCGTTCTTGCTGAACCATCCGGTGCTGTTCAACAACTGGATGGCCGCGCGCGAAGGCGCAATTCAGGTCGTGCGCGGGGTCGAAAAGGCCAACGATGCGGAAATCGCGGTGTTCCGTGATGTGCTGTTGCGCAATATGCAGATCGTTGAGACCTGGCAGTCCGAACACCCGATTCAAATCGAGAAACTCGCTGCCCTGCGGGCCGATATCGCCAAGTTGCAGGAGTATCTCTACAGTGCGGATCTTGGCGCGGATCATCCCTGGGACGCGCTTTATTCCTGGGCTGAGCAGTCACTGACGCTTGAGGGTCAAGAATGGATCGCCTCGCTGATGCTGGAACCCTACGGCGAATTGGTCGATGCCTTTGCCGAAGGCATGGCGGCAGACAACACCGCCACGTTCCGCATCGCCGGGGCCATGAAGATCGGTGATCTGCGGGCGCTTCTCAAGGATATCTATGGCTGGGCCATTGAGACCGATTGGGCCACCCCCGCCAGCAAGGCGCGCGCCTGGTATGTCTCGGAAGAAAAGCTGGAGCCGCGTCTGGGCGAACGTTTTGAGGAACCGATCGAGGAATACGAGCAGCCCTTGGCCCCCGGTCGGGATGCCGCGCAGCTGTTTCAGGCGCTGGCCCATTGGTCGGATGATGCTCAAGTCGCCGATTTCCTATTGCGCCACCCCGAACACCGTCACGTGCTGCGCCGCGTTCAGATCGTAGGGCGCGCTCCTTATGCTGAGATCCGTGACAACACGATTTCGGACCGGGTGCTGCCTATCGACATGCTGCGCTGCAAGCTGTCCTTCTTCGGGGCGACCAAGTTCGATCCCCGCTCGGACCGTTGGGTGCGGATCTGCATGTATGGAAATGCGCCCCTGCCGCATGAGTTGACATCTGAAAACGCCGATTTCTGGGTCTTCCCGGAACGTGAAGGGGCCGCTGCATGAGCCACTCTCTGAACGAAATTGAGGCTATGAGCAAACGCGCTGCGCGCGGCGCAGGCCTGTCCTGGGGTCTGGCGGAAGAGGCCGCCAAGGGAACACGCTGGCTGGCTGCGTTTGGGTTTTCGGGCGCCGAATTGCTGGCGGACCTATTGGAGATGAACGATCGTATCCCGTCGATCGACGTCTCGCCCGTCTCGCTGAGCGCTGAGATCTGGCATGCTCCTACCCGTCGGATGAGCCCACTGATCGCCGGGGCTTCGCTCAGCGACTGCGCGGTGCGTCTGATGGATCGCGGCTCGATCACCATGGAGAATGTCAGCCTGCCCTTGCTGGCCGTGCCCTTCATGGGAGGGGCTGCATTGCGTTTGGGCGTGCCTGTTGCGGCTGAATGGCAGGGCGCGCGTCTGGCAACGGATGGGCGGCAGATCTGCGTACAGGCCACGCCCGTGGCGCTTGAGGCCCGCCACGCGGACAAGATGGTCTTCAGCGCACCTGCCGAGATGACAGGCCGCCGCGAGCCAGTCCTGCGCGCCGAGGTGTCCGACGCTGACTGGAACAGGCTTGGCGCCTTTGCCCACCGCACATTTGCTCCTGCGACCGAAGAAAGCCGCCTGCGCGGTGCTGGCGCGGGCCTCAGCGACAACGACTGAAACTTCGCCCCTTGCGATGAGGGGCACATACTTACGAACGGAAAAGAAGAATGACCGCCACCGAAACCCTGACCCTGGCCGAGATCGAAGATCTGGCTTTCCGCGCCCTTGTCAAAGCCGGAACATCCGAGGAAAACGCCCGCCCTCTGGCCGTTGCGACCGCAATGACTGAAGCGGATGGCGTGGCCTCGCACGGGTTGGCCTATATCCCGATCTATGCGCAGCATGTGGAATGCGGCAAGGTTAACGGGGCCGCCAAGCCCGTAGTTGCCCAGCCGCGCCCGGCAGTTGTCACCGTGGATGCGGCCACAGGGTTCGCCCACAGCGCGATTGATCTGGGGTTCGAAAAGCTGATCCCGCTGGCGCGCGAGCAGGGCGTTGCGGTTCTGGCCATCAACAACTCGTATAACTGCGGTGTTCTGGGTGTGCATACGCAGCGGTTGGCGCAGGCGGGCCTGATGGGGATCGGGTTCACCAACGCGCCGGCCTCGATCGCGCCGTCGGGTGGGGCAAAGCCGGTTATCGGCACCAACCCGTTCTCGATCTCGGCTCCGGACGCAGATGGAAACGCGGCGCTTCTGATCGACCAGTCCGCCAGCACCATCGCCAAAAGCGAAGTCATGAAACATGCCCGCGAAGGTAAGCCCGTGCCTGAAGGCTGGGTTTTGGACGCGGACGGCCAGCCCACCACGGATCCCGAGGCGGGCCTCAAGGGATCCATGGTGCCGTCCGGCGGCTACAAAGGCGTAGGTATCGCCTTGATGGTCGAGCTTATGGCCGCAGCGATGACCGACGCGACGCTGGGTTCGGTTGCCAGCCCGTTTTCGGGCACGGCGGGTGGCCCGCCGAAAACCGGTCAGTTCTTCATCGCGATTGATCCGCAGGCGACCTCGGGCGGGGCATTCTATGAGAAGCTGGGCGAACTGATTGCCTCGTTCCGCGACCAAGATGGCGCGCGCTTACCGGGCGACGGCCGCCGCACCTGCCGCGAGCGGGCGGCAACCGAAGGTGTTGCCGTAAACGCGGCACTGCTGGAAAAAGTACGCGCGCTTCTCTGACGCGCACAGCATCACAAGATTGAAAGGGCGCATGGTCTGATTGGGGCATGCGCCCTTTTTCGCATGCGTGTTGGAAACCTCAGGCCTGCGGCTCTTGCAGCCACTGAAACCCGCCATCCCAATAGGCCAGAGGGGGGGTGTCGCTGGCCTCCACACGCTCGACCTTGCCGATGAGAATGCGGTGAGAGCGGAAGGGAACCGTCTGGATGTGCAGGCAGGTGAAAATGGCCGAGTCGCCCTTCAGGACCGGCAGGTGGGTGTGTTCATCCATGTCCCAGACATCTTCGGAAAACTTGCGAAGCTCCGCATGCGCGGGGTCACCGGCAAAAGCCAGCGCCATGTCGCTGTGGTTTTGCGCGGCGAAGTTGACGCAATAGACGCCATGCTCTTCGATCATGCCCAGAATGCGACTGTTTTTGTTCAGACAGATCAACACAGCAGGCGGAGTCGCGGTAAGCGAGCAGACAGCGCTGACGGTCGCGCCCTGGGGTCCATGCTCGCCCGGCGTAGTGACAATAGACACCGGTGTCGGGGCTTTGCGCATGGCCGAGATGAATTCAGTCGAGGTCAGCATCTTACGCTCCGGGATTGGGGTGCTCAGAGCTTGCATTAGGCAGGTTTTATCACAAGAATGAATTTCTTGCCGTCAGGCCAAGCCCTCCTTATGCAGGATCACCATGCGACGCGCTTTGAGAACACGATTGAACCAATTGGGTCCGGGTGCCTTGTCCCGGATGGAACCTGTCGGTTTTGATAGCAACCGAATGCGCCGGGGATTACCACCCCTGCAGACGCTGATCGCGTTCGAAGCGGCGGCGCGGTTGCAAAGTTTCACCCTGGCAGCGTCGGAATTGAACCTGACGCAACCCGCCGTTAGCCAGCAGGTAAAACTGCTGGAGGATCGCATTGGCATCCGGTTGTTTCGCAGGTCGAACAACCAGATCAGTCTGACCGAGCAGGGGGAACAGTTTGCCGATTCCGTCGGGGCGATGTTAGACAGCCTGAGCGAAAGCGTTCAGGATCTCGCGCCAGATGCAGGGCGCACCATGCTGACGGTCAGCCTGCTGCCCTCCTTTAGCTCGACCTGGTTTGCGACTCGTGCGACCCGACTTCTTGAGGCGCATCCGCAGATCGACCTGATCACCTTGTCCACCGTGGCCTGCACCGGTTTTGGGCAGGAAGACGCGGATGTCGCCATTCGCTGGGGGCCGGGCGGCACGCCGAATGTCTATCAGGAGCGCCTGTTCGGTGAACGCCATATCCTTGTGGCCTCAGCCGCGCTACAGGATCAGCTGGTCGATGTGAAACGGGTGGATAACCTGGCCGGGCTCCCGTTTTTCAAAGACACCAACCACAGTGAATGGCGTGCGGTGATTGAGCGCAATGGCGGCAACCCGGATTTGTTCGAAAATGGTGCCTATTTCGGCGATGCCAGCGCCACGCTCAACGCCATCGCTTTTGGCGGCGGGATCGGGGTCGCCCGGGATGTCATCGCGCAGCATTTTCTGGACAACGGCACTCTGATCGCGTTGCCGTTCGAGGCGGTGGAAGGCCCGTTTGCCTATCATTTTCTTTGCCCCCACAGCCGCTTGAACCAGCCTCGCGTTCAGGCGTTTCTACACTGGTTGCGACAGGAGGCGTCAGGTGCATAAGAATTTCTTTGGCAATGGCCTAGGAATCGCCATTTGGAAGTTTGGCAGGATTGAGGAAATCTGGGGGAAACACATTCACCCGAATAGACTCGGAGCCTGCGGCCATGGAATTTTCGCTTTTCAACCTGATGACAAAACCCGTTGACGGGTCCACCCATGCCGACGTGTTCAACCAGATGCGCAACATGACGCAGATGGTCGACGAGGCGGGGTTCGATGTGGCCTGGTTTGCCGAGCATCACCTGTCGAACTACTGCATCTCACCGTCTCCGCTGATGACGGCTGCGAATATGGCCGCCCATACCAAACGCATCAACGTGGGCCCCGCCGTTGTTGTGATGCCCTTCTATGAACCTCTGCGTCTGGTCGAAGATATCTGCCTGACCGACCAGCTGACCGAGGGTCGCCTCGTGCTGGGTCTGGGCACCGGCTATCAGCCGCGCGAGTTCAAGAAATTCGGGTTCGAGATCAATGACCGCCTGATGCGCGGCCTTGAGATTTGGGATTGTATCGAACAGGGCGTCTATTCCGGCGTGATCGACTATCAGGGTGAACATATCCAGATCAACGATGCCGCGCTGTCGATCGCACCGGTACAGAATCGCATCCGCACCTTGGCGGTGGGCAACGCGCCCGAAATGCGTCAGAAGATGATCGACTATGGGGCCGAGCCGCTGACCACTCCGGCCATCGGGCCGAACTCGATCGTGTCGACGGCGCGGCGGCTTTACACCGAAACCCGCACGGAAAACGGGCTGAGCGGCAACGACTTCCCCTTTGCCGTGCAGCGCTATGTCTACATCGCCGAGGACAAAGACGACGCCCGCGCCGCGACCGAGCAGGTTCTGATCCATGCCCGCATGGCGAACAACATGCGCCGCCCCGAGCCGTTGATGCAGGGCGCGGATCTGAACATCGTGCCTTTCGACAACGAACCCACCCTCGACGAGGTGATGCAGCGGGCCATCATCGGTGACGTCGAAGAGGTCACCCGCCGGATCGTCGCCGAGACGCGCGAGTTTGGGATCACACATCTGAGCGTCTTCATGCAGATCGCCTCAATCCCGTTTGCCAACACATTGCGCTCGCTCGAGCAGTTTTGCGATCAGGTAATGCCCGCAGTAAAAGCGGCGCTTGAGGAAGACAAGAAAGCGCTTGCCTCCTGATGGCGGGGCTGTTCTCGCTGGCCGGAAAGCCGATCCTGATCACTGGTGCGGCGCGCGGGTTGGGGGCGGCTATGGCCATGGCCTGTGCGGATCAGGGCGCGCAGGTCTGGCTGCAGGATCTGAACGCCGAGGCCGTTGAGGGCACGGCGGAAGCGCTCAGAGGGCAGGGCGCCGATGCGCAGGCCACCGCCTTCGACCTGACGGATTTCGACGCCTGTCGGCAATGGGTGCAAGAGGTTGCAACCCAAGCCGGCAGCATCTGGGGGCTTATCAACAATGCGGGGATCACCAATCACGGGCTTGTCCTTGACCAGACCGTCGAGGATTATCGCAGCATCTATGAGCTGCACGTTATGGCCCCATTTGTGCTGTCTCAGGCAGCGGGCAAGGCGATGCTGGCCAATCCCGGCCCGCACCGGGGGCGGATCGTGTCGGTTTCGTCAATCGCTGCGACCCACCCGAGGCCGGGGGTTGGGAACTATGCGTCCTCCAAGGCGGCCATCGCGGGGCTGACGCGGTCTCTGGCCGCGGATTTCGGTGCCGATGGGATCTGCGCCAATGCCATTGCGCCGGGCTATGTGCTGACCGAGATGAACAAGAAAATCCTCAGTGACACGGGCTTTGTCCGCCGCATCGAAAACCGCACCCCGGCCGCGCGTTGGGCGGACCCTGCGGAAATCGCAGCGCCAGTGGCCTTTCTGATGTCCAAGGGCGCCTCTTACATCAATGGTCAGCTTCTGGCGGTTGATGGCGGCATGAACGCATTTTTACAATCGAACGAGGAATAACCCATGGCACGTCTGTCTGGAAAGGTCGCGCTGGTCACCGGTGCGGGCGCGATGAATGGGGGTATGGGCAATGGCAAGGCCACGGCCATTCGGCTGGCGCAGGAAGGGGCTACGATCTGCGCTTTGGACCTGCATCTGCCCGCCGCCGAGGACACCTGCGAGATCATCCGCGCCGACGGCGGTAAAGCCATCGCCCTGTCTGCGGATGTCACGCAAGAGGATCAGGTCAAGCAGGCCGTCACCGACTGCCTGAGCGCGTTGGGGCAGATCGACATTCTGAAAAACAACGTCGGCATCCTGAAGACCGGCGGGGCCATGGACAGCACGGTCGAGGATTGGGATGCGCTGGTTCATGTGAACATGAAGGCTGTTTTCCTGCCGACCAAACATGTTCTGCCCCACTTCGTGGATCGCGGGGCCGGGGTGGTGACCAATATCTCTTCGATTGCAGGGCTGCGCTATCTGGGCACGCCCTATATCGGCTATAACGCCACCAAGGGCTCGATCATTTCCTATACGCGCAACCTTGCGGCCGAGATGGCCCCGCATGGCATTCGCGCCAACGCGATCCTGCCGGGGTTCATAGACACGCCCATGGCGCGGGATATCACCGTTCAGAACTCGGACGACCCAGACGCCATTGACTGGGACGCGCTAGATCGTCAGCGAGCGGCGCGGATTCCGCTGGGCCGTGTGGGCACACCCTGGGATGTGGCCAATGCGGCTGTGTTCCTGGCCAGCGATGAGGCGTCATACATCACCGGTACCGAAATCACTGTGGATGGTGGTGTGTCATGTCGCGTGTAAAAAGCCGCGCCGGGCGTGCTGCCCGTCTACAGGCTCAGAAATCGGTTCAGACCCGCCTGGCACCGGTGATGCGCAAGCTGCAGCCGCTTGAGGTTCTGAACGAGGCAGCATTGGAGCGCATCCACGATGCCTCAACGGCGATCCTGGAAGAGGTCGGCATCGATTTCCGCGATGCCAAAGCGCTGAGCGATTGGGCAAGACCGGTACAAAGGTTGGTGGCGACCGGATGAGGATCGACCGCGTCCTGGTGATGGAGCTTGTCGCCAAAGCACCTGCACGTTTCGTGGTTCAAGGGCGCGGGCTCCAGACCGGGTTCACGATGGGCGGCGACTCCAGCGTGTTCTGCACCATGAAGGGCGCTCCGTTCACCCGTGATCTGGAGGGCCTCCGCCCGTTAACCACCGAGGCGGATGTGATCAATTTTGCGCGCCTGAATCAGGCCTGCCCAAGCCCTCACATGGCAGGCGGGGACACCTGCGAGCCAATGGATATCCCCGTTCCGCACCGCCATCTGACGATGATGCCCTGCGTTAGAGGTCTTTCAACAGGCGCAGGGCATCGTAAATCGCCGCGTGCGTGTTGCGCGCGGCGACCGCGTCTCCGATGCGGAACAGCTGGAACCGGCCCTTTGGGTTCGAAACAATGCTTTGCGGCTGGCCGGTGATCAGTGCCTCGTGGTCGACCTGTCCCAGATTTGAAGACAGGGGCTTGAGGTCGAAATACAGATCGGCATTCGGCAATGTGCCATAGTTCAGAATGATCTGGTCATAGGGCCGGTCCTGCACTTTCGCGCTGTAGTCCGATCCGATCTCGGCGATCAGGCGGTTTCCATCCCGCCGCACGCCTTTAAGGCGGCGCGCCACGGTTACGGTCACGTCCTTGTCTTGCAGGTTGGTCAGATACGGCGTGAGGTTCAGCCCCATCACATCGGGGGCAAAGCTGCGGTCAGGGGTCATGATTTCGACCTGCGCGGTGTCTGCCGCAATATCGGCGGCCTGCAGCCCAGCGTGATCGCCAGCCTCGTCAAAGATCAACACATCGCCCGAGGCTTTCACGTCACCCGACAGAATGTCCCATGAGGTGATGACATGGGGCAGATCCTCCATCTGCTCATACAGCCGCATCTGAGGCAGCCCGCCGGTCGCCACGATGACCAGATCCGGGTTCAGCGCCGTGATGTCCTCGGCCTCGACCCAAGTGTTGAAATGAAAACTCACGTCCCGTGCGGCACATTGGGCCATGCGCCAGTCGATGATCCCGATCATCTCGCGCCGCCTTTGGGATTGCGCGGTCAGGCGTATCTGCCCGCCGGGGTCCGGGGCAGCCTCGAGCACCGTCACGTCATGACCGCGGGCGGAAGCAACCCGCGCGGCCTCCAGCCCGCCGGGGCCGGTGCCGATGACCACAACCTTGCGCGGGGTCTCGGCCACGGGGATCAGATGCGGCATCGTCAGCTCGCGCCCGGTTGCGGCGTTGTGGATGCACAGTGCCTCGCCACCTTCGTAAATACGATCAAGGCAGTAGGTGGCACCGACGCAGGGCCGGATATCATCCTCACGCCCCTCGATGATCTTCTGCACCAAATGCGGGTCGGCCATATGGGCGCGAGTCATGCCCACCATGTCCAGACGTCCTTCGGCCACGGCGTGGCGGGCGGTGGCGACATCCGGAATGCGGGCGGCGTGGAACGTAGGCAGGCCGATCTCGGCTCGCATCCGTCCCGCGAAATCCAGATGCGGCGCCGAGGGCGACCCCTGCAGCGGGATCACTTTTGACAGCGCGGCATCGCTATCGATCCGCCCGCGCGTCACGTTGAGGAAATCGACCAGCCCCTCATCCCTGAGAAGACGCGCGATGCGGAACCCCTCTTCCTCGCTCACGCCGCCTGGTTTGGTTTCATCCATCGAGAACCGGACACCCAGAAGGAAGTCTTCACCAACCTTGTCGCGCATGCGGGCCAGAACCTCACGTGCGAAACGGGTGCGGCTTTCCAGCGTTTGTGGGCCATACGGCCCCTCAAGTTCGTTCGTCAGCGGGGACCAGAACTGGTCGGGCAGGTGGCCGTAGCACTCGATTTCCAGCCCGTCCATGCCGCCTGCCTTCATGCGTTCGGCCGCATCGGCATAGTCCTGAATGACCCGCGCTATGTCCCAATCCTCCATGAGTTTGGGATTGTAGCGATGCGCGGTTTCGTGATGATGCGTCGGCGCGACCGAGGGCAGCCAGTCGCCCTTGCTCCACCCGGTACGGCGGCCCAGATGGGTCAGCTGGATCATCACCGCGCAGCCATGTTCGTGCAGCTCATCCGTAAGGTTTTTGATCCAAGGCACCACCTCGTCACGATAGGCCAGTACGTTGTTGAACGCCGGAGGGCTGTCTTTGGACACACAGGCCGATCCGGCCGTCATCGCCAGCGCAACACCGGCCTTGGCGCGTTCCGCATGATAGGCGCGGTAGCGATCCTTGGGCATACCGTCTTCGGGATAGGCGGGTTCATGACTTGTGGTCATGATCCGGTTGCGCAGGGTGAGGTGCTTCAACTGGTATGGCTGCAGAAGTGGATCGTTGCTCATTGCGATGCTCTCACGGAAAAGCTGGCGTATGCAGAGAGAAAGGCCCGCGTGGCGGCGAAGACGGGCTGACGCTTACTCCTTCGCCGTATCGTCTGCGTTCAGGTTCAGAGCCGCCATACCGCTGCTGCCCAGATCAACGGCTGCAAAAGGGCCGCCGTGATGGATATTGGCGGGATCAAGGGGGTCAAGCGGGCCGTCCTTGGCAAAGATCTCATCGGCGAATTGCTCGGCATTGTCCTTGGGCTGGAAACCCAGATGCCGCGCCTTGGAGTTGTCGACGGGCGCGCGGTCATTGTCGGACACACCATAGACGATGCTGAATCCGGTGACCGGGGTTTTGATCGCCTGTTCGACCATGTGCACCAAGTCATCATAGCTGAGCCACGTTCCAACCGCGCGACTGTTCGTGACCTGCGCGCAAGACAGGATGCGCAGGCAGACGGCCTCGAGCCCGCGCTTGTCCCAGTATAGCGAGGCGAGGTCTTCGGCGAAGCACTTGGCAAGCCCATAGAACGTGTCTGGTCTGTGTGGAGCGTCGATGCCGATGAAATCGGTCTTTTTGTGCATGCCGACCGCGTGGATCGACGAGGCATAGATCACCCGCCGCAGATTGTTGCGATGGGCGGCCTCCCACACGGTATAGGCGCCGTAGAAGTTCGGGCCCCAAAGCACATCCATCGGGGCCTCATCCGCGATGGCACCGAAATGAACCACCATATCCACGCCTTCCATAAGCTTTGTCATAGCTTCAAGATCGGCAAGATCGGCCTTCACGTAGCTTTCGTTCGGCGCAAGGTTGGGTACGCCGTCGGCAATGTCCGAGGAGACCAGCTCGTCGCACAGTTTCGATAGCGGCCCGCGCAAATATGATCCAAGCCGCCCCGCTGCGCCGGTGAGGACAAGTTTCTTCATGGGCGAACTCCTTTCAGATTGGCAACGGCATCGGAGATGCGGTTCAGGGCCGTGTTCAGAACGTCTTCGGACGCGGCGGTCGAAATGCGGAAAAAGGGTGACAGCTCATAGGCGCTGCCGGGAACAGCCGCCACACCGGCCGCGCTGAGAAGATAGGCGGTTACGTCTGCGTCTGAGGTCAGGGTTGCACCGTCGGGCGCCGTGGCCCCGATCAGGCCCTCACAGCCGATCAGCCCGTAGAACGCCCCGCCCGGCGGGTCGAGCGTCAGGCCGGGAATGTCGCGGATGCGTTCGACCACGAGGTCGCGTCGGGCCTTGAACGCGGCACAGAAGCGGCGTACCTCATCCTGCGGACCGTTCAAAGCAGCCGCCGCTGCGGCCTGCGCGATCGAACAAGCGCCCGAAGAAATCTGGCTCTGTACCTTGGTCATCGCGGCGATCAGCTCTTTCGGGCCAGCGCCATAGCCGATGCGCCACCCTGTCATCGCATAGGCCTTGGAAACCCCGTTAACCGTCAGCGTCCGATCTTTCAGCGTCGGGCACAGGGCTGCGAAAGACCGGAAGACGCGATTGTCGAACAGGATGTGTTCGTAGATCTCATCAGACAGGATCAGGATGCGGTCGTGTTGTTCCAGAACCGCGCCAAGGGCCGCAATCTCAGCATCCGAATAGACCGTGCCTGAGGGGTTCGAGGGTTGGTTCAGCAGCAGCCAGCGTGTCTTGGGTGTGATCGCGGCGGCCAGCTTGTCGGGGGTCAGGCGGAAACCGTCTTCAGCCGGGCACTCGATGGTGACGGGCGTACCGCCAAGGATGAGCACGATGTCCTTGTACTGCCCAAAATAGGGCGCGCAGAGCAGAACTTCGTCGCCCGGCTCCAGCGTGGCCATGAAGGCGTTGAAAAGCACCTGCTTGGCCCCGTTCGACACGATGACTTCATCCGGTGCGTAGGTCAGATCGTTCTCGCGCTGCAGTTTGTCGGCAACGGTCTGCCGCATGGTCAGGGTGCCGTTGGTGGGCGGGTATTTGGTCTCACCCGCCAGAGCGGCCTGATGCGCGGCGTCTTTGATGTGGTCGGGCGTGTCGAAATCGGGCTCTCCGAGGCCCAGATCAATGACATCCTCACCCCGCGTGCGGGCCTCTTTCGCGGCCTGGCTAACCCAAGCCGAGGCCGAGGGTTTCACGGATGTAAGGCGCGAGGCGGCAAAGCTCATTTCAGGTGATCTTTCGTCTGGGCCAGAGTCGCGTCTGCCGCGCGCGCCAGAAGGCCGGTATCAATGGCATTGGCAACAAAGGTGAACCCTTCGTTCAAAAGCTCGGCCGCAAAGGCCGGGTCGGTGACCAAGGTGCCAACAGGCACTCCCCGCGCGATCAGTTTCTGCGCGGCTTTTCTGATTTCGGACCAGACCTCGGGATGCATGGTATTGCCGACATGCCCAAGATCGGCGGCAATATCCGCCGGGCCGAAGAAGATGCCGCTGACACCATCGACCGTGCCGATGGCCTCGGCCTGTTCCAAGGCGGCGCGGGATTCCACTTGTAACAGAACCGTCAGCTCGTCTTCACAGCGCGTCACATAGTCCTTGATCCGGCCAAAACCTGTTGCGCGGCTTGCGCCGGCCATCCCACGAACGCCACGCGGGGGGTAGCGCGTGGCCGCGACGGCGCGTTCTGCTTCTTCCACGGATTGGATCATCGGAAACAGAAGCCCCGGCGCGCCGAGATCAAGCAGACGTTTGACCGCAACCGCATCATTCCATTCGACGCGGACAAGTGCGGTGGTCTGATACGCCTCAAAAGCCTGCAGCTGCGATAACACGCTGTGATAGTCGTTCGCGCTGTGCTCCATGTCGATCAGCGCCCAGTCATAACCTGCGGTGGCTATGACTTCGGCTGCAGTGTTACTGCACAGGCTGACCCAAACACCAACTTGTTTGTCGCCATTTGCGATCGCACGGGTGAAACGGTTGGGTGTGAGCTCCATCAGATCACTGCCTTTTCGATGATGGGTTGCCCGGCCGGGATACGTTCGTAGTTGAAGGGCGTCATGTCGAGCGCGCGGTATTCGCCATAGGTCAGCCACTCGGCCGTGCCACGCCCCATCGCAGGAGACTGCTGCAGACCGTGGCCCGAGAACCCGTTTAGGAAGATGAAGTTCGACAGCTCGGTATGCGGACCCATGATTGCATTGTGATCGAAGGTGTTCATCGCATAATGCCCGGCCCATTCGCTTTGCAGCTTGATCGCTTCGAATTGCGGGATACGGGTGGCGAGGACGGGCCAGACGTGGTTTTCCCAGAAGGCGTGGTCCATGTTGAAATCATCGAAATCCACCGCCGGGTCGATGTCGGAATGCCCGCCGCACTGATACGTGCCGCCCCCGACCTCGCGCACATGAACGCCAGATGGATCAATGGTCAGCGGTAGGTCGCGGTCCAACGGCTGTTCGGCCTTAAAAATCCAAGAATAGCGTTTCCGCGGTTCAACCGGCACGTCAATCCCCGCCATTTGCGCGGTTCTGGCCGCCCGAGGGCCGGATGCGTTAACAACCTGTCCGCACGCAATGACTTCGCCCGAGGCGAGCGTGACGCTTTCGACCTTAGTTCCCGCGGCGTTTCGGGTGATCTCGACGACTTCGTTCTGGATCCATTCGACGCCACGCTCGCGGCTTTGCCGCCGCCACCAGTGATCGAG
Organism: Ruegeria sp. C8; assembly: GCF_056537565.1. NCBI lineage: Bacteria > Pseudomonadati > Pseudomonadota > Alphaproteobacteria > Rhodobacterales > Roseobacteraceae > Ruegeria > Ruegeria sp. C8. The sequence continues at coordinate 47,543 of NZ_JBQFRV010000007.1, forward strand.
GGCCGCGCCGTCGAAATAGCCTTCGTCAACCAGATTGATCGAGCCCAGAACGATGTCATCGACACTGTAGAACGGATAGGCCGCCTTGATCTCATCCGCGTTCATCAGCTGTGTTGCCGCACCTGCCGCCAACTGCACCTTCTGGTTCTCGCGCAGCACGTTGGCAAAGCCTTCGTTGTCGGCCAGATACATGTAGCCAAAGGAATGGATCGAAAGCTCGGGCACCCGGTCGTCTCCACCCATATAGCCGCGTAGGTTCTTGACGAAGTCGGCGGCAAACTGGCTGATCCGCACGTTCAGCTCGGCCGAGAATTGCTGCCGGATACAAGAATTTGTATGCCCGGTCGAACATGAGGCGAAACTCATGTCGCGTTCGATCACCAGAACCGAGCCATTGAAATCGGCATTGTCCGACAGGAACCAAGCGGTCGAGGCCCCCATGATCGCGCCGCCTATGATCACCACGTCATAGCTTTGCCGGGCCGGGCTTTGGTTGCTCATTCGTATTCTCCTTTTGCAACGGCACGGTGGATCTCGGAGATCTCGGATGCCGTCAAGCCATAGTCGCGTGATGCTGTTTCGTCTGAAATATAGCCGAGCGCCAGATCACGCTTCACCATCTGTTTTGACCGTTCCGACGGGTCACCGTAGCCAGCACCGCCGGGGAACGCCATCACGACTTTGCGCCCGTGTGGTACAAACTGTTTACCTTTGACCCGCATGTCAGACCCGTCGTCCTGGGCAATGGTGGTGGGCGCGCCATTTCCCCCGCCACGGCGACCGCGCGCGGGGTGCTGGCTGCGGTCGAACATGGCCTGAATGTCGAACTCGTACCCCTCTTGCGCGCCGACCTCCATATACTGGCCCAACCCGCCGCGCGTTTTCCCAGCACCGCCGCTGTCGGGGCGCAGTTCCTTGCGCCAGATGATGACGGGACCGGCGTGTTCGGTGGCCTCAATCGGCATGGTCATGACGCCCGAGGGGAAGGCGGTGGCGTTCATCCCATCATGTTCCGGCCGCGCGCCGGACCCGCCCGAGTTGAAGGTCAGCACCTCGGACCGGCGGGCGCCTTTAGGGGCCGGAGCATCGGTGCGGGGGCGCAGGCTAACCTGAAAGTTGCACAAACATCCCGCGCCTTCGGCAGGGACAAGGCCGGGAACGATCTTGTCGAACGCGTCATAGACCGCATCGGGCACGAAATGGCCCACGATATGGCGCAGTGCGACCGGAGCCGGGTGCAGCGCATTCACGATGGTGTTCTCAGGTGCGGTGACTTCAAACGGGGCCAATGATGCTGCGTTATTGGGGATCTCGGGCGCAATCGCGACCTTGAGTGCGTAGCAGGCATAGGCTTTGGTATAGACCAGCGGGCAATTGATCCCTTTCTTGTCCACCCCTGAAGTGCCATTGAAATCGGTCACGATCCTGTCGCCTTCGACGCTGATCCTGACCTTCATCGTGATCGGAGTATCAAACCCGTCCATCGTCATTTCACCCTCAGCGGTTTTCTGAGGCAGGGCGGCGATACGCTCCAGCGTCGCTCGGCGGGAATTGTCGAGGATGAATGCGGCGATCCCATCGAGGGTTTCGAGGTCGAACTCCTCCATCATGTCGATCAGACGGCGGTGGCCGATTTCGTTACAGGTGGTCAGAGCGTAGATGTCTCCGATAAGCTGATCCGGCTCGCGCACATTGCCGCGAATGAGGCGCACCAGCGTTTCATCCACATCGCCACGGTCGGCAAACTTCATGATCGGGATGTACAGCCCTTCCTCATAGACGCTTTGAGCATCCGCCCCGAAGCCGCGCCCGCCGATATCCACGATATGCGCGGTACAGGCAAAGAACCCGACCAATGCGCCCTTGCGAAAGGATGGGGTGACCATAGTGATGTCATGTAGGTGGCCTGTACCCTCCCACGGGTCATTGGTGATGTAGACGTCGCCTTCATGCATGTTCTGCCGGCCAATTCGGCGAATGAAATGTGCGACCGCATCTGCCATCGCGTTCACATGGCCCGGCGTACCGGTCACGGCCTGCGCCAGCATGTTCCCGTGCGTGTCATATACCCCCGCCGACAGGTCCCCGGCCTCACGGACCGAGGTTGAGAACGCTGTCCGAACCAACGCCTGCGCCTGTTCCTCGACAACCGAGATCAGTCGGTTCCACATGACCTGATAGGTGACTTTGGAATGATCGTTGCTCATCACGCGGCTCTTTTTGTCACAACGTCTATGCAGCCATCGGGCTGGCGGATAGCGTCCCGGCTGGCTGGGACAACGATGGTTGTTTCATCTTCGGTCACGATTGCAGGTCCCTGCGCGCGCTGCCCGCTCTGCATGCTAGCGCGGTCAACAGTATCGGCGTCCAGATAACGGCCGGATGCAGCATCAAAGACCCGTCGCGTGCCTTCGGACATAGCCGCGTCTGTTGCGTCTGTGACGGCAATCGGCGTGACCTCTTCGGGCGGGGTGCTTGCGTTGACGGACCAGACGGTGATCTCGATGTCCATGCCCGCGACCGGGCGGCCAAAAAGCTTGGTATAGCCTTCCTCGAACCGGGCCTGATAGGTGGCGGCGTCGGGATTCTTCGCCTGTTCTTCGGTCAGTTCGATCGGGATCTCCCAGCCCTGACCGGAATAGCGCATATAAGCTTTGAAATTGGTCCGGATCGGGCTGACCGCATCGCATGTCCGCACGAAACCCGTTGTTTCGTCCCTCAGGTCGGACAAAAGCTGTCTGATCCGTCCCGCGTCGAAATCGCTGAGCTTCATATAGACCGAGCGATTGGCCTCGAAACTGAAAGGCGCGCGCAGGAAACCGATGGCCGAGCCGACCCCGGCCCCCGGCGGAACCAGCAGGCGTTCGACCCCAAGCTTTTCACAAAGACGCCCGGCGTGCAAAGGGGCCGCGCCCCCAAAGGCGATCATAGTGTACTCGCTCAGGTCTTCGCCATTCTCGACGGCGTGAACGCGTGCGGCGTTGGCCATGTTTTCGTCCACCACCTCGGCCACGCCAAAGGCGGCCTCAATCGGGTCCATGTCCAGCGTACTGCCAATGTGGTTGGCCAGCGCAGATTTGGAGTTGTCAGGGTGCAAAACGATCGAGCCACCGGCGAAGTTGTTCGGGTCCAGCTTACCGAGAACCAGATCAGCGTCCGTCACACCGGGGCGCGTGCCACCGCGCCCGTAGCAGGCCGGGCCTGGCTCGGATCCGGCGCTTTCCGGACCCACGCGGATCTGGCGCATCCCGTCCACATGAGCCAGGCTGCCGCCGCCCGCGCCGATCTCTACCATGTCGATCACCGGGATCGAAATCGGCATGCCCGAGCCTTTCTTGAACCGATAGGTCCGCGCGACCTCAAACACGCGGCTGGTTTTGGGCGTCTGGTTCTTGATCAGGCAGATCTTGGCCGTGGTGCCGCCCATGTCAAAGCTCAGCACTTTGTCCAAACCGTAGCGCGCCGCGATATGCGCCGCAAAAACCGCACCTCCAGCGGGGCCGCTTTCGACCAGCCGCACCGGGAACTCCGCCGCATTCTGGATTGAGATGATGCCGCCACCCGAATGCATCAGGAAGATCCGGCATTTCACGCCTTGAGCGCGCAATTGATCCTCGAGCCGACCCAGGTATGAGGCCATCAGCGGCTTGATATAGGCGTTGGCGACTACCGTGTTGAACCGCTCATACTCGCGCATCTGAGGCGAAACTTCGGACGAGATCGAAACCGAAACGTCAGGCAGTTTCTCGGCCAGAACCTCGCGCACCATATGCTCATGCGTTGGGTTGAGGTAGGAGTGAATCAGACCCACCGCCACCGACTCAAACCCGGCTTGCGCAATCTTGTACACCACGGCTTCGACATCGGTGCGGGTCAGATCAACCAGAACTTGGCCTCGTGCATCGACGCGGCCGGGAACGGTAAAGCGCATGTGGCGTGGCAGCAGCGGGTCAGGCAGTTTGAGGTTCAGGTCGTACTGCTCGAACCGGCTTTCGGTGCGCATTTCGATCACATCGCGGAACCCTTCCGTTGTGATCAGCGCCGTTTTCGCCCCCCGGCGTTCGATCAGCGCGTTGGTCGCCAGCGTGGTGCCGTGAATGATCTGGTCAATCTGACCCGGAGTGATCCCGGCCTTGGCACAGACCTGCTGCATCCCGTCGATGATCGCGTCTTCCGGCGCGGCATAGGTTGTAAGCACTTTTGTTGAAAATGTCTGTCCATCCTTTTCCAGAACCACATCGGTAAAGGTGCCGCCGATATCAACGCCCAGTCGGATAGAATGTGAAGCCATGCCCGTGCCCGCTTGAAAGAGTACCTGTCAAACGCGACTAAAACCCAGCTCGGGACGAAAAATCAAATTGCTTTAATTTCTACTCCTGATCAAATTTTTTTATCGTGTGTGGCCTGAGCTGAGCGGCGATTTCCGCCGCGTGTTCCACAAAACGTGCGGCCCGCTTTGGATCGTAGCGGGCGAAAAACCGCAGCGGCTCGGCTGTCCAGTCGGATTGAAGTTCCAGCAGGGCGCCCGCGTCGATCTCGCGCTGGACCAGCGGGCGCGGCAGCAACGCGATCCCAAGGCCTTCCGATACCATCGGAACGCAGGCGGACAAAGCGTTCGAATGCACGATTTTCTGCGCGTCTAGCCCGCGTTCCTGCGCCATGGCGTGCAGGCTGTGCCCTGCAATTGTGTGGCGAGCATGGGTCAGAACGGAGAATGCGAAAAACCGGTCAACGCTGCGCCCTTCGGGCAAGGCCGTGGCGAGTGTCGTATTGGCCACCCACACATAGTCTTCGCCGGTCAGCTCCCGCGTTCCGTCCAGGTCTGTTTTGAACGGCCCGTTCTGCACGGCAAGATCAAGCTGCCCCTCCAGCAGCTTTTCATCAATCGTGCCGGACAGGTCCACCACAAGCTCGACGCTCAGATTGGGATAGTGCTGTTTTAGGCAACGCAGAAAGTCCTGCAGCCATGTGCAGGCGACCAATTCGGTGACGCCAAGACGCAGCCGCTCCTGAATCAGATCTTGTCGATCGGCCTCTTCCAGCAGGGCTTCGGTTGCGCGGAGAACCGTTCTGGTTTTCTCCAACAGCGCCTCTCCCTTCGCTGTCAGACGCACGGACCCTGCATCGCGATGCAGCAGCTTTGTGCCTAATGCCTCTTCCAGCGTGGCGATGCGTGACGAGATATTGGGCTGCGTCGTCGCAAGCACGTTGGCCGCGGCGCGGAAGGTTCCCATATCGACCACGAAGGTAAAGGCTTCGAGCTGTTTGAGCGTGACTTGGTTCTTTATCATTCAAACTTTTGAGCATCAGAGAAACTGATCGTCAATCGTTCAGGGCAAGAGCCCGTCCGTTTGATGTCTGGTCGGTAGAGAATTGGTTTGCCTGCGGCGGCGAATAGGGCGATCAACGGGGCGACTCGACCACTTGTCGGAAAACAGGAGGCAAACATGAGGCTTGGCTATCTGGGGTTTGGAACAATTGCGCGGGCCTGCGCCGAAGGTTTGGTCAGCGATGGGCATGACATTGTTATCAGCGAAAGAAGCCGGGCCAACTCATCCGAGCTGTCGGCCCGCTTCGACAATGTGACTGTGGCTGACAATCAGGGTGTTTTGGATGCCAGTGACGTGGTCTTTGTCGGATCGACCGCCGAGCAAGCCGAGGCGATGCTGTCCGCGCTGCGGTTTCGCGAAGGCCAGCGGGTTGTCTCGTTCATGGTTGGTATCTCGCCGGAACAGGTTCAGGCCCTCGTTGCACCGGCCACGTTCGAGACGTTGATGATCCCGTTCCCGTCCATTGCCTCGGGCGGGTCTCCGGTTCTGGTCTTTCCCGCGTCGCCAACGGTTGAGGCCCTCTATGGCGGTTCAAACACTGTGATCACCATGAAGTCCGAGAGTGATTTCAACGAGTTTCTGGCCGCTCAAGCCCTGCTATCGGTTGTAGCGAAATCGCTGGCCGTTGGGATTGACTGGCTGGGCCATAAGACCGGCAGCGCCCATGAGGCCGAGAAATTCCTGCGTCTGTTGATCGGAGGGTCGATCATGGCCGCGCCGATGGAGACCGAGAACGCGATGACCGATCTGGTCGAGTCCCTAAACACGCCGGGCGGGCTGAACCAGCAATTGCGAGAGTACATGGCCGATCGCAACACCTATGACGATCTGGTCCAAGGGATCGAGGTTCTGTCGGCCCGCCTGTCCGAGGGCTGATTGTCCAGACTGTAAGTGCGCGCGATGACATCATATCGCTGATGGGGGATGAGTTTACCCGTTGGGATCGCCGCGACGACCGCTATGTTTAGCCTTCGCGGTTTGACATTGGCCCTTTGGTCTGGTGATACCCCTCATCGGATCAGACGCTTTTGTCGACCGAAACTGAAAAGGGTAACCAGGTGCGCGCCAAATCTACGTTCGTGACCCCGCTTCCAACCCAATGGGTCGGGCCGATTCTGTTCAGGGGGGATCTGGTGTCCGGTGAGGTCAGCGTCCCTCTGGCGACGTTCGAGACACCCTTATGGCCCTCCACCGCGCGCGGTGCGGGTGTTTCACGGCACGCAGGCGGCATTCAGGTCACCCTGGTTGATGAGCGGATGACACGTTCCATCGCCGTACGTGCGCAGGATGCCGCCTCTGCGCATCAAGCCTGGAAACGGATCGAGGCGCAGACCGACAAGGTGGCCGAGATCATCTCCTCGACCAGCCGCTTTGCCCGCCTGATCAAGCTGAATCGCCAGATCGCTGGGAACTTGCTGTTTATTCGGATTGAGTGTTCCACCGGGGATGCCTCGGGTCACAATATGGTGACCAAGGCGGCCGAGGCGGTGCTGAATTGGGTCTTGGATGACCAGCCGCATTTGGCCTACGCGTCGATCTCGGGCAACCTGTGTACCGACAAAAAGGCATCCGCTGCGAACGGGCTTTTGGGGCGGGGCAAATACGTCATTGCCGAAGTGGAAATCCCGGGCCGGCTTCTGCGGCGCATGCTGCGCACCACACCCGAGCAGATGGTTGCGCTCAATCTCGAAAAGAACCTGATTGGCGGAAACCTTGCGGGATCTCTGCGCAGCGCCAATGCGCATTTCGCAAACATTCTGCTGGCCTTCTATTTGGCCACCGGTCAGGACGCCGCGAATATCATTGAGGGTAGCCAAGGTATCGTTCATTGCGAAGCGCGGGGTGAAGACCTGTATTTCTCATGTACCTTGCCGAACCTGATCGTCGGTTCGGTTGGGGCGGGAAAAGGCAATGATCAGGTCGAAGAAAGCCTGCGCCTGATGGGCTGCAAAGAGGAACGCGAGGCGGGTGAAAACGCCCGTCGCTTGGCTGGCATCTGTGCCGGGGCTGTGCTGTGCGGTGAGCTGTCCTTGATGGCCGCACAAACCAATCCCGGAGAGCTGGTGCGCACCCATATGGAACTGGAACGATGACCAAGCCCAAACCTGCCGACCGCAGCGTGGCCGGGCGCAAACTGGACCATCTGCGCGCCGTTCTGGAAGACCCCAGTGTCGAACGCGGGCGCAGCGGGTTTGACGCGATATCTCTGACCCATCGCGCCTTGCCTGAGCTGGATCTGGATGCGGTCGACACCAGCACCCAGTTTCTGGACAAACCGCTCAGCTTTCCGCTGCTGATTTCGTCGATGACGGGTGGAACCGGTGATGAGATCGCAAGGATCAATCGCAACCTTGCTGAGGCGGCCGAGGCAACCGGGGTGGCGATGTCCGTTGGCTCACAACGTGTGTTATTCGCCGATCCTGCCTCGAGGGGCAGTTTTCAACTGCGTGACGCCGCGCCAAGCATACCGTTGATCGGCAATATCGGCGCGGTGCAGTTGAACGCGGGGCTAGATGCAGACCACTGCCTTCAGGCGGTTCAAGCGCTTGAGGCTGACGGGCTTTATTTGCACCTCAACCCGCTGCAAGAGGCTGTGCAGGTCGAGGGGGATCGCGACTTTTCCAACCTGTCTGGCAAGATCTCTGATCTCGTTTCGAACATGCCGCTGCCCGTGCTGATCAAAGAGGTCGGTGCCGGGCTGTCCGGCCCCGATGTCGAGCTGGCATATGCCGCTGGCATTCGCCATTTCGATGTGGCCGGTCGCGGTGGCACGTCCTGGAGCCGGATCGAATATCACCGCCGCGCGGACGAGCAGGACGATCTGGGGCTGGTTTTTCAGGATTGGGGCCTGACGACGGTCGAAAGTCTGCTTGAAACTCGGGACGTCTTGGTCAAAAAGACCGATCCAACAACACTCATCGCCAGCGGCGGTTTACGAGACGGTGTGGACATGGCCAAATCTATCATTCTGGGCGCAGATCTGTGCGGAATGGCCGCGCCGTTTTTGGCCGCAGCGCAGGAATCGAGCGCACGGGTCATCCGGCAAATCGAAAAGTTACGTCGCGAATTTACTACGGCGATGTTTCTTTTGGGCTGCGCCGATGTATCTCAGCTGAAGGCAAATGTCTCACTGATCCGATCAAGGTCAAAGTTTTGGTAATCTCTACTGGTATCAGCGCGATGAGCTTTTATACGCCTCATCGCTATATTTCGCTGGACACTCTGGCCCAGCATCACGGCATCGACCCGGCCAAGTTCTCACGCGGGATCGGGCAGGAAAAGATTGCCATGCCGGGGCATGATGAAGACGTTGTGACCATGGCCGCCGAGGCCGCGAAGCCGATCATTGATCAACACGGTGCCGACGGGATCGACACCATCTTGTTTGCAACGGAAACAGGGATCGACCAATCGAAATCGGCGGGTATCTATGTGCAGCGGCTTCTCGGGTTGCCGTCGAACCTGCGCAATGTGGAACTGAAGCAGGCCTGCTATTCTGCCACCGCCGCCCTGCAAATGGCCTGCGCTCATGTGGCACGCAAGCCGGATCGTAAGGTGCTTGTGATCGCCTCGGATATCGCGCGCTATGATCTGGACAGCTCGGGCGAGGCGACGCAGGGGGCCTCAGCCGTTGCGATGCTGGTCACGGCCAATCCGACACTGTTGGAGATCGGCACTGTCTCGGGCCTTTTTACCGAAGACATCATGGATTTTTGGCGCCCCAACCACCGGCGCACACCCTTGGTTGACGGTAAGTACTCGGCGCTGCGTTATCTCGGGGCGCTGGTGGAGTCCTGGCGCGATTATCAGGCAAATGGCGGCTTGCCCTACGATGGGTTTGCGCAGTTCTGCTATCACCTGCCATTCTCGCGTATGGGCGAAAAGGCGCATCTGCGTCTGGCGAAAGAGGCAAAAGCCGAGGCTGATATGCAGGCCGCTTTGCCGGGGATGATCTACAATCGCCAGGTCGGGAACAGCTATACCGCGTCGATGTACCTTGCGATCCTGTCCACGCTGGAGAACATCGATAGCGATCTGGCTGGCAAGTCCTTGGGACTGTTTTCCTACGGGTCCGGCGCGACCGGTGAGTTCTTTGATGCCAAGGTGGTCGAAGGCTACCGCGATCATCTGTTTGCTCCCCGCCACCGGGAAATCCTAAAGGACCGGACCGCCGTCTCATATAATGAATATGTTGCCCTTTGGCACCCGATGAATGGCGAGGACGGGACAGATACGCCCATGCCCGATGAGGCAAAAGGGCGCTACAGACTGGCAAGCATTGACGACAACAAGCGCATCTACGTTGACCGCACCGCATGATAAAGTCTGGGCCCACGCGCCCGGTAAGCTGATCCTGTCCGGAGAGCATTCGGTTCTGTACGGCATGCCCGCGCTGGCAATGGCTGTGGCCCGCTATACCGAAGTGTCGTTTCAGCCGCTGGGCTTGGGTGAAGGCCTGAAGACCGCGTTCGAGAACCTGTCGTCAGGCGAATACTACCCCTTGAAACTGTTGTCTCAGTTCAAGTCGTCACTGGATCAGCGCTTTGATCAATTCACGCGCGGCGAGTTGGATGTCCACAAGATCCTCACGCGTCCGGATGATCTGGCGGTCTATACTCTGGCCTCTTTGTTGCATGACAGCCTCGCAGCGCCCGGATCCGTGATCCCCGGCATTGGTGCGATGAACAGCAAACTGGCCCCGGGACAGCTGGCCAGTCGATCAGAGCTACCGATCGGCGCGGGTATGGGGTCGTCTGCCGCCATCGTCGCGGCAACAACGGTGTTGTTCGAAAACCTGTTGGAGCGGCCTAAGACGCTTGAAGAGAGGTATGAGCGGGTCCGGTTTTGCGAGCGTCTCAAGCATGGGCGTGCAGGGCCGATAGATGCCGCCGCAGTTGTCCGAGGCGGCCTTGTGCGTGCAGGCGAAACGGGTATCGCGGCGCCGGAATTGCCGCTGGATCATGGTTTACTGACGGGGAACGGGTGGTATTGGGTCCTGCACGGCCGGCCTGAAAGCAGCACCGGCGAATGCGTCAGTGCGGTCAAGGCCGAACACGCGCAGAACGACGCCCTTTGGCAACGTTTCGGCGACTGTACGACCGCGTTTTTGACCGCGATTGCCTCGGGGCATGACCCGGACGATGCGATTTCCGAAAACCAGCGATTGCTGGAAATGATCGGTGTCGTGCCAGACCCTTGCCAAACGTTTGTCAGACAGATCGAAGGCATTAGCGGTGCGGCTAAAATCTGCGGTGGGGGGTCTGTACGCGGTGATTTCGGCGGGGTGGTTCTGGTGCACATGGAGGACCATGACAAAATGGCCGATTTCATGTTGGGCTATCCTCAGATGCAATGGTCCGCGCTGCGTCTGGCCTCGGCAGGTGCAGCGATGGGCAAGGCCCCTAGCCGCAGCTCAGACGGGGCCAATTCATGATACGGGCCAGCGCACCGGGATCGGTCATGATGACCGGAGAACATGCAGTCGTTTATGGCTCCAGAGCCATCGTGGCCGCGATTGAACAAAGACTAACGGTGACGCTGCGACCGCGCACCGATCAACTGGTGCGTCTCTCCTCCGAGATTGCCGAAACGCAAACGGTCGATTTGGATCAGGTGCAAGCTGCAGGGCCCTACAAGTTTGTCCTTGCTGCAATCGCCATGCACAGGGATGCGATTGACGTCGGGATGGATATCTCGATTACGTCGGAGATTGACCCGACGCTTGGGCTGGGGTCGTCCGCCGCCGTGGCCATTGCCGCTCTGGGGGCCGTTCTCACGGTCACGGGTCAGCCGTTGAACGGTATTCACTCCAAGGCCTATCAGATCATTCAGGACATTCAGGGCCGCGGCAGTGGCGCCGATTTGGCCGCCAGCTTGCAGGGCGGTATGCTGGCTTACCGCGCTCCACCAAACCCAGAGATGGTGGCACTGCCTCACCCTCCGACGATCAGCCTGCGATACTGTGGATACAAGACCCCCACCTCGGTTGTGTTGCAAAAGGTTGCTGAACGGATGATCGTAAGAGAGGCCGAGTTCAAAACGCTTTATGCCGATATGGGTGACTTGGCCGATCATGCCATCAATGCAGCAAAGGACCGCGATTGGGTGGCCTTCGCGGACGCCCTGATGAACTATCAAAACCGGATGGAGGATTTGGGTGTGAGCGACGAAACCTTGAACCGGATCATCACATCGGCCCGACAGGCCGAAGGAGTCATGGCGGCCAAGATCTCGGGCTCTGGCTTGGGCGATTGCGTTCTGGCCCTGGGAGCGCCGCCTGACGCGTTCACTCCGGTGACACTGGCCAGCGAAGGACTGATCATACATGACTGACGCCGTTCAGACCCTCATTCAGCAAGCGATGCGAGACGCGGACGAGGTTCAAAGCTTCAGCGCCTATGCCCCAAGCAATATTGCGTTGTCGAAATACTGGGGCAAGCGGGACAGAGCGTTGAATCTGCCGCTCAACAGTTCCTTGTCGATCTCTTTGGCGGAATGGGGGTCTCATACAACTGTCGAGCCATCCCAGAGCGGGTCGGATCAGGTTTTGCTGGACGGTCAGCCTCTGCCGCCGACCTCAGAGTTCGCGCGCAAGGCGCTTGCGTTTGCGGATTTGTTTCGCGGTGGCCGCGATGTGCCACTGATGATTTCGACCAGAAACACAATTCCGACGGCGGCCGGTTTGGCATCCTCCGCCTCGGGCTTTGCTGCGTTGACCCGCGCGCTATGTGGCAGTTTCGGGTTGGACCTGCAAGCACAGGACATGAGCCTGATCGCCCGATTGGGCAGCGGCAGCGCAACCCGTTCGCTCTGGCACGGCTTTGTGCGTTGGGACAAGGGCATGCGCGCTGACGGCGGTGACAGCCACGGCGTGCCGCTTGAGCCGGTATGGCCGGAGTTCCGCATTGCCATTGTCGAGGTGGACACAGGCCCGAAACTGCACTCGTCCCGCGATGGAATGAACCACACAGTCGATACAAGCCCTCTGTTTTCCAGCTGGCCCGAGATGGCCGATCGGGACTGCAAGACCATCGAGCAAGCGATCAATGAGAGAGACTTTGAAACCCTAGGCCAAACGGCCGAGGCAAATGCGTTGGCCATGCACGCGACCATGCAAGCTGCGCGCCCTTCGCTGACCTACCTTTCAGATCAAAGCTGGGTGATCCTGCATCGTTTGTGGCAGGCCCGCAAAGATGGTCTTGCAACCTATGCCACGATGGATGCGGGGGCGAATATCAAGCTGGTTTTCCTGAAAGAAGCCGAGGCAGATGTCCTGCAAGCGTTTCCTGACGCCCGCGTGATATCTCCGTTCGAATGGTCAAACGCATAGAAGCCACGACACAAGATTGAGTGGTCGCCGCTGCCGAACGTGTCACGCTTTGGAAGGTGACCGCGCGCGATCCAATGCACGCTCACCAGGCGTTGGAGGTTGGCAATGCCCTCAAGTCTTCCTACCCTTTGGCGGGCAATAGACTTTCGCCAAAGGCTTCGCTATCCAACTTGCAGGCTCAGCGCCTTGCCGAACAGGCTCAAACACTTGTAGCAAGGGCAGTGGATATGACGGCCAACCCTAACGACAGAGCCTCAATGACGAAACTCACGCAGGATCCTCATTCGATCCGGTCTGGTGACCGGGAAAAGGTTCTGGAAGTGGCTATCGGTCGCGAGGTTCGGGCCTTTCGCAAGCAACAGAACACAACGGTCGCCGAGCTGGCGCAGGTTACCGGCCTGTCGATCGGGATGCTGTCCAAGATCGAAAACGGCAACACGTCGCCATCGCTGACCACGCTGCAACTGCTGGCCGATGCGTTGTCGGTTCCGCTGACCAGCTTCTTTCGCCGTTTTGAAGAGCGTCGCGATGCTGTCCACACCAAGGCCGGTGAAGGCGTCGAGCTAGAGCGCGAAGGCACGCGGGCGCATCACCAATACAACCTTCTCGGCCATTTAGGCGCCAATGGTTCGGGCGTGATTGTCGAGCCTTATCTGATCACTCTGACCGCGGAATCGGATGTTTTCCCAACGTTCCAGCATGGCGGGATCGAAACGATCTATGTGCTGGAGGGTGAGGTCGACTATCGCCATGGTGATCAGGTTTATCCGTTGAAACCCGGTGATACTCTGTTTTTCGACGCGGATGCGCCGCATGGGCCGGAGCGTCTGGTCAGCCTGCCAGCGCGGTATCTGTCGGTGATCAGTTACCCTCAGACAAGCTGATCCGCCTTTTATCAGAGTGCTGATAATCAGCTAGCCTAGCCTAAAGGCGTGTCGTCCGGGCTTTCTTGGGACGGCGTATTTCTGTGCGCCCAGAAATTGGGCATAATTTGCCTGTTAGGAAAAAACATTTCCTCTAGTTATTGAGGGTCCGATGTTTTGTTGCTAGCGTACACGCGCAACGAAACACGCAAGGAGAGCTGTCTGCCATGTGCGGAATTGTCGGACTATTCCTTAAAGACCAGTCACTGTCGCCCAAGCTGGGTGAGATGCTGACGGATATGCTGATCACCATGACCGACCGTGGACCCGACAGCGCTGGTATCGCGATCTATGGCGAACCATCTCAGGGCACTACAAAAGTCACCGTTCAGTCTGTAAACCCCGAACAGGACTTCGCCGGTCTGGCGGATGAGCTGGGTCAACGCCTGAACACGTCCGTGACCCAGACGATCAACGACACACATGCGGTGCTGGATATCCCCGGCGATCAGTTCGAGGCCGCGCGCGCTGCGCTAGCCGAAATCCGCCCCTCGGTCCGGATCATGAGCCGCGGAGAAAGCCTTGAGATCTACAAGGAGGTCGGTCTGCCCAAAGATGTTGCCGCGCGCTTCAACCTCAGCGGCATGACCGGCACGCATGGCATCGGCCACACGCGTATGGCCACGGAATCGGCGGTGACCACAATGGGTGCGCACCCGTTCAACACCGGGGATGACCAGTGTCTGGTGCATAACGGATCGCTGTCCAACCACAACTCGCTGCGGCGCAAGCTGCGTCGTGAGGGCGTCCATATCCAGACCGAGAATGACACCGAGGTGGGCGCGGCCTATCTGACGTGGAAAATGATGAATGGCGCGTCTCTGGGCGAGGCGCTGGAAAGCAGTCTTGAGGATCTGGATGGGTTCTTTACCTTTGTCGTTGGCACCAAGGACGGGTTCGGCGTGGTCCGCGACCCGATAGCCTGCAAACCGGCCGTCATGGCGGAAACCGATCAATATGTGGCTTTCGGCAGTGAATACCGCGCCCTGGTGAACCTGCCCGGCATCGAAGAAGCCCGCGTGTGGGAGCCGGAGCCGGCGACGGTCTACTTCTGGTCCCACACAAACACTCCTAACAAAAAGGCCGCGTAAGATGCAGACCTATGATCTTGAGGCTGACTGCCTGCGCGGGTTGAACGCCGCCCTGCAGGACCAGAGCAAAGAGACCAACCAGACCAGCTGGCAGGTGGTGAACCCCAAGGGCAGCCACGCCATCGCGGTCGGGTTGGACGCGCCGATCGAGGTGACCGTGAAAGGTTCGACCGGTTATTACTGCGCGGGCATGAACCAGCAGGCCACCATTCGGGTCGAAGGCTCGGTCGGGCCGGGCGTGGCCGAAAACATGATGTCGGGTCAGGTCATCGTCGATGGCGATGCCAGCCAATACGCTGGGGCCACGGGCCACGGTGGATTGTTGGTGATCAAGGGCAATGCCAGCTCGCGCTGCGGGATCTCGATGAAGGGGATCGACATCGTGGTGCACGGCAACATCGGCCATATGTCGGCATTCATGGCGCAGGCGGGCAATCTGGTGGTTTGCGGTGATGCTGGCGACGCGCTGGGGGATTCCCTCTACGAGGCGCGGCTGTTCGTGCGCGGCTCGGTTAAAAGCCTCGGCGCGGATTGTATCGAGAAAGAGATGCGCCCAGAGCATCTCGAGATCCTGAAGGATCTGCTTGACCGCGCTGGCAGCGATGCCAAGCCGGAAGAGTTCAAACGCTATGGCTCGGCGCGTCAGCTGTATAACTTCGACGTCGACAACTCGGCCGCTTATTAAGGATGAAGGGTATGAAAGATATGGACGATCAGACCCCCCGCACCGTGCCGATCCAGTCGGCGACTTTTTCCAACCCGATCAACGCCGAGATCCGCCGCGCGGCGGCCACCGGTATCTATGATATCCGGGGTGGAGGCGCCAAACGCAAGGTACCGCATTTCGATGACCTGCTGTTTCTGGGGGCCTCCGTCTCACGCTATCCGCTGGAGGGCTATCGCGAACGCTGTGATACCTCGGTGACGCTGGGCACGCGTTTTGCCAAGAACCCGATCCAGTTGGATATCCCGATCACCATCGCAGGTATGAGCTTTGGCGCGCTTTCGGGACCGGCCAAAGAGGCCTTGGGCCGCGGCGCTTCAGCGGCCGGCACTTCGACCACGACTGGCGATGGCGGTATGACGCCCGAGGAACGCGGCCACTCGACCAAGCTGGTCTATCAGTATCTGCCCTCGCGCTATGGCATGAACCCCAACGACCTGCGCAAGGCTGACGCGATTGAGATCGTGGTGGGGCAGGGGGCCAAACCCGGCGGCGGCGGCATGCTTCTGGGCCAGAAGATCAGCGACCGCGTGGCCGAGATGCGGACCTTGCCCAAGGGGATCGACCAGCGCTCGGCCTGTCGCCACCCGGACTGGACCGGGCCGGATGATCTTGAGATCAAGATCCTCGAATTGCGTGAGATCACCAACTGGCAGGTGCCAATCTACGTCAAGGTCGGCGCGACGCGGCCTTACTATGACACCGCACTGGCGGTAAAAGCCGGAGCCGATGTGGTTGTCATGGACGGCATGCAGGGCGGCACGGCGGCCACGCAGGATGTGTTCATCGAACATGTGGGCATTCCGACGCTGGCCTGTATCCGACCCGCAGTGCAGGCGCTGCAGGATTTGGGGGTGCATCGCGAGGTGCAGCTTGTGATCTCGGGCGGTATCCGCACCGGGGCAGACGTGGCCAAGGCGATGGCGCTTGGCGCGGATGCGGTGGCGATAGGCACGGCGGCTCTAATTGCCCTTGGCGACAACGACCCGAAATGGGAAGCTGAGTATCAGAAGCTGGGCACCACAACCGGGGCCTATGACGACTGGCATGAAGGGAAGGACCCCGCGGGCATCACCACTCAGGACCCCGAGCTTGCCGCGCGTCTTGACCCGGTTGATGCCGGGCGACGGCTGCGCAACTACCTGAAGGTCATGACGCTTGAGGCGCAGACCATCGCGCGGGCCTGCGGCCACAATCACTTGCACAATCTTGAACCCGAGGACTTGTGTGCCCTGACGATGGAGGCGGCTGCGATGGCAAAAGTGCCCCTGGCAGGCACCGACTGGTATCCGGGCAAGGCCGGGTTCTGATCTGACATTCGGAAGGCGCGGTCCCACGAGGCTGCGTCTTTCTTCTATTGGGATTGATAAACAGGGAAAGGAAGGCCGACCATGACGACAGATCTGGCAGCTTTCGCCAAAGAAAAAGGCGTCAAATATTTCATGATTTCGTTCACCGACCTGTTCGGTGGACAGCGGGCCAAACTGGTTCCCGCACAAGCCATTGCCGACATGCAGAAAGAGGGCGCCGGTTTTGCCGGGTTCGCCACTTGGCTGGATATGACCCCCGCGCATCCCGACATGCTGGCGGTGCCGGACCCGTCCTCGGTGATTCAACTGCCATGGAAGCCCGAAGTCGCTTGGGTTGCCGGTAATTGCGTGATGGAGGGGCAGGATGTGGCCCAAGCCCCACGCAACGTGCTACGCCGTCTGATCGACGAGGCCGCCGAGATGGGCCTGCATGTAAAAACCGGCATCGAAGCCGAGTTCTTCCTGCTGACCCCCGATGGCGAACAGATCAGCGACCCGTTCGATACTGCCGAAAAGCCCTGTTATGATCAGCAGGCCGTGATGCGCCGCTATGACGTGGTGCGCGAGATCTGCGACTACATGTTGGACCTTGGCTGGGGCCCGTATCAGAACGACCACGAGGACGCCAATGGCCAGTTCGAGATGAATTGGGAATTCGATGATGTTCTGAGAACCGCCGACAAGCATTCCTTCTTCAAGTTCATGACCAAATCTGTGGCCGAGAAGCATGGGCTGCGCGCCACTTTTATGCCCAAGCCGGTCGAAGGGCTGACGGGCAATGGCTGCCACGCCCATATCTCGGTTTGGGACGCGCCGGGCGCGGATGCGAAGACCAACGTGTTTGCGGGCGACGGCGACGGCCCTACCGGAGAGGTTGGGCTAGGCGAGCAGGGCAAATACTTTCTCGGCGGCATCATGAAACACGCCAGCGCGTTGGCGGCGATCACCAACCCGACGGTCAACAGCTACAAGCGCATCAACGCCCCGCGCACCATGTCAGGCGCCACATGGGCGCCCAACACAGTGACATGGACCGGCAACAACCGCACTCATATGGTGCGCGTCCCCGGCCCGGGGCGGTTCGAACTGCGCCTGCCCGATGGGGCGGCGAATCCGTATCTGCTGCAGGCGGTGATCATCGCCGCCGGTCTGTCGGGCATCCGCAGCAAGGCTGATCCGGGACCGCGCTACGACATCGACATGTACGCCGAAGGCCACACTGTCACTGACGCGCCCAAACTGCCGCTGAACATGCTGGATGGGTTGCGCGAATACGACAAGGATGCCGAGTTGAAAGAGATGATGGGGCAGGAGTTCTCTGGCGCTTTCCTGAAGATGAAGCATCAGGAGTGGAACTCGTTCGTGTCCCACTTCTCGAACTGGGAAAAACAGCATACTCTTGATATCTGAGAGCAAAAAAGAGGCCGCAGCAAAAGCTGCGGCCTTGGTCTTTTTGGCGCACAGGGCCATTCGCCAATACTGCCGATCTGCGTGTTCCGACTTTGGCGGCGTTGCAGAACCCTGAAATGGTCCTGCGCCTAGGGTTCGACGTCCTGCAAGATCGGAACTGAATGCTTTGCAAGCAATCCTGACAGTTCCGGGCGGCAAGAGCCGCAGTTCGTACCCGCCTGCAAAAGCCTGCCGATGTCATCGACATCAGCGATGTTCCGGGAACCGATGGCCCGGACGATCGTATTCAACCCAACCCCGAAACACGAACAGACAATCGGCCCGCCATCCTCGACACCGTTTGCGGAACGACCGGAGAGGAGCTGATGAGGCGCAGCATCGGGCAGGGTTGCAAGATACTCCCGCATCAAGGTCACAGGGTCCCGAGAGACAAAGAGAACGGCAAGAACGCGCGGACCGTCTGACAGGGCGATCCTGAATGACCCGCGTTTGGGGTCTTCGACCGATGTGGACAGGGCGTCCGGCAGTTGGAACCAGTCTCGGGCCGTTTCCTCCCAGTCAGAGGGCATCTCAGAGCCCGCCAGCTCGGTTCTATAGCCGTTTTCGGTTTTCGCCGTTGCCCGATATTCTGCCGACGGTGATGGAGGTGTCGCGGAGACTGCAAAACCGTACCAACCCGCCTTCATGGGTTGCAGGGACACAGCGGCGGCTTTGCTTTCGGGTTGGCCTGATACCGGGTCAGTAACGCCGGGTATCAATGCATCGACACGGGCCGAGGGGGCTGTTTCACCCGTCCAGTGGATCGGCGCGAACACCTGTCCGGGCGCGACGGCATCGGATGTCTTTAGTCGGAAGATACATGCCCCGACCGCGCTTTTGACCTCGACCAAGCTGTCGGGGTCTAGCCCGAGACGATCCGCATCATCCGGGTGAACCTCAATGAAAGGCTCAGCAAGGTGCGACGACAGGCGTGGTGACAGGCCAGTGCGGGTCATGGTGTGCCATTGGTCCCGTGTGCGCCCGGTGTTCAGAAGGAACGGGTAGCGGTCCGAGGCCTTCGCCTCGGGCGGTCTGTGGCTGACCGGGATCAGGCGGGCTTTGCCGTCAGGGTGGAAGAACTGCCCGCCGCCAAAGAACCTCCCTCCAGTGCCGTCAGGCGTCACCGGCCAGCGGGTTGGTTGCAGCTCGGCATAGTCGTCTTCCGACAGGTCCGCATATCCAGAGATGTCGAAATCGCGCCCAAAGGGTTTGGCCACCAATGACAGGGCAGCGTATTCGCGGAAAATCTGCACTGGCGAGGTATAATCGAATGCCTCTTGCCACCCCATACGGCGGCCCACTTCGGCGAGGATATCCCAATCGGCCCGAGCATGGCCCGGAGGGGTCAGTACGGCGCGCTGGCGGCTGATCGTGCGGTCCGAGTTGGTTACGGTGCCGCTTTTCTCGGCCCATCCTGCTGCTGGCAACACCACATCTGCGACGCGGGCGGTGTCTGTATGTTCGGTCAGGTCGCTGACAACCGTGAAGGGACAGGCTTTGATGGCGGCCTGCACCCGGTCGGCCTCGGGCATGGTGACGGCGGGGTTGGTATGGATCACCCAGAGAGCCTTGATCTGCCCTTTTTCGATCTCTCGAAACAGGTCGACGGCTTTCAGCCCCGGTTTCTTGGGCATGTTTGGTGCAGCCCAGAACCGCTGAACCGCCGCGCGGTGGTTTTCGTTTTCGATATCCAGATGGCAGGCGAGCATATTGGCCAACCCACCGACTTCTCTCCCGCCCATGGCGTTCGGCTGCCCGGTGACGGAAAACGGCCCCATGCCGGGTCGACCGATCCGGCCCGCAGCCAAATGGCAATTCAGGATCGCGTTGACCTTGTCCGTCCCGCTGGAAGACTGATTGACACCTTGGCTAAAGATCGTGACCACGCGCTCGGTCCTGATCCACATGTCGCAGAAGGTGTCGAGGTCTTTTTGATCCAGATCGGTCGCCGCCGGGTTGTCCTTTTGCGCGGCGGCCAATGCGTCGGTGAACCCTTTCGTATGGCTCAGAAAACCCGCGTCGACCTTTCCGGATTCGTGAATGCGGCCAAGCAGATAGTTGAATAGGGCCACATCGCTGCCCGGTGCCAGAGGCAGGTGTAGATCCGCCTGATCGCAACTTGCCGTTCTGCGCGGGTCGATCACAACGATCCGGGTCCCACGCGCCTTACGTGCCGCCATGAGCCGTTGATAGAGAACCGGATGGCACCACGCGAGGTTTGAGCCGACCAGAATAACCAAATCGGCCTGATCCAGATCCTCATAGGTTCCGGGCACGGTATCTGTGCCAAAAGCGCGTTTGTGCCCGGCCACGGTGGATGCCATGCAGAGCCGCGAATTGGTGTCGATATTCGCCGACCCGATGAACCCCTTCATCAGCTTGTTGGCGACATAGTAGTCCTCGGTCAGCAATTGCCCCGAGACGTAGAAGGCAACACTGTCCGGCCCGTGCGCCTTGATCGCCGATGAGAACCGATCCGCAACCAGTTCAAGGGCGTCATCCCAGCTGACATCCTCACCAAATGCGCGCGGGTTTCGCAGGCGGTGGTCGAGGCCGAGGGTCTCACCCAAAGCCAAGCCCTTCGAACAGAGCCGGCCATGGTTTGCCGGGTGGTCCGGGTCGCCGCGTACGGCCAGCCCTCCGGCCCCGTCGGGGCGCAGCAGGACGCCACAGCCGACCCCGCAATAAGCGCAGGTCGAGCGGACCTCGGGCAGGCCAGTGCCGTCCATCAGGCGGCGCTCCGGTGAGAGACTGTGCTGGCATCCAACAGGATGCGCCCGCCTTCGAGACGCACCGGATAGGTGGCGATCTGCCCCTCGTCAGCGCCCTGCGCCTGACCTGTGTTCAGGTCGAAGACCCAGTTGTGCAGAGGGCAGGTGACCGAATGCCCATGCACGATCCCCTCGGACAGCGGCCCGCCTTTGTGGGGGCAGCTGTTGGTGGCGGCGAAGACCTCGGCCTCGGCGGTGCGGAAGACCGCGATACAGCCGATATGCGTTTTCACCAAACGCGCGCCACGTCGTGGGATGTCTTCGATATGTCCGATGTCAATCCAGCTCATTCCGCGGCCTCCAGTGTGAAATCTGCGATCGGCGCATAGGTCTGCGCCTTGTCTTTGACGTGTTCCGCCCACGGATCCTTGCGGTAGATGCTTTGGGACAGTTCGAACCGTTCGACCAGAGCGGCACGGTTCTCCCGGTCCTCGACGACCTGAGCCTTGACCCAGTCCATGCCCACCTTGCCCAGCCATTTATACAAGCGGTCCAGATACTTGCCGCCTTCGCGATAGGCCTGAGTGACGGCCATCACGACCTCGATCGCTTCGTCTTCAGTTGGAACCTGACACAGGAGCTCGGTCTCTTTGACGTCCATACCGGCGGCCCCGCCGATGCTGATCTGGTACCCTGATTCCACGCAGACCACACCGATATCCTTGCAGGTCGCCTCGGCGCAGTTGCGCGGGCAACCTGACACCGCCAATTTCAGCTTGTGCGGGGTCCAGGAGCCCCACAGGATTTTCTCAAGCTTGATGCCTAGACCCGTGCTGTCTTGCGTGCCAAAGCGGCAATGATCGGTGCCGACGCAGGTTTTGACGGTACGCAGCCCCTTGGAATAAGCATGCCCCGAGACCAGACCGGCCTGGTTCAGATCAGACCAGATGGCGGGCAGATCTTCACCCTTCACGCCCAACAAGTCGATGCGCTGACCGCCGGTGACTTTCACCGTGGGCACGTCGTATTTGTCCGCCGCATCCGCGATGGCGCGCAATTCTTCGGGGGTGGTGATGCCTCCCCACATGCGCGGGACAACGCTGAAAGTGCCGTCCTTTTGGATGTTGGCGTGCTTGCGTTCGTTGACGAAGCGGCTTTGCGGGTCGTCTTGATATTCCAGAGGCCAGTCGGCCAGCAGGTAATAATTGATCGCCGGACGGCAGACATGGCAGCCATTCGGCGTTGTCCAGCTTAGTTCTTGCCAAACGGCGGCCTGGCTTTTTAGTTCCTGCCCCTTGATCAGACGGCGCACATCTTCATGGGTCAGATCGGTGCATCCGCAGATCGGTTGCGCCGTTGGCATTTGGAACTCATCGCCCAGAGTGACTTGCAACACCTGTTCAACCAGCCCCGTGCATGTCCCGCAGGATGCGCTGGCCTTGGTGCTTGCACGCACTGCGCCCAGATCGCTGGCACCCGCGTTAATCGCCTCGACAATGTCACCTTTGCATACGCCGTTGCAGCCGCAAATCTCCGCCTCAGGCGGCAATGCTGCAACGGCTGAAAGAGGGTCCGCAGTGTCGCCCCCCTGATAGGCGGGTCCGAAGATCAGCGTCTCGCGCATGTCTTCGATACTGGTGCCGTCCTTGATCAGCCCGAAGAACCAGCTGCCATCGTCAGTGTCGCCATACATGACAGCGCCAATCAGGCTATCCTCTTCGATCACAAGGCGTTTGTAGACCCCGCGCGAGGGGTCGCGAAACACGATATCCTCGCGTCCAGGCCCATCCGCGAAATCGCCCGCACTGAACAGATCGCAGCCGGTGACTTTCAACTTGGTCGAGAGGGTTTTCTGAACAAACGCAGCCTCTTCGCCCAATAGCGCCTGCGCCACCACCTTCGCCTGATCGTAAAGCGGCGCGACAAGGCCAAAGACAGCCCCGTCATGTTCGACGCATTCACCCACGGCGTAGACATCCGGGTCCGAGGTCAACATCTGGTCGTCCACATGGATACCGCGCCCGGTGGCCAGACCTGCCTGTTGCGCCAGCGCCGTGTTCGGGCGGATTCCCACGGCCATGACCAGCAGATCACAGGGCAATTCGGTCCCGTCGTCCAGAAGCAGCGCGCGGACTTTGCCATCTTGCCCGAGGATTTCTTTCGAGTTCGCCTGCAGGCAAATCTTGATGCCTTTGTCTTCCAGCGACTTCTTCAGCAGATACCCTGCGGCTTCGTCCAGCTGACGTTCCATCAGGTGGCCCATGATGTGAACGACGGTCACGTCGACCCCATGCGCGGCCATGCCCGCAGCGGCCTCAAGCCCCAGCAGGCCGCCGCCGATGACGACAACCTTGTTGCCCGAACCCATGCCCATCATCCGCTGGGTATCTTCCAGATCGCGATAGGCGATCACACCTTCCAGATCATGACCGGGCAGAGGGATGATGAATGGATTTGACCCCGTCGCAACAATCAGCTTGTCGTAGGGCACATGTCCGTTGACGCCCTCGACCACCTTCATCTCACGGTCGATCTTGGCAACCTGCTCGCCAAAGCGGCAGGAGATGCCGCGTTGGGCATACCAGGCGTCGTCATGGGTGACGATCTCTTCATAGGTTTTCTCGCCCGAAAGGACCGGGCTGAGCATGATGCGGTTGTAGTTCCCGCGCGGCTCGGCGTTGAACAGGGTGATGTCGAACGCATCCGGCGCGGCGTCGGTCAGGTGCTCCAGCACCCGGCCCGAGGCCATCCCTGCGCCAATGACAACAAGTCTTTGCTTCATAGTTTCACTCCGCTGCAATCGCCTTGGGGGCGGGTGTTTTAGGCTTGGCGCCGTGTTCGTATTCTTCGAGGAAATCGAGGACCTCCTGCCGGTAGGCGTAGTAATCCGGGTGCTCGAGCAGCGCTTTGCGCGTCCGCGGACGCGGCAGGTCGACCTTGGTGATCTTGCCGATTGTGGCATGCGGGCCGTTGGTCATCATCACGACACGGTCGGCCAACAGGATTGCCTCGTCCACGTCGTGGGTGACGCAGATCGCGGTCACTTTGGTGCGGGACCAGACCTCCATCAGGACCTCTTGCAATTCCCAGCGTGTGAGGCTGTCGAGCATCCCGAAGGGTTCGTCCAGCAGCAGCAGCTTGGGGGACAGGGCGAAGGCGCGGGCGATGCCGACGCGTTGCTTCATACCGTTCGAGAGATCTGAGGCAGATTTGTCCATCGCATCGGCCAGTCCGACGCGTTCCAGATAGTACTCCACCACGTCCTGCCGCTCGGCCATGCTGGCCTTGGGATAGACCTTGTCGACGCCGATCGCGACGTTTTCTTTGGCGCTGAGCCATGGGAACAGGTTGGGCGATTGGAACACTACGGCGCGTTCGGGATCGGCGCCTTCGACGTGACGGCCGTCCAGCTTAATCGCACCTTTCGAGATGTCGTTCAGCCCTGCCGCCATGGTTAAAACCGTGGACTTGCCACAACCCGAATGGCCGATCAGAGAGATGAACTCACCCTTGTCGATCTTCAGGTCGAAATCCTCGACCACGGTCAGAGGGCCTTTGGGCGTCGGATACACCTTGTGCAGCTGCGAGAAGTCGAGGAAGCGGTTCTCGATCATCCCCTTCTGCGCCTCGGCCACTGCCGTTGGAACCCCGTGGATCGGGGTGACATCCGGCAGGATACGAGAGCCTTCGACCTTGGCTTCGATCCCCACATCCATCAGGTACTTGGTGACGTCAGCGCGGAGGCGTTTGAAGGTCTCATCGTTGTTCATGGCACCGCGTTCGCGAGGGCGGGGAATCGACACGCGGAACTCCTGCCCCAGAGTCCCATCGGGGTTCAGAGCGACAATCCGGTCGGCCAGAATGATCGCCTCGTCGACATCGTTGGTGATCAGCACGCAGGTCTTCTTGTCGGCCTCCCAAATATGTTCGATCTCATCCGCCAGATTGGCGCGGGTCAGCGCGTCAAGCGCCGACAGAGGCTCATCCAGCAGCAGAACTTCGGGGTTCATCGACAAGGCACGCGCCACGTTGACCCGCTGGCGCATCCCGCCGGACAACTCCGCCGGGCGGCGCGATGCGGCATGGCTGAGTCCAACCATCTTCACATAGTGTGCGACTTTCTCTGCTTTCTCGGCCTTGCTGAGGCCGGGAAAGACCGTATCCACCGCCAGCCCCACATTGCCGCTGACCGTCAGCCATGGCATCAGAGAGTAGTTCTGGAAAATCACGCCACGCTCAGGGCCCGGACCCTTGATCGGAGTACCTTTGAATGTGACCTCGCCCTTGGTTGGCGTATCCAGACCGGCCATCAGGTTGATCAGGGTCGTCTTGCCGGTGCCTGAGAAGCCGAGGATCACCAGAAACTCACCCTCTTCTACGTTAAGGTCGATACCTTTCAGCACATCGGTTCGTGCAGTGCCTTCTCCGAAGGACTTCGAGGCGTTTTTGAAGCTCAGAATGCTCATCGCGCTCACCGGTTGTTTGTGAAGGTGAAGAGGGATTGCAGCGCGTACATCACCCGATCCAGCAGGAAGCCGATGATACCGATGGTGAAGACCGCAACCATGATCTTGGCGAGCGAGCTGGACGAGCCGTTCTGGAACTCATCCCAGACGAACTTGCCCAAACCGGGGTTCTGCGCCAGCATCTCCGCCGCGATCAGAACCATCCAGCCAACACCAAGCGAGAGGCGCAGGCCGGTGAAGATCAGCGGCAGTGCAGAGGGCAGCACCAATTTTGTGATCTTGGTATAGGTGTTCATTTTCAACACCTTGGAGACGTTCACCAGGTCCTTGTCGATCGAGGCTACACCCAGCGATGTATTGATCAGCGTGGGCCACAGCGAACACAGGGTGACGGTGATGGCCGAGATCAGGAAAGACTTGGCGAACCAGCCATCATTTGTGACATAAACGGCCGAGACGATCATGGTGACGATCGGCAGCCAGGCCAGCGGAGATACCGGTTTGAAGATCTGGATCAGCGGGTTCAGCGCGGCATTGGCTGTCGGCGACAGACCAGCGGCAATGCCAAGCGGCACGGCGACCACTGTGGCGATCAGAAAGCCGAAGAACACCGTTTTGATTGAGGTCCAGATTTGCTGGTAGTAGGATGGCGCCCCGGTAAAGGCGACTTCTTTCACCTTTTCGGGTTGCCCAGCATCAATGAACTTCTGATTGCGCTTTTCGACCATCGCTTCGAATTTGGCGCGCTTGGCGGCCTTGGCCTGCGCATCTTCGTTCAGGCTGACCATCTCGCTCCAAACCTGCGCAGGTCCGGGGACCGCACCAAGCGAGGTTTGTACCTTGGGGGCCAGTGTGGCCCAGAGCAGCAGGAAGGCACAGATCGACAGAACGGGAACGATCAACAACCGCCAAATCTCGGTCATCTGGGCGCGTGGGTTGTCTCCTGCGGCGGCCTTCAGGACGGGCGTGGCCCAGCTGAGGCCCAACACCTGAAACCATTTGTCAGCTGCGTTGATGCGGGTGAAAAGGCGGGCGCGACGTTCCTCGCGGGCAGCGTCTGCGTTGAATTCGGGATCGACCGTTGTCATCTGATGTGTCCTTGCGATGGCGGGGCACTTTGGGGTCCGCGCCCGACGAGGGCCGGGCGCGGCGTTTGGGGAATTAGCCTTGTACGTCGGAACCGACGATCTTCTGCTCGCCCTTCAGACCGATGGACAGGCTTTCGAGATAGGCGTTGGGGGTGCGGCCGTCATAGGCGATACCGTCGATGATATCTTCGGCCGGGGTCGGGGCTTTGTAGCCGTCGCTGTCCCAGGGGAAGTCAGCCTCGTTCGCCAGGCCTTCGTCGACCAGCAGGCGCGCGGCCTCAAGGTAGATCTCGGGCTTGTAGACCGACTTGGCGACTTCGTCATACCAGCTGTCGGGCTTGGCCTCGGCGATCTGACCCCAACGGCGCATTTGAGTCAGGTACCAGACGGCGTCCGAGTAGAATGGGTAGGTCGCATTGTAGCGGAAGAACACGTTGAAATCCGGAACCTCGCGCTTGTCGCCTTTTTCATATTCGAACGTGCCGGTCATCGAGTTGGCGATGACGTCATAATCCGCGCCCACATATTCCGGGCGGCTCAGGATCTCGACCGCCTCGGGGCGGTTGGCGTTGTCGTTTTCATCCAGCCACTGTGCCGCGCGGATCAGCGCCTTGGTCACGGCCAGAGTGGTGTTCGGATACTCTTCGGCGAACTCGGCTGTGATGCCGAAGACCTTTTCAGGGTTGTTCTTCCACAGCTCATAATCGGTGATGACCGGAACACCGATGCCTTTGAAAACGGCCTGCTGGTTCCACGGCTCACCCACGCAATAGCCGTAGATCGTACCGGCTTCCAACGTGGCGGGCATCTGCGGCGGAGGGGTTACGGACAGGAAAACATCCGCGCCAATCTGACCTGTCACGTTTTCGGGGCTGTAGTACCCCGGATGCAGACCGCCAGCGGCCAGCCAGTAGCGCAACTCGTAGTTATGGGTCGAAACCGGGAAAACCATGCCCATGTTGAACGGCTTGCCTTCGGACTTGTATTTCTCAACGACCGGTGCCAATGCCTCGGCGCTGATCGGGTGCTGCGGGCGACCGTCATCCATCTTTGGGATATTGGGCTTCATTTCTTTCCAAATCTCGTTCGAGACGGTGATGCCATTGCCGTTCAGGTCCATCGAGAAAGGCGTGATGATATGGGCTTCGGTCCCGTATCCGATGGTCGCCGCCAAAGGCTGGCCTGCCAGCATATGCGCGCCGTCAAGTTGCCCGCCGATCACGCCGTCCAGCAGCACTTTCCAGTTGGCTTGCGCTTCCAGCGTCACGAACAGACCCTCTTCCAGGAAGTAGCCCTGTTCGTAGGCGACGGCCAACGGGGCCATATCCGTCAGCTTGATAAAGCCAAAGGTCAGCTCGTCTTTTTCCAGTTCCAGCTCGGCCAATGCCGGAGAGACAAGCGCGGTAGACGCAACAAGGCCCAGAAGTAGCTTTTTCATCTCGATCCCTTTCGGTTCAGCCCAATCGCTTTGGGCAAACAAAAAAGCCGCCGACACACACCGCCGGGAGGATTGGCGGGTGGTCGAGCGGCTCTGCTCTTAGTGGATGCCCATTTCGGCGGGCGAATTCTTACGGTGGGCGTCGTTGCCTGCCGTTGACCCGATTAAGCCTTGTCGGGTTTGGGTCGTCATCCTTTTTTGGCATTTCAGAGGTACTTTTTCTGCAATGCAGCACTGTCGAATGCTGCACTGCAAAAAAAATAGGCAATCTTAACCGGTCGGCTCGAAAATGCGCCGGTCGAAAAAGACATTAGGGGGCAGAATCAGGCTGCCATGGGTTGAGGCCACAGCGGTCGAATTGGGCAGCGCTCCCTCCAGCTTTTCCGAGGCGCCCGGTGATTCCACGCCCAAACCCTGCAGTTCACGACGATAAAGATCGGTGCGAAAGACCTTGGCGGCCTGACGCTCGGCGGTTGCGACATCCAACCCATTTCGCAACGCCAATTGGTGCGCCATCCATTTCGCCTGACTGCGCCAAGGGAAGGTGGCGGCCCCATCAAAAAATTCGACGAACCCGTCAACATGGCGCTGTTCGCCGCGGGCGGAGATCGTGAACTCTCCCATCAGCGCGCGGTCGATAAGTTCGGGCGAGACGTTTAGGTAGGATTTGCGCGACAGCATTTCAGACGCGGTTGTGCGGCTGTCTTCACTTGATAGCCAACGCCCGGCGCGCCAGACGGCCCGCATCAGGCTGCCAAGCAGATGCGGCTCGGTCTCAGCCCAGTCGTTGCGCACGGCCAGCACCTTTTCCGGTGCGCAGGTCCAGATCGCCTGGCCCGGTAGAAGTAGGGTACCGACATTGTCGTCGACCGCGAAGGATCCCCAGGGCTCACCCACGCAGAAGGCGTCGATCTCGCCTCCTGCGAGGGCCTGTGCCATCAATGGCGGAGGTACGGTGCGGATTTCCACCTTTTTTGAGGCCAGCGGGGTTCCCGCCACCCAGTAGCGCAACAGTTCGACATGCATCGAGAAAGGGAAGGGGACGCCAAAGACGAGAACGTCTCCGGCGGCTTTTGCCAATGCTGCGCCGGCTTTGGCGGCATCGACGAAATCAAAACCATATCCCTGATGTGCTAGCCGCCCGGCCAGTTGAGTGCCAACGCCAATCACGGTTCCATTCATCGACAGCACGGACACCGCCGACAGCGGCGTTGCGATACCGCCCAGACCCAAGGCCATGGCAACCGGCACCGGAGACAGCAGATGCGCCGCATCAACATGTCCAAAGGCCAGCATGTCGCGCAGGGACGACCAGGATGGGGCAGGGCGCAGATCCAGCGAGACACCCTCTGCATGGTCGAACCCCATTTCGCGCGCGACAATCAACGGTGCGGCATCGACCAGAGGTATGTAAGCCACGGGAAGGGTGACGGTCCTCATGACAACAACCCCGAGGCCGTAACCAACGCCTCGGCGACCTCGGCCACCCTGCGGTTCTGATTCATCGCGGTTTTGCGGAGCAGGGCATAGGCCTCATCCTCGGGCACGCCTTTGGCTTTCATCAACAAGCCTTTGGCGCGGTCGATCACCTTGCGTTCTTCCAATGCGCGGCGGGTTTCAGCCAGTTCCGTCCGCATCTGGCGCAGGACCTGAAACCGAGCGATGGCCGTGTCGATCACCGGCTTGATCCGTTCGGCCTGCAGGCCATCGACCACATAGGCCGAGACACCCGCCTCAACAGCGGCTTTCGCCAACCCTCCGGCTGCGCCGGACACAAACATGGCGACGGGACGCTCCAGTGGGCCGGACGCGACCGTCAATTCCTCGAGCATGTCACGCGAGGGGTTGTCGATATCAATCAGGACGATATCGGGGCTGTGGGTGGCAATCTTGCGCGCCAATCCCGAGGCATTGCCGATCACGAACACATCGACATCGCCGGACTCCTTCAGCGCATCCACGATGGCAAAGGCCCGGTCTTGGTTTTGTTCTACGACAACAACTGTCAGGTTCTGGCTCATACGGAGTCAGTTGGGCGCGCCGCATGGGGTTGGCAACAGATCGATTGCTGCGCTTGCAAAGCGACCACAAGTGTAGATCAATTTTTGGGCGAACAACGTCTGAGTGCGTATTCTTCAGGCAATCACAGGGCGCAGCTATTGGGATTGCCTAGGGGTCAGTCGCGTTCGTTCGATACAGTCGCCGCATCAGGGTCGGCGTCAGGTACATCGGAATCTGGTAGGCCCCGATAAAGACCATGATCGGGGCGATGACCTCAGGCGGCAAAGCGACAAAGAACAGGGCAATATTGCGATTGCCTGCGATCAAAGAAATAGCCGTCGCTTGTGCTGGTGGGCCGCGCCTGCGCAACAGGCTGAACATCACGGCCTGAGCGCCAAAGTTGATCACGCAGGCAAAAGCGACCCAGAACAGCGCGATGCCGGGCGCCTCCAGTGCTGTCGCGCTGAGTGATGGCATCAGGCCGATGACAAAGACCGCCAGGGTGATCGCGCCCAACCCTTCAAGACTGCTGAGCGTGGACGCGGACGGGTTTCTGAGGACAGTCAGGCGCAAGACGATCGCGGCGGAGGCCGCAACGGCGATGGTCAGGAACAGGCGGGCCGAGGCACCGGTGACGGCGCGAATATCCTCCAGCTCTGGCATGAGCCAGAAGACGGGCAGCGCCGTCAGGGGCAAAAGCGCGGTTCCCACCACCACTAGCCGCACGGCGTGTTCCGCCGGGTGACCCATCATCAGGCACATGTTCGGGCTGCCGGAAATCGAGGGCGCTGCGGCGACGATGAGCAGCGACAGGAAGATCGGCGAACTCATCCAGCCCGCAGTGTATCCGATGGCCAATAGGGTCAGCGGCACGGCAAGTTGCAGTGCTGCAATCGTGCGGATCACGCTACGCAGATCCGACAGCGAGCCGATGAGGGTGTTCGGCACCATCCGCAGGACTGTCACGAACAGCAGCAACATGACGAGTGGCGGCAACAGCGGGCGCATCGGCTCGGCGAGGCTAGGCAAGAGCAGACCGGCAACCAGCCCCGCGACCAGTACAATGGGGCCATTGCGGGCCGCCAGATGCAGCGGGTTCAAACGGCGCTACCCGCCGGGGCTCTGGCGCAGGTTATCAGGCAACCAGGTGGCCAACTCAGGGAACCAGATCAGAACAAAGACCATCAGCACCATGATCAGGAACATCGGAATGGCTGCGCGGGCGATGTAGCTCATCTCGTGGTTGGTCATGCCCTGCATCACGAACAGATTGAAGCCGATGGGTGGCGTGATTTGCGCCATTTCGACGACAACAACGATGAAGATACCGAACCAGATCAAGTCAATGCCCGCATCGCGGATCATCGGCTCGACCACGGCCATGGTCAACACGACCGACGAGATGCCGTCCAGAAAGCACCCCAGAATGATGTAGAAGACCAGCAGCACCATCAGCAGCTCGAACCGTGTCAGTTCCCACCCGGCAATGAGGTCGGCGAGGCCTCGAGGCAGGCCAGTGAAGCCCATCGACAACGACAGGAAGGCCGCGCCTGCAAGGATCAGGGCAATCATCGCGCTGGTGCGCGTTGCGCCCATCAAGCTTTCGGTGAAGGTCTTCCAGTTGAGCGAACCTTGACCGGCGGCCAGCAACAGCCCTCCGATCACGCCAAAGGCGGCGGCTTCGGTTGCAGTGGCATAGCCCAGATACATCGAGCCGATCACCACCGTGATCAGCAGGATCACCGGCAGCAGGAAGCGAGAGTTGTGGATTTTCTCGCGGAAGCTCAGCTTGGCTTCGACGTTGGGCTGCCAGTCCTTGCCGAGTTTCGAATAGATCGCGACATAGCCCATGAACATCGCGGCCAAAACGAGGCCGGGCAGGATGCCGGCAAAGAACAGCTTGGTGATCGATTCATTGATGGTGACACCATAGACGATCAGCGTCAGCGAGGGCGGGATCATCAGGCCCAATGTAGCTGCTCCGGTCAGGGTGCCGATGATCATGCGTTCGGGGTAGTTGCGCTTGCGCAGTTCCGGGATCGACATCTTGCCTACGGTGGTCAGTGTGGCAGCGGATGAGCCAGATACCGCAGCGAAGACCGTGCAGCCGACGATATTGGTATGCACTAACCCGCCGGGCAGAGGGGCCATCCATGGCGAAAGCCCTTTGAACATATCCTCGGATAATCGCGTTCGGTACAGGATTTCCCCCATCCAGATGAACATCGGCAGCGCGGTCAGGGTCCAGGACGAGGACGCGGACCAGATCGTGGTGATCATGACGTCGCCGACGGGGCGGGTTGTGAACAACTCCATCCCGACCCAGGCGACGCCCATCAGGGCAAGGCCGACCCAAACGCCAGTGCCCAGCAGGGTGAAGAGGACGAAGATGAAGAGGATGATGATCGAAAGGTTTTCCATACGCTCATTCCCCCTGACTTTGGTCGGCCAGATCGGGGGTGATGCGGTGATCCCCCTTAAACAGCACGTGGAGCAGATGGTCGGTTAGGGCGATGGCAAGGATCACGGCGCCAATCAACATGGCGGATTGAGGAATCCACAGGGCGGTTCTGTCCTGTCCCTGACTGACATCGTTGAACTTCCAACTCCAATAAACAAAGCGGTAGGCGTACCAGCAGAAATACCACATAACCGCTGTGCCGATGGCGAAACACCAGATTTCCAGAACACGCCTGAACCCGTCTGGAACAGCATTCAACAGAATGGACACACGGATATGACTGCCTCGGTTCAGCGCATTGGCAAAGGCCAGAAAGGACGCGGCGGCCATGGCGTAACCCGCATAGTCGGGCGCGCCGGGAAAGACCTCTCCGGTCCAGCGGGCCAGCATCTGCACCACGATCAGCAGCAAAATGGCGATCAGGCTCAGCGCGGCCAGAACGCCTGCGGCCTGATAAATGAAATCCAGAACGGACCGAAGCCCACGCATAACCGCCATACTGTCCCCGCTTGGTTTGTCTTTTTTGAGATGGTGCGGGCGGCAGAAGGACCTGCCGCCCGATTTGGCGTTATTGCTGCGCGGCGTTGAACGCATCGACGATGGCTTTGCCCTCGTCGCCTGCAGCCTCAAGCCATTCGTTGGTCATGGTGACGCCGATTTCTTTCAGCTCACCCACCATCTGGTCAGAGGCCGGGCCAACCGTCATGCCACCATCGCGCAGACCCTGCAGTGTGAAGCCGGTATATTCCTTGGCGCGCCAGTTGCCGGCATATTCGGCCAGTTCCGCACAGGCTTTGATGACGTTCTTGTTGGCGTCAGACACACCCGACCAGACGTCCGAGTTGACCATCACGTAGTTGCGCGGCAGCCAGGCGT
The DNA here is from genome assembly GCF_056537565.1 of Ruegeria sp. C8. NCBI lineage: Bacteria > Pseudomonadati > Pseudomonadota > Alphaproteobacteria > Rhodobacterales > Roseobacteraceae > Ruegeria > Ruegeria sp. C8. Next base: position 80,741 of record NZ_JBQFRV010000007.1, read on the forward strand.
CGACTTCGTAGAAGTAGTTCAGGCTTTCCCAGACCTTGCGGTCATAGCCAGTCGACCCGGAGGACACCATCGAGTCCGCCACGCCCGTTGCAAAGGCCTGGCTGATCTCTGCGGCTTCAATCGTCACCGGCAGCATGCCCGTCAGTTCAGCCAGACGTGAGGTGGCGTTGTTGTACGAGCGGAACTTGATGCCCTTCATATCGGCGACCGAGTTCACCTCATTCTTGAAGTACAGCCCCTGCGGCGGCCAAGGCACGGCGTAAAGCAGCGTCAGGTTTTGCTCGGCCAGCAGGCTCTCGATCGAAGGCTTGGCCGCTTCCCACAGCTTGGCGCTGTCATCGAAGGACGTGGCAAGGAAGGGGATCGAGTCGAAGCCGAACAGTGCGTTTTCGTTCTGGTGTCCGGACAACAGGCGCTCGCCAATCGGGGCCTGCCCGGTCTGGATCGCGCGTTTGATATCGGCGCCTTTGAACAGAGAGCCCGAGGGGTGGGTCACGATCTCGATCTCGCCGCCGGTTCCGGTGGTTACACATTTGGCGAATTCAGCACCCGTGGCCGAATGGAAATTCGAGGCCGAATAGGCCATCGGCATGTCCCATTTCTCGGCCATGGCGGGGGCGGCCGCAGCGGCGGTCAATGCGGTTGCCGCGAGAAGGCTGGTGAGTTTCTTCATGATAGTCTCCCTATTGTTATGCGTTGGACTGGCTTCTTGAGCCGAATTATTCATGTTGCGAACCGTGCTGGCGCGTAAACGCTGGTATCTGTGTTTGGCGTGCGTCCTGCAATCATCTGAGCCAGCAAACGGCCGGTTTTTGGGCCGCCGGTCAGGCCGATATGGTGGTGGCCAAAGCCCATATAGGCTCCGGAAATACCGGGAACCTCACCGATGATCGGGATCGAGTCCGCCGGGGCCGGTCGGTGCCCCATCCATTCTATTTCCTCCTTCCATGTCACGCCGGGCAAGGCTGCGCGGGCGTTCTTGCGCAGCAATTCAAACGGCGCACGTGAGGGCGGAGCATCTAGCCCGCCAAATTCGACAATACCCGCCAACCGTATTCGCCCATCCATCGGTGTTGCAACAAATTTACCGGAGGCCACCATGACCGGGCTGCGGGGCATGGCCGATGGTTCGACCAGTTCCAGATGGTAGCCGCGCTCGCTTTCGAGCGGGACCGAGATGCCCAGCCGTTTGGCCAAAGGCCCGGACCAGACGCCCGCGCTGACGATGGCCGTGTCGCAGGCGATGGTCTCGCCCCCCGCGCGCACGCCGGTTACCTTGCCCGCATCTCGGGTGACATCCTCGACCTCGGTGCGCAGAATGCGCCCGCCATTGGCCTCGACATGGGCTGCAAGGTCTTTCACATAGCGGCCCGGATCAGTGATGTGGCCGTGATCCGCCAGCCGTGTCGCAAATGAGATGTCGCGACTGAAGACTGGGTCATAGTCATGCAAGGCCTGCCCTTCGAGCTCATCCCAGTGAAACCCATGCTTGCGCCGGATGCCCCACCCAAAGGCGTCCCCTTCGAAATGAGCCCGGTCGCGATAGAGGAACAGATAGTCCGACGGGACCAGCCATTTCTCCGCCCCGGTCCCTTCAGCCAAGGCCTTGTGGTCGTTCAAACTGTCGCCAATGATCGGGGTCAGGGCGGCGGCGATCCGGTCTACCTCGTCGGCTTTTGCGTGGCTCAGGTAGCGGGTCAGCCAAGGCACAAGCTTGGGGAAGTAACCCCATTTCATGAACAGCGGCTCGGATGGGCTGAACAGCATGCGGGGGGCTTTGCGTAGCAGGCCCGGCACCGTCACAGGCACGATCGAGCAGGACGCTAGAACCCCACCATTGCCATGAGACGTCCCCTCGGCAGGTCCTGCTTTATCAATCAGGATTACGTCATGCCCATCCCGCTGCAGCCAGACAGCGGCCGAGACGCCGACAATCCCGGCGCCTATGATGGCAATGGTTTTCTTGTCGCTCATGCTGCCCCCGATTTCGCAACCGCATAGTGGTTGAGCTTTGCCAGATCCGGCCTCCCGCCCAGTCCGGGGGCGTCTGGCACGATGACTTGACCGTCCCGCACCTCGAAAGGGGATTCCAGGATATCTTGCGTCAGAAAATAGCTGGCCTGATAGAATTCGCAGCCTAGCGTGATCTCGGGCGTTGCCGCGATCATGTGGGTTCCGGCGAGATGGGCCAAGCCTGCTTCAAACATGTCGCCGCCATAGGCGCTCAGCCCATGGGTGGCGGCGATGCGGGCGACCGTCTGGCCCCGCGTCAGACCACCGGATTTCATGATCTTGACCGAAACACCATCGCAAATCCCCTCGCGCGCGGCGCGCTCCATGTCTTCGGGGCCAAAGACACTTTCATCGGCCAGCAGAGGGACGTCGATCATCTGCTTCAGTTGGGCCATCATGCCTAAGTGATGCGCCCGAACGGGCTGTTCGATGAAGTCGGGTTGAAACTGGGCCACGTCGCGCACCTGCGCCGGGGCGTCCTCGATGCTCAGCCCCTGATTATAGTCCACGCGGACGGCCATTTCGGGGTGGTTCCGGGCCAGATATTCAAGCCGCATGATGTCGAAGGCATGATCCTTGAACCCTGTCTTGAGTTTCACGATCCGAACGCCGTCGTCGCGCAACCGCGCCAACAGGTCGATGTCCTGTGCGAAGTCAGGATTGGCGATGGAGCAGCTCAGCGGGATCGCATCACGGCACTTGCCGCCCAGCAAGGCCCAAACCGGAAGTGAGGAGATGCGGCCAGTCAGGTCCAGTAGAGCGGCCTCCAACGCGGCCTTGGCTTCGGTACAATGGGCGACTGCATAAGCGGCCTGGGCCATGATCGCGGCCCGGTCGGACAGGCGCGCGCCTAAAACCAGCGGGCGCAGATAGCGGTCCAGCGCGGCAAACGTGGCCTCGGGCGTGCCGGTAAAAACCGACCAGGGTGAGGCCTCACCAAACCCTTGCGTGCCGTCCTCAGTGGTCAATCTGAGGATGACGACCTCGCACGCGCCTTCGACGGAGCCGATGCCGTGATCCCGACGCGATGTCACCGGCAGCGCAAGGTGCCACAGATCATAGCCAGTAATTTTCTGTTGTAGATCAGACATCCCACCTCCGGTCAGGACGCAGCCTGCCTTGACCAGAATATCATTTCAAATACTATATCTTGCTTATACTATCAGAAAAAATGATGATCTAATGTCCCTCAGATTTCGTCAGTTACAGGCTTTTCATGCGATCATGGAGACCGGGACAGTCACTGGCGCCGCGTCAGTGCTTGGCATTTCACAGCCGGGCATCAGCAACCTTCTGTCTCAGCTAGAGCGCGAGGCGCGTTTGCCCTTGTTCGAACGCACCAAAGGACGCTTGCTGCCCACACCCGAGGCCGAGCTTCTATATCGTGAGGTCGATACCGTGGTGCGCGGGCTCGATCACGTGGCGCAGGCGGTTACGGATTTGCAGAACAAACACCCGGGCCAATTGCAAGTCGCCGCCCCGCACATGTTGTCTTTCGGCTTCATGCCGCGTGAGATTGCGCGGTTCTCGCAATCCCGCCCCAATCTGTCGGTCAGCTTTCAATCGCAATATTCGTCGAAAATTCAGGAATGGGTGACGTCGGGCCTTTTCGAGATCGGCATTGTCGAGATGCCCATTCTGCACGACACCCTGAACGCGCGGGTTTTCCGGTTTGAGACGCTGGCGACATTCCCCGAAAACAGCCCTCTGGCTGCGCATGAGGTCCTGACCCCTGAACTGCTTGAACAGGAGCCGTTCATCGTGATGGGGCCGGAACATCAAACGCACCGTCGGACTCGCGAGGTGTTCCAGAAGGCCGGGTGCGATTGGCGGACCAAGATCCACACGCATTTGTCGGAAAACCTGCTCAGCTTCGTCAAGGAGGGCATGGGTGTAGCCCTAATCGACCCGTTTACCGTCTCATTCGATGGCGAGGCCGGCTATCAAACCCGGCCGTTTCAGCCGCCCGTGATGCTGGATCTTGCGGTCATCACCGCCAAAGGCCGCCCGCTCTCCGCCATCGGGCAGGCGTTTCTGGCGCAGTTAATGACCTCGATTGAGATCTTTGCCGAGGGCGCTGTACCAGACGAAAGGCAGGCGATCGGATAACGCTGTTGGCAAGTCGCATGAGGATGTGAAACTGTCGGGCGAATTCGACGCTCAGAACGCAGGAGGAGGGGCAGATGATCGCACAAGGGGGGAAATCCATCTACGGGGCGTCGGTGGGTATCTTGATGCTCGACGCGCGGTTTCCGCGCATTCCGGGCGACATGGGTAACGCAACGACCTGGCCGTTTCCGGTGTTGTATCGGATCGTGCGCGATGCCTCGCCTGACCTTGTTGTGCGGCACGGCGCCGAGGGCATGTTGAGCGCGTTTGTCGATGCAGCCCGTGACCTTGTTCGTGATGGCGCGGACGGCATCACCACGAATTGCGGTTTTCTGTCCTTGTTCCAGCAAGAATTGTCCGAGGCCGTTCCGGTTCCGGTCATGACCTCATCGCTGATGCAGGTCGAGATGGTTAATCGCATTCTGCCAGCTGGAAAGCGTGCTGGGGTCCTGACCATCTCGGCCTCGACGCTGACCGAAGACCATTTGCGGAAAGCACTGGTGCCCGAAGGAACGCCGATCGGAACGACGGAAGGAGGGCAGGAATTCACGCGCGCAATTCTAGGTAGTGAAGAGTCTCTGGATGTCGAAAAGGCGCGCGCTGACAATGTCGAGGCGGCTCTGCAGTTGCAAGAGAACCATCCTGAGCTTGGCGCAATCGTTCTGGAATGCACCAATATGTGCCCCTATGCGGCCGATATCCAAAGCGCGACGGGGTTGCCTGTTTTCTCGATTGTCAGCTTTGTGACGTGGTTCCAATCCGGTCTTTTGCCGCCAAGGTTCTGAAATCAGGATACTTCGATATGTTGGGAAAACTCAACGATAACAGAGGTTAAGGAGAAATATCTCTGCCCTCGCGTCAATTACTAAAAATTTAGTTTGACAGATGCGCGGTAAATCGCTGATGTTGGTTGCCATCCGGTTCGCGCCGGAATCCATAGTTTTTGGGAGGAAACAGATGCGGAGACATCTACTTTCCGCAGTGGCGGCGGCTGCCGTCATTGCGGGGCACGGTCCCGTTTGGGCCGACGAAGCCGCAGCACAACGTTGGATCGACGACGAATTCCAGCCATCGACTCTGTCGAAAGACGAGCAGATGGGCGAGATGAAGTGGTTCATCGAAGCTGCACAGCCTTATGCCGGCATGGAAATCAACGTTCTGTCAGAAGGCATTCCGACGCACTCGTACGAATCCGAGGTGCTGACCAAGGCGTTCGAAGAGATCACCGGGATCAAGGTCAACCACCAGATCCTCGGCGAGGGCGAAGTGGTTCAGGCCGTTCAGACTCAGCTGCAGACGGGCCGGAACCTCTATGACGGCTACGTCAATGACAGTGACCTGATCGGAACGCACTCTCGCCTGCAACTGGCCTATCCGCTGACCGACATGATGGCGGGCGACTGGGCGGCGACGACCTCGCCAACGCTGGATCTGGATGACTTCATGGGCATTCAGTTCACCACAGGTCCGGATGGCAAGCTGTATCAGCTACCCGACCAGCAGTTTGCGAACCTCTACTGGTTCCGCAAGGACTGGTTCGATGACGAGGCCAACAAGGCCGCCTTCAAAGAGAAGTATGGCTATGACCTTGGCGTTCCAGTCAATTGGTCCGCTTACGAAGACATTGCCGAATTCTTCACCAACGACGTGAAAGAGATCGACGGTGTGACAATCTACGGTCACATGGACTACGGCAAACGCGCACCTGACCTGGGTTGGCGTATGACCGACGCGTGGCTGTCGATGGCCGGTGCCGGTGACGTGGGTGAGCCAAACGGTATCCCCGTTGACGAATGGGGCATCCGCATGGAAGCGGGCACCTGTAACCCTGTCGGGGCCTCCGTCTCGCGCGGCGGTGCGGCCAACGGTCCAGCTGCGGTCTACGCGATCCGCAAGTGGGATGAGTGGCTGCGGGCATACGCTCCTCCGGGTGCGGCGTCTTATGACTTCTACCAGTCGCTGCCAGCGCTTAGCCAAGGCAACGTGGCCCAGCAGATCTTCTGGTACACCGCCTTTACCGCCGACATGGTGAAGCCGAAGTCCGAAGGCAACAACACCGTGGATGACGAAGGCACGCCGCTGTGGCGGATGGCGCCCAGCCCGCACGGCCCCTATTGGGAAGAAGGCCAGAAGGTCGGCTACCAAGACGTGGGTTCCTGGACGTTCCTTAAGTCGACCCCCGAGGATCGTGCTCAGGCGGCCTGGCTCTATGCTCAGTTCGTGACGTCGAAGACTGTTGACGTGAAGAAGTCCCATGTGGGGCTGACCTTCATCCGCGACAGCTCGGTTAACCACGAGTCGTTCACCGAACGCGCACCCAAGCTGGGTGGTCTGGTCGAGTTCTACCGCTCGCCTGACCGTGTGGCATGGTCGCCGACCGGCATCAACGTGCCGGATTATCCGAAGCTGGCCCAGATCTGGTGGCAGCAAATCGGTGACGTGAACTCGGGCGCCTTCACCCCGCAAGAGGCGATGGATCGTCTGGCCGAAGAAATGGACATCACCATGGCCCGGATGCAGGCCGCGGATGAAAGCGCCGGCGTCTACGGCGGCTGTGGTCCACGTCTGAACGAGCCGCAGGATCCTGCCTTCTGGCTGGAGAAAGAGGGCTCGCCCAAGGCCAAGCTTGAGAACGAAAAGCCGCAAGGCCAAACCGTCAACTATGACGAACTGGTTCAGCGCTGGCAGTCTCAGTAAGCGATTGAAACCGGGGGTGCCGATTGCGGCATCCCCATCCCAAGACCAAGACAGCGCATCGCGCTGCGGGATCGGAATTCACGGACATGATCGAACTTAAAGACGCGACCAAACGGGTCGGGAACGTCATCCATATCAAACCCACATCCCTGACACTGCAGACCGGCCATTTCAATGTGCTGCTGGGCGCGACGGGATCGGGCAAGACCTCTCTGATCAAGATGATGGCCGGGTTGGACCCAATTGCCTCTGGCAAGGTCTTCATGGATGGGCAGGATGTGACGAAGCTGAACACGCAGAAGCGGCAGATCAGCCTAGTCCACCAGTTCTTTGTGAACTACCCGCATATGACCGTTTTCGACAACATCGCCTCTCCCTTGCGCGTGGCTGGCATGGCGAAATCCGAAATCGAAGGCCGCGTGGAAGAGGCTGCCGATCTGCTTCAACTGCGCCCGATGCTACATCGCCGCCCGCATGAGCTGTCCGGTGGCCAGCAACAACGTACCGCCTTGGCGCGTGCGATTGCGAAAGAAAGCCGCGCCGTGTTCCTGGATGAGCCGCTTGCCAACCTCGACTACAAGCTGCGCGAAGAACTGCGTGAGCAGTTGCCGGATCTGTTTGCCGGGCGTGGCGCCGTGGTGGTCTATGCGACCTCGGAACCCGAAGAGGCGCTCTTGCTGGGTGGACATACCGCATTGATGGAAGACGGGTATGTGACGCAGTTCGGCCCGACGGCTGATATTTACCGGAATCCCGAAAATCTGGCCGCGGCACGCGTATTCTCGGACCCGCCGATCAACGTCGCCCGCATCACGGTTTCCGGCGCCCAAGCACAGCTTGCCGGAGGCGGCGGTTGGGCGGTTCAGAACATGGCCGATGGCGAATACATGGTCGCCGTGCGTCCGCATCGCGTCACCCCGATCCGGACGTCCGAGGCCGACGTGGAGCTAACAGGCCGCGTGATCGTGACCGAACTTTCGGGATCGGACTCCAGTGCACATTTCCGGCATGGCTCGGACGACTGGGTGTCTTTGGCGGCAGGGGTTCACCCCTATCAGGTCGGCGAGGATCACAGTTTCTACATGAACCCGGCGCATTGCCGGTATTTCGGCCAAGACGGCCAAAGGGTGGCCTGACATGGCACAGATCAAGCTTTCCAATTTGCGACACAGCTACATGCCCGCGCCGAAAGGCCCCGAGGACTATGCGCTGAAAGAAGTCGATGTCACGTGGCGCGACGGCGGTGCCTATGCGCTGCTGGGGCCGTCTGGCTGCGGCAAGTCCACTCTGCTGAATATCATCTCGGGGCTGCTGACACCGTCTAAGGGTCAGATTCTGTTTGACGGTCAAGATGTTACGGCCCTGCCACCCGATCAGCGCAACATTGCGCAGGTGTTCCAGTTTCCGGTGATCTACGACACGATGACCGTGGGCGAAAACCTGGCCTTTCCCCTGAAAAACCGAGGCGTCGACCCCGCCAAAATCAAGCGGCGCGTCGATGAGATCGCCGAGATGCTTGATGTTACGGATATGCTGAACACCCGCGCCAGCGGCCTCAGCCCGGACAACAAGCAGAAAATCTCGATGGGGCGCGGGCTGGTGCGCGATGATGTGAACGCGGTGATGTTTGATGAGCCGCTGACCGTGATCGACCCGCATCTGAAATGGAAGCTGCGCTCGAAGCTGAAAGAGCTGCACCAGAAAGTGCAGGCAACTATGATCTACGTGACCCACGACCAGACCGAGGCGCTGACCTTCGCGGATGAGGTGGTCGTGATGCAAGACGGCGAGGTCGTTCAGATCGGTACCCCTGTTGAGCTGTTCGAGCGCCCTCAGCACACCTTCGTTGGCCACTTTATCGGCTCCCCCGGCATGAATGTTCTGCCCTGCGAGGCCAAGGGCGACCGGGCCGTGTTTGAGGGCCATGAAGTGGTGCTAGAAGGCCCTACTCATGGCGACGGAGGACGCACCGATCTGGGTATCCGCCCGGAATATGTGGGCTTCGGCGATTCTGGCATTCCGGCGCATGTGACCAAAGTGTCCGATATCGGCCGCCACTATGTGGTCAGCGCGATGGTCGGCAATACGGCCCTCAAGGCCGTGACCGAACACTCTGTGCCTGAAACGGGTTCCCAAGTGTTCCTGCAATTCAAACCAGAACAATCCCGCGTTTACCGCGACGGCTGGATCGCAACCGAGGAGCGCAGCTGATGAGAACAGAAAACCAAAAAGCATGGTTCTTTGTCCTGCCGGTGCTGGCACTGGTCGCGTTCAACGCGCTGGTGCCGATGATGACGGTGGTCAACTACTCGGTGCAGGAAACCTTCGGCAACAACCAGTTCTTCTGGGAAGGGCTGGGCTGGTTCGAGCAAATCTTGCGTTCGGACCGCTTTCAGGCCGCGCTGGGACGGCAGTTCCTGTTCACCTTCCTAATCCTTCTAATCGAGGTGCCGTTGGGCATCATCGTCGCGCTGTCGATGCCGCGCAAAGGGTTCTGGGTGCCGGTCTGTCTGGTTCTGATGGCCCTGCCGATGCTGATCCCGTGGAACGTGGTCGGCTCCATGTGGAACATCTTCACGCTGCCCAAGATCGGCCTGCTGGGCTACTTCCTGAATGATGTTCTGGGCATCAACTATGACATGACGCAACAGCCTCTGTCGGCTTGGATCACCGTCGTTGTCATGGATGTCTGGCACTGGACTTCTCTTGTTGTGCTGCTGTGTTATGCGGGCCTCGTGTCGATCCCGGATGCCTACTATCAGGCGGCCAAGATCGACGGCGCCAGCCCATGGTCAGTGTTCCGATATATCCAACTGCCCAAGATGAAAACCGTCCTGACCATCGCCGTTCTGCTGCGCTTCATGGACAGTTTTAACATTTATACCGAGCCCTTCGTTCTGACCGGCGGTGGCCCCGGCAACTCAACCACCTTACTGTCGATCGACCTTGTGAAGATCGCACTGGGACAGTTCGACCTCGGCCCTGCCGCCGCGATGAGCCTGATCTACTTCGCTATCACGCTGCTGGTCAGCTGGGTCTTCTACACTCTGATGACAAAGGATGACGCGCAATGAAGAAGCGGTCTCTTATCCCGATCCTCTATATCGCGTTTCTGCTGCTGCCGATCTATTGGCTGGTGGCGATGTCCTTCAAGACCACGAATGAGATCCTGTCGGGCTTTTCCCTGTTCCCCCAGACCTTCACGCTGGAGAACTACACCACCATCCTCACCGATCCGACGTGGTACTGGGGCTATATCAACTCGATCATCTATGTGACGATCAACACGGTGCTGTCGGTCTGTGTGGCCTTGCCTGCGGCTTATGCGTTCTCGCGCTATCGGTTTCTGGGCGACAAGCAGCTGTTCTTCTGGCTGCTGACCAACCGGATGGCTCCGGCTGCGGTGTTCGCGCTGCCGTTCTTCCAGCTCTATTCCTCGATAGGGCTCTTTGACACCCATTTGGCCGTGGCTTTGGCGCATACGTTGTTCAACGTGCCGCTGGCGGTGTGGATTTTGGAAGGGTTCATGCGGGGTATCCCGAAAGAGCTGGACGAGACCGCCTATGTCGACGGCTATTCCTTCCCGCGCTTCTTCGTGACGATCTTCCTGCCCAACATCAAAGCGGGCGTGGGTGTGGCGGCGTTCTTCTGCTTCATGTTCTCGTGGGTCGAGATGCTGTTGGCCAAGACGCTTACGGCGGTTGAGGCCAAGCCCATTGCCGCCGTGATGACTCGTACTGCATCCAGCGCGGGGTATGAATTGGGCCTGCTGGCAGCCGCCGGAACACTGACCATCATTCCCGGCGCCATCGTCATCTGGTTTGTCCGCAACTACATCGCGCGTGGTTTCGCGATGGGACGTGTATGAGGTTCGATATGCGCAAACTTCTTATCATCCTTCCCTTCCTGCCCTCTGCGGCATCTGCCCAGCAGGCGGGTTGGGGCAGCGTCGGCCAGCAAGAGGAAAAAGGCTTTTCATGGACCGATCCGCTGTGGCCTGATTTCTGGATGGCTTGGACGCCAGCCACGCTGGCTTTGTTCGTCGGCATCTTTTCGGCCATTGCGCTGATCGGCGTGCTGGAAGGGTTCAAATTCCGCGATGGCATTGAACGCAAGGGCGTGCTGGGTCTGACCACAACGCTGGGCGACCGCCTGTTCATCACGCTGCTTGGCTCGGCCTATATCTTTCTGGCCTGGCTCGGTTTCGTGGGTCAACCGGTCTGGACACCGCTGTTTCTGTCCATCGGCTGGGGTTTCTTCGTTTTCTGGAAAGTTTAGGCTTTGACAAAACACGAAAGGATGCTTGTCTGACAGGCACACCAATCATGACGACACCAAGAGCAATGCGTAAGAAAAAGACGACAAATCTGCTGACCGAGGTTGAACTGGAGTTCATGAACGAGCTTTGGGCCCTAGGGGAAGGCTCGGTGCGTGATGTATTGGACCGCCTGCCACCGGAACGGAATCTGGCCTATACTTCAGGTGCAACGATCCTGCGTATTCTCGACGAAAAAGGTTTTGTCGAAAGCCGCAAGGACGGAAAGACCCTGATCTACAGCCCGCTTCTGGACAAGGATCGGTACCAGGCCCGCTCGCTTCAGAATCTCTCGCGGACGTTGTTTGACAACACACCAGCCTCGCTGGTTGCGCGCTTGGTCGATGATGCGGGTCTGAGCGAGGCGGATCTTGAGGATATTCGGGCATTGGTAGAAAGGAGACTGCAAAATGACAGCGGTTAAGCCGGTTCTCGATGCCTATCTCGAACTGAATTTTGTTCTGATCCTATCGGTCGTGTTGTGGTTCGCAGCTCGATTTGTTCTGTCGCGAACCTCGATGCGACTGTCCTTTTCCGATCAGTTTCGCCTGCTCAGGGCGCTGGTGCTTTGCCTTATGCTCAGCCCGGTGCTGGCCTTTGGGGTGGCGCATCTGTTCGAACTTATCTGGCCCGGTCAGCCGATGGCCATCGGCGACGTGGCCGTTGCGGCCTATCTGAGGGGTGAGATCGCGCTGCCTGCAACCCAGTTTGAGACGCTGCTGAACACGCGCCAGCGCTGGGTCGAGGCCGCTTTGGATGGTAGCTCCGTCTGGGCCATTGCTGCACTCGCGGCCTTGGCATTGGTCTCGGCCATGCTGGTTCTCCGCGTGATCTGGGCGGCGCTGCAAATTCGTCAGACGGTACTGGACAGTTTCCTGTGGAAACGTTCGGCCAAGGTGGATGTCCGTCTGTCGGATCACATCAAAGTTCCCTTTGCCGTGCGGGGCCTGCGCCGTCGCCACGTAATCCTTCCCAGCAACCTGCTGAACGATCGCCACGAATTGCGGTTCGCGATTGCGCATGAGTTCCAGCATGTGCGCAGCGGCGACGTCGAATGGGAGTTGGTGCTGGAGTTTCTGCGCCCACTGTTCTTCTGGAATCCGGCCTATCACATCCTGCGCTATCAGTTTGAGCGGCTGCGCGAGCTTGGTTGCGATCAGGCCATTGTCGCCAGACGCAGGCTGGATACGGTGGATTATGCCAAATGCCTGTTGGACTATTGCGCCCGCACTGTCTCGCGCGAGCGTCCACAGGTCCTGAATGTTGCGCTGGTCAATGGGAACAAGGCGAAGCGGGTTCTGCGACAGCGTGTGATCGCTTTGGCAGACGGACCCAAAGGGGGTCATCCGCTGCATGCGATGGTTCTGTCTTTCAGCCTGATCTTTGCGATTGTGTTGGCCTGGGGCTCGGCCAGTTTGCGCGAGACCGACGGGTGGAGCCAAGACCGGCTTATGCTTTCGACCGTTGTCAACCTTGAGCGGCTGGAACGTCGCAACAGCGGTAATTGAAAAGCGTCGTCTCGGTCAGACCGAGACGCCTTGAAGGACTTGATCCCGTGACACATCCTGCTTGCGGCCTTCCAGCAAGATTTCTCCCCGACGCAGGACGACAAACCGGTCGGCGAGGTCGTAGGCAAAGTCGAAATACTGCTCGACCAGAAGGATCGCCATCTGGCCCTGATCGCGCAGGTGGCGGATCACTTCGCCAATCTGCTGGATGATGTTGGGTTGAATGCCCTCGGTAGGTTCATCCAGCAGCAAGAGCCGGGGTTTTGTGATCAGCGCCCGGGCAATCGCCAGCTGTTGTTGCTGGCCGCCGGATAGATCTCCACCGCGCCGATGCTGCATCTGGGCCAGAACCGGGAACAAATCAAAGATCTCATCCGGCACGAAATGTTCAGCTGCGGGAAGGCAGGCGAACCCGGTTTCGAGGTTCTCGCGCACTGTTAGCAGCGGAAAGATTTCGCGCCCTTGCGGGACATAAGCGACACCTTTCCAGGCCATCTGATGCGCAGGCAGCGGGCCAAGGTCTTCTCCGTCCAGTGTCAGCGACCCGCCAGAGCGGGGATGGGTGCCCGAGATTGCCTTGATGAGGCTGGTCTTGCCGACCCCATTGGTGCCCATCACGCAGGTCACCTCACCCCTCTCGGCCTCCATCGAGATACCGTTGAGGATTTGTGAATGGCCGTAATGTAGGGTCAGATCGTTCAGTTTCAGCATCGGTCAGCGCCCCAGATAGACGTCGATGACGTCCTGATTTGATGTCACGTGGTCCAGAGACCCCTCGGCCAGAACCGAGCCTTCGTGTAGGACGGTGACCTTGCAGTTCAGGCGGCGGACAAACTCCATATCATGTTCGACGACCACAACGGCGCGGGTCTTGGCGGCTTGAACCAGCAGATCAGTTGTGTGTTCGCGCTCCTGCGGGGTCATCCCGGCGGCAGGCTCATCAACCAGCAGAAGGCGTGGTTCCTGTGCCAGCAACATCCCGATCTCGAGCCATTGTTTTTGCCCGTGGCTGAGTTCACCGGATTTACGGTCAAGTTCGTCCTTCAGGCCGATCTCATCCGCCAGTTCCTTGACCTTTCCCAGGTCGCTGTTCGTGGGGCGATAGAATAGGACGCCCAGCCAACCGCGTTTGTTCTTGAGGGCCATCAGCAGGTTTTCTCTAACGCTTTGGTCCTCAAACACGGTAGGTTTCTGGAATTTCCGGCCGACACCGGCCTGCGCGATTTTCGCCTCGCTCATCCGCAGCAATGAGACGGATTTCTCGCCCCAGATCACGCGGCCTTCGTCTGGCCGCGTCTTGCCTGTGACGATATCCATGAAGGTCGTTTTTCCGGCCCCGTTCGGGCCAATCACTGCGCGCAGTTCGGCCTCGCCGATCTGGAAGGAGAGATTGTTGATGGCACGGAACCCGTCGAAGGTAACCGAAACGCCGCTAACCTCTAACAGAGTGCTCATTCCGTTGCCTCCTTTTCGCGTAGGGCGCTGTCGTCAGGCCCAAGTGGCGCACCGTGGCGCTGCGGCGCACGGCGGTTGGTCCAGAGGTCGAACAGGCCACCGATACCCTTTGGTGCGAACAGAGTTACCAGTACGAAGGAGACGCCCAGCAACACTTGCCACCAGTCGACCCATTTGATCGTGTAGAACCCCAGCGGGATATCCGGGGCCTGTCCGCCGGTGAACCATGTGCTGAGCAGGCTGACGAAAGCCGCCCCGATGACTGCGCCGTACAGGCGGCCCCGCCCACCGATGGCAACCCAGACGGCCAGATAGATCGAAGCAATGGGGGCCATTTCCTCGGGGTTGATGATCCCGGCCTGCGGGTAGTAGAGCGCCCCCGCGATGGCTGCGATACAGGCAGTCAGGGTGAAGACAGCCAGTTTGTAAACCTCGACAGAATAGCCAAGGAACCGCACCCGCGCCTCGTTATCACGGATGCCGCGGATGACCGAGCCGAACTTGCCCGATACAACCCACGCGGCCAGCATGTAGCCCAAGCCAAGCGCAAGCGCAGAGGCCCAAAGGAACCAGACCGACACCACGTCCTGCGAGGCGGTGATACCGGGCAGGTTCTGCAAGCCAGACAGGCCGTTATTGCCGCGCAATCCGCTGTCGTTCTGGAACAGGTACAGTGCAAGCGCCAGCGTCATAGCTTGGGTCAGGATCGAGAGGTAGACGCCCGTCACCCGGCTGCGGAAGGCCAGCCAGCCGAAGATCAGCGCCAAAAGTCCGGGCACCAAAACGACCAGTATCAGTTGCAAGGTCAGGCTATGGGAAAAGGCCCAGATCAGCGGAAAGTCCGATGAACCAACCACGCCAAAAATCTGTGTCCCGATGGCGTCCACGACCTCGGACGGGGTAGGGGGGATTTCGGCTTGCGACAGAGACTCGACCACGATCAGACGGGTCCGTTCGTACATCAGCCACATGCCGATCATGTAGCCTCCTAGCCCGAAGAAGGCGAAATGGCCCAGCGAGAGGATGCCGGTGAAGCCCCAAACCAAATCCATCGCCACGGCAATCAGGCACAGGCACAGGGTCTTGCCCAGCGTCTTGACGAAACTGGTTGAGATCACTCCGATCCCAAACCCTTCGGACAGGACGGTCACGCCTAAGGTAAACAGGGACAGGATGGCCAGAAAGACCAGGACCGAGGGGTTCTTGGCGACAAAGCTACGTTCCATGGCTCAATCCCCCGCCGCGCGGCCTTTGAGGGCGATGATGCCCCTTGGCCGGAACTGGATGAAAATGATGATGAAGATGATCATGTAGGTTTGTGCCGCGAGGGTGTTGGACGGGTTCATCCACTCGATGCCCTTTTGCAGGAAGCCGATCATGCCTGCGCCCGCGAGCGCACCCCAGATATTGCCGACACCACCCACAACCACGGTCATGAAGCTTTGCACGATATAGTCGCTGCCCAGATCCGAGGTGACCTTGGCGAACAGACCAATCGCAACTCCTGCGATCCCTGCGATGCCGGAGCCAAGACCGAAAGTCAGCATGTTCACCCGCCCCGGATTGATTCCCATCGACCCCGCCATGCGCGGGTTCTGTGTCACCCCGCGCATCTCAAGCCCCAGTCGAGTGCGCATCATGATGTAGAGAAAAAGTCCCAGAAAGATCATCGCCAGCACGAAGATCGCGATGCGGATATAGCTGATCGATACCACATCGTTTAGCACCCACGCCCCGTCCAGCCAGCCGGGCGCGGTCAGCGGTCGGGCCTGCGTACCAAAGATGTTCTTGGCCAGCTGTTGGAGGGCAATCGAGATGCCGAACGTCGCCAGCAGCGTCTCCAACGGGCGCGAATAGAGCCAGCGGATCACCAACCGCTCCATCGCGACGCCCATGGCGAAGGTGACCGCGAAGGCCATCGGGATGGCAACGATGATTGAGAGCGTATGGTCGGGGATGAACTGCTGTACGACGTAGCCGGTGTAGGCGCCCATCATGATGAACTCACCGTGGGCCATGTTGATCACACCCATCACGCCAAAGGTGATAGCCAGACCGATGGCCGCAAGGAAATAGATTGACGCCAATGAGATCGCGTCCAGCGTCAGGTCGAGGGTCTGGTTTAGGCCAACCTTAAGCTCGATTTGTTCCAGCGCCTTTTCGGCGGCGGCTGTGACTTCGGGTGAGGGTTCGGCATAGGTCTCAAAGAAGACATGCGTTTCCAACGCAGAATTGATGTTGGCCTCGGTGATCAAAGCAGGCACGAGGCCGGCTTCCGCTAGAACAGCGTAAGCCTGAGCACGCGTGGTGTCAGAGTTCAGTTGCGCGACAGGAATGCCCCCAACGCGGCCGCCGTCGATATTGGCGGCCAGTGCGGCGCGTATGTCATCGGGCGACGTGCGCGGTGCGGCTAGGTCATTGGCGACCAACATGTCATATGCCTCATCCCGCGACAGGGCTTCTGATCCGGGGTCTAGAATTGTGGCGGTATTCGCGTCAGCAGGTAGATCAGTGCCCGTCTGTCGCTTCGTCACGACCAGAGGATTCAGTGCCGCGCGGACGTCCACCCCCAGATCGTCGGACATGTCTTCAATCGCAGCAACACGTGCTGCGGTATCCTCGTCATACCCGATGGTCAGCAACCGCTCGAGACGTTGCTTCTGCGCTTTCAGATCGGCATCGGGTTCGTCCTCAATCGAGGCGCGCAGCGGCTCCAGCAGAGCGCCTTCGGGATCGCGTTGGATAGATGTCAAAGCGGCCAGACGTTTTGCCCGGTCCGGGTCGGTCAGTTGGAACTGGACCAAAGCCGTCCCGATCATCGCGCGGATGCCGCTATTGGGTTTTAACTGTTTCAGGTCGGATTTCTCGAACGTTCCAACGACCTCTCCGGTGTCGAAATCGGTCAGCTCATACGAACGGCCCTCGGCCTTTTTACCCGAAAAGAACAGGCCGTCCGACTTGCGCATCCACACGTCTTTGGCGGCCCATGTCTCAAGCATCACCTGCGCTTGCGGTAGACCGCTGCTGGCAATCGCATCAATCGCCGGTTTGATCGTCTTGCGCGAGCTTTTGGCGATGATTTCCTGATGCTCTTGCAGGATCGGTTGCAAACCGCTCTCTTGCGCATTGGCCGTTAGGCAGGCGCACAGGATTGCGAGACCCGCAAGGAATAGTCGTAACATGTGGTGAAACCCGAGGTGTCTTTAGGGCAAGGCGGGCGATGACACCCGCCTTGCGAGAAGATTAGTAGTTCGACAGGGTCTGAACGCAGGTCTTGGTCTCGGTGTTGTACATACCACAACCCAGCTCTTTCCAATCCGAGATCAGAACCGCCGATTCCGGCAGGAAGTCAGTCCATGCATCACCCGGAACGACGTCGGTTTCGCTGATGATATCGAACTGACCGTCTTCCTGGATCTCACCGATCAGAACCGGTTTGGCCAGGTGGTGGTTCGGCAGCATCACGGCAGTGCCACCAGTCAGGTTCGGGAACTCCTGCCCGTACATCGCGGCGCGCACATCGTCGACTTCGGTCGATCCGGCCTCGGTGGCGGCGTTTACCCACATGTTGAAGCCGATGTAATGCGCCTCCATCGGGTCATTGGTCACGCGGTCTTCACCCATGGCGGCTTTCCACGTCTCAACGAATTCGGCGTTCACGTCGGTATCTGCCGACTGGAAGTAGTTCCACGCGGCCAGGTGGCCGACCAGGTTGGTGGTATCCAGACCCGAGAGTTCTTCCTCACCGACTGAGAAGGCTACGACCGGGATGTCATCCGCCGAAACGCCCGCAGCCGCCAGCTCTTTGTAGAAGCCAATGTTTGCATCGCCATTGATGGTCGAGATCACGCCGACCTTCTTACCATCCGCACCCAGCGCAACAACGTCCGCCACGATCTTTGACCAGTCAGAGTGACCAAAGGGGGTGTAGTTGACGAAGATATCCTCGTCCGCGATGCCTTTACCCTTCAGATAGCTTTCCAGAATATTGTTGGTGGTCCTGGGGTAGACATAGTCTGTGCCGAGCAGAGCGAATTTCTCGACCCCCAGTTCCTCCAGAAAATAGTCGGTTGCAGGGATTGCCTGCTGGTTCGGCGCGGCTCCGGTGTAAAAGACGTTTTTCGAGGATTCTTCGCCTTCATACTGAACCGGGTAGAACAGCAGGCCGTTCAGCTCTTCGATCACCGGCAGAACCGATTTCCGGCTAACCGAGGTCCAATTGCCAAAGATCACGTCCACTTCATGCACGGTCAGCAGCTCGCGCGCTTTTTCAGCAAATAGCGGCCAGTCCGAGGCCGGGTCGACCACAACCGCCTCAAGCTGCTTGCCCAGCAGGCCGCCCTTGGCGTTTTGCTGATCGATCAGCATCAGCATCGTGTCTTTCAGCGTCGTTTCGGAGATTGCCATCGTGCCGGACAGCGAATGCAGCACGCCAACCTTGATCGTGTCTTCAGCCGACAGTGCGGCGGTGGCCATGGCAGCAAATACCAGTGATCCGGCGAGCGTGGATTTGAGCGATTTCATGTAATCCTCCTGGGCGGGGCCGGGAGAGAGGGCTTGCACAAAGGCGCACTCTTCTTCTACCTGATCCCCGCAACTGTTGTTGCGTTATCGTGTGGCGGTTGTGTCCGAGGTCCAATTCGCGCAGCCGTCACACACCCTTCGAGATGTTTCCCCCGACGAGCACCCATACGGTTTCTGCATCGCGGCAATCTTGGCAACCTGTCGGTCAGGTAAATGCAAAAATCAGCCGCATCTGATTAATTTTTAATCCATTGCCCGACTGTGTGCCAAAAATTTGGTCACCTGCATCGGTTTTGTGTTCGATTACGACACCCGAGAATGGTTTTCCGCCATCCGAGACCCGAAACACAGGGCATGAACTGACGCCTCGGGGGTGACCAATTACGCAACTTGCCCATATAACGCCCATCACGGACAAAACCCCTCCCCGTGCCAAGGGGGCCGTGTCAATCAGCACCAAACCGTTGGGCAGGCGGTCGGTTCTGGACGTATTCCGCCAATCCGGTTCCTTTAAGTGCCTGTTCCCACGAGCTGAATCGCACGCGTTGGATGCGGTTCTGCTGAACACTGCTGGCGGCGTCACCGGTGGGGATGCGTTTCGGTTCACCGGAACAGCGGGCAAAGGTACCACTCTGACGATGACGACGCAGGCGTGTGAGCGTGCCTACAAGGCTCAGCCCGGCCCCTATGGTCAGGTCGTCAATCACCTGACCGTCGCGTCTGGCGCGCGCATGAACTGGCTGCCGCAAGAGACAATCCTGTTCAACGGCAGTGCTCTGGATCGTCGACTATTGGTCGAAATGGAGCCGGACGCGACTTTGCTGATGGTCGAGCCTTTAGTCTTTGGACGCGCGGCGATGGGCGAAACCCTGACGGATATCCGTTTGCGGGACCGGATCGAAATTCGGCGCGGTGGAGCCCCTCTGTTCTTGGATACAATGCGATTTTCCGGCGACCTGCACGCCCATCTCGCGAAGCCCCATATTGCAGACGGGGCGGGTGCAATGGCGCTGGTCGTCTTTGCCTGCAGTTCGGCCGAAGGGCAGTTGGACACGGTGCGCCAGATGTTGCCCGAAACGGCAGGTGCAACGCTGATACATGGTGATCTGCTGGTGATCCGGATGCTGGCCGAAAACAGCTTTGCCCTGCGCCGTGAGCTGATGCCGGTTCTGCGGCAACTCAACAACAACACTCTTCCCCGATGCTGGATGATCTGAGATGAACCTGACCCCCCGCGAAAAAGATAAACTGATGGTCGCCATGGCCGCCGAAGTTGCCCGCAAACGCCTTGCCCGAGGGGTCAGGCTGAACCATCCCGAGGCCATCGCCCTGATCACCGACGCTGTGGTCGAAGGTGCGCGCGACGGTCGTTCTGTGGCTGACATGATGCAGGCCGGAGCCGAAGTGATCACCCGGGATCAATGCATGGAGGGCGTGCCCGAGATGATCCACGAGGTTCAAGTCGAAGCCACCTTTCCCGACGGCACCAAGCTTGTGACCGTCCACAACCCCATTCGCTAACAAAGGAACCAAGATATGACCCGTATGCTTTTCCCCGCCCTGATCGTTGCAGGCCCTGCCGCCGCCCACACCGATACGCATATCCATGCGCACGGCATGGACTACGCGACCCTTGGCGTTGGCCTGGCGGTTGTCGCACTGGCCGCAATCGCGCTGATGGTGAAGTTGAACAAATGATCCCCGGAGAGCTGTTCCCGGCCGAGGGTGAGATCACCCTGAACGCAAGTGCCAAGGCGATCACTCTGATGGTCGCCAATACCGGCGACCGCCCGGTTCAGGTCGGCTCGCACTATCATTTCGCCGAAACCAACCCGGCGCTCGACTTCGACCGTGCAGCGGCACATGGGCTGCGTTTGGACATCGCCCCCGGCACCGCTGTTCGGTTCGAGCCCGGTCAGGCGCGAGAGGTTTCGCTGATCCCGATCGGCGGAGCGCGCAAGGTCTATGGGTTCAATCAAAAGGTCATGGGGTCGCTCTGATGCCAGCAACAATAAAACGTTCTGACTATGCCGCGATGTTCGGCCCCACTACTGGCGACAGGCTGCGGCTGGCGGATACCGATCTGGTCATCGAGGTCGAACGCGACCTGACCGCAGAACGCGCGGGCGCTGCCGCCACCGGGGGGACGGGCGACAATGCGCTGCTCTATGGCGAAGAGGTCAAGTTCGGTGGGGGCAAGGTGATCCGCGATGGGATGGGGCAGTCTCAGGCCACGCGGGCCGAGGGGGCCGTGGATACGGTTATCACCAATGCGCTGATCGTGGATCACTCGGGTATCTACAAGGCGGATGTGGGCCTGAAGGACGGACGCATCGCCAAAATCGGCAAGGCCGGGAATCCCGATACTCAACCCGGCGTCGATATCATCATCGGTCCCGGCACCGAGGCCATCGCGGGCGAGGGGCGCATCCTGACTGCAGGGGGCTTCGACAGCCATATCCACTTTATCTGCCCTCAGCAGATCGAAGATGCGCTGCATTCCGGCCTGACCACTATGTTGGGAGGGGGGACGGGCCCTGCGCATGGCACTCTGGCCACCACCTGCACACCCGGGCCTTGGCACATCGGGCGGATGTTGCAGGCCGCCGACGCGTTTCCGATGAACTTGGCCTTTGCGGGTAAAGGCAATGCCTCTCTGCCTGCGGCGCTGGAGGAGCAGGTCAACGCAGGTGCCTGCGCTCTGAAACTGCATGAGGATTGGGGCACGACCCCCGCCGCCATCGATTGCTGCCTCTCGGTGGCCGACGCGATGGATGTGCAAGTCATGATCCATACCGACACGCTGAACGAATCCGGTTTTGTCGAGAACACCGTGGGCGCAATGAAAGGCCGCACGATCCACGCCTTTCACACCGAAGGCGCAGGCGGTGGCCACGCCCCCGATATCATCAAGATCTGCGGCGAAAACCACGTTTTGCCGTCTTCGACCAACCCCACGCGCCCCTTCACTGTGAATACGGTCGAAGAGCATCTGGATATGCTGATGGTGTGCCACCACCTCGACAAATCCATCCCCGAGGACGTGGCCTTTGCCGAAAGCCGCATCCGGCGTGAGACGATCGCGGCCGAGGACATCCTCCACGACATGGGCGCGTTCAGCATCATCGCTTCGGACAGTCAGGCGATGGGTCGGGTCGGAGAGGTTCTGATCCGTACATGGCAGACCGCCGACAAGATGAAAAAGCAACGCGGCCGCCTGCCCGAGGAAACAGGTGACAATGACAACTTGCGCGTACGTCGCTACATCGCGAAATACACCATCAACCCGGCGATTGCGCATGGCCTGAGCCATCAGATCGGCAGTATTGAGGAAGGCAAACGCGCCGATCTGGTCCTGTGGAACCCGGCTTTCTTCGGGGTGAAGCCCGAGATGGTCTTGTTGGGTGGCACCATCGCCTGTGCGCAGATGGGCGACCCGAATGCCTCGATCCCTACGCCGCAACCGGTCTATAGCCGCCCCATGTTCGGAGCATACGGCCGGTCGGTTGAAAACTCGGCGATCACATTTGTCTCGGAGGCCGCGCAAGCGGGCGGGATCGGAGATACACTGGGACTGGCGAAACAAACCGTCGCCGTGCGCAACACGCGCGATATCGGCAAGCAGGATTTGCTGCTGAATGATGCAACGCCCCAGATCGAGGTTGACCCGGAAACCTATGAGGTCCGAGCCGATGGGGAGCTGCTCACCTGTCAACCTGCCGAAGTGCTGCCGATGGCGCAGCGCTATTTCATGTTCTGATTTAAAGAAGGAGGCCACGATGACCACTGCGATCAAAACCGCCCGAATCTATCACGATCACCACCACGATCCGGCGCACGCTCAGGTCTCGCTGGACTATGACGGGCGTTTCCTGCGCCGTAAAATGCTGGCCACCGATGATGGTGAGTCCTTTTTGGTCGATCTGGCGCACACGAAATCCCTCGACCATGGTGGGGTTCTGGTGCTGGAGGATGGACGCGAGATTGAAATCATCGCCGCACCGGAAGAGTTGCTGGAAATCAGCGGGGACAATCTGCTGCACCTTGCGTGGCATATTGGCAATCGCCACACGCCCTGTCAGATCGAAGCCGACCGGCTTCTGATACAACGCGATCATGTCATTCGAGATATGCTTTTGAAACTGGGCGCAGAAATCCAAGAGGTCGTTGAGCCTTTCACCCCCGAAGGCGGCGCTTATGGTCATGGCAGGACACATGGCCACGCTCACTAATTCCGATATCCTAACCTTGGTGCAGTGGTTGTCTCCGGCCTATCCGGTTGGCGGCTTCGCCTATTCTCATGGGTTGGAGGCCGCTATTGAACTTGGTTCGGTTACCTGCCCTCAGGATACGGGCGCCTGGGTGTCGGACGTATTAGAGCATGGCTCTGGCTGGAACGACGCGCTTTTTCTGGGGGCGGCTTACGCCGCCGAAACCCCGGTCGACTTGACCGACATCGACGCCACAGCCCGCGCGTTCAGCGCCTCATCTGAGCGGTTGATGGAAACCAGTTTGCTCGGGCAGGCGTTTGGAGCCGTGACCGGGGATGTCTGGGGCTTGGACTTGCAGCGCCTGACTTATCCGGTGGCGGTAGGGCGTGCGGCACGATTGCAGAATTTGCCGTTGCCATTGGTTACCGAGATGTTCCTGCAGGCGTTCCTGAGCAATCTGGTCGCCTGCGCAACGCGCCTTGTCCCCTTGGGGCAAACCGATGCGCAGCGGCTGATACGGGACCTAACGCCCCTCTGCACAACGATTGCCGCAAAGGCGCGGGACGCGGGTCTGGAGGATCTCAGTTCGACGGCGTTCCTGCCGGATATCGCGGCAATGAAGCATGAAACACAGTATTCAAGGATTTTCCGAACATGAGCAGTACGAACGGCCCCCTTCGCGTCGGCATCGGAGGCCCCGTCGGCGCGGGCAAAACCACCCTGACCGCCGCGCTGTCTGAGGCGCTACGCGATATCTGTTCGGTGGGCGTGATCACAAACGACATCTACACCCAAGAGGACGCCGAGGCGCTGATGCGGATGCAGATCCTGCCTCAGGACAGGATCATCGGCGTTGAAACCGGCGGTTGCCCGCATACCGCGATCCGAGAGGACGCCTCGATCAACCTTGCGGCTGTGGCCGAGATGCAGTCGCGCCACCCGGAGATTGACGTCGTGCTGATCGAAAGCGGCGGCGATAACCTGTCGGCTACGTTCAGCCCGGAATTGGCGGATGTCACGCTCTACGTGATTGATGTGGCTGCGGGTGAGGAAATCCCGCGCAAGGGGGGGCCCGCGATCACGAAATCGGATCTGTTGATCATCAATAAAACCGACCTCGCGCCGCATGTAGGCGCGTCGCTTGAGGTGATGCAGGAAGACGCCACGCGCATGCGCAAGGGTCGGCCGTTCTTGTTCGCCTCACTGCGCCAACGGCAGGGCGTGCCTGAAATCGTCAGCGCGCTTGCTGCGATTGGTGGGCTTGAAACGGCCTGAAGGAGAGCAGTCGCCGCTGCTCGGCGCGGCGACTGTCATTTCTAATTCGGAGTGGGGTGAAAACTGGATGTTGGCCGGGGCAATCAGGCCCCGACATTCACCACCATCTTGCCGAAATTCTCACCGCGCAGCAGCTGGTTTAGCGCTTCGGGTGCGGCCTCCAGCCCCACGACCATGTGCTCGCGATATTTGACCGATCCGTCCTGAATCCAGCCTGTCATATCCCTGACGAACTCCTTGTAGAGTGAGGCCGGGAAGCTGTCGAAGATGATGAACCCCTGAGCCTTCACCTTCATCCGCAGCAGCGTGCCCATGATCGCAGGCCCCATATCCGGACCGTCCGGCAAGCCAGGCAGGTTGTACCATGAGACCACGCCGCAGATCGGGATGCGCGCAAAAGCGTTCAGCAAAGGCAGGACACCGTAAAGCACCTTGCCGCCAACATTTTCGAAGTAGACGTCAATCCCATCCGGGCAGGCGGCGCGCAATTGATCAGCGAAATCGGCAGCTTTGTGGTCGATACAGGCGTCGAAGCCCAGATTTTCCACCACATGCGCACATTTTTCGGCTCCGCCCGCAACGCCCACGACCCTGCACCCTTTGATCTTAGCGATCTGTCCCACGGTTGCTCCGACCGGGCCGGATGCGGCGGCAACGACCACGGTTTCTCCGGGCTTGGGTTCGCCGATCTGTAGCAACCCGGCATAAGCGGTGTAGCCGGGCATACCCAGAATACCTAACGCCCAAGACGGGTTTTGCGGTGCTTTGCCCATGTTTATGACCTCGGTCCCGTCCGAGATCGCATAATCCTGCCAACCGCTACCAGACAGCACATAGTCACCCGCTTCGAATCCGTCGAGGTTCGAGGTCACAACCTCTCCCACAACCTGTCCAGTCATGACCCCGCCAATCGCCACTGGCTCGGCGTAGGACTTCGCGTCATTCATCCGCCCGCGCATATACGGGTCCAGCGACAGGTAGCAGGTGCGGACCAACATCTCTCCTGCACCAGCAGTAGGGATATCCGTTGTCTCAAGCCGCAGCGTGTTGTCATCGGGTTCCCCCTTGGGGCGTTCGTTCAGAACGATGCGGCGGTTTGTGTCTGCGGTCTGGGGCATGGTCTTCTCTCTCTACTGAGGCTGGTTTGTCGCGCCGGCACGTCACAAGGATCGGGGCGTCGGATTTTGTGATACCGTTCTGTATTTCGGGCGGCGCGTCAATCTTTTCACACCTTTGTGCCGCAGGGTTTGCTCAGCAAAACAGCAGGGTTGAAGTTTGCCGTAGGCTCTAAGTTTGCCGGCACGTTTTCCGTTTGACTGCGCCGCAAATTAATTTAAGCCTTCGCAAAGAGATAGCCCCCAATCCAGACGTTCGCATGCCATCCAGCTTAGAAATACCAGCGACGTTGGGCCGCCGACCCGGGCATCCCTATAGGAAGGCCTATGATTGGTGGCCGCCCCCATCCCAGCGCTGAGATTGAACCCGAATTTCAACTCAACGCGAAAGATTAACATGACAACTCAAACTCTCTCGAAACCGGTTCAGGTTGAACTGGCCGAAACACATGTGCGTATCACCTGGCCCGACCATATGACCGGGGATTTCCCGTTCATCTGGCTGCGCGAAAACGACCCTGCAGGGTTCCATCCGCAGACGCAGGAGCGCCTCACAGACCTCACCGCCATTGCGCTGGATATCAAACCCGTGCAGGCATTCCAGTCCGACAACAGCCTGCTTGTTGTCTGGGCCGAGGATCAGGCACCCACCGGTTTTGATCTGGACTGGCTGCGCGATCGCCGCCCCGGCCAACCTGCTTTTGACCCGGCTGATACCGGTTTTGTCACATGGCGGGCCGAGCTTTTGCCCGCCGGTATCCCGCGCGCGAATGCCGATGGGGTTATGACTCAAGACAGTGCTTTGAAGGACTGGCTGATCGCAGCGCGTCAATACGGGCTGAGCATTGTGGACCATCTGGCCGATACCACCGAAGCTGGCATGGACGTCGCGCGCCGGATCGGGTTTCTGCGCGAGACCAATTTTGGTCTGACCTTCGAGGTCAAGTCTAAACCCAACCCGAACAACCTTGCCTATACGCCGGTTGCATTGCCGCTGCACACCGACCTGACCAATCAGGAACTGCCTCCGGGGTTCCAGTTCCTGCATTGTCTCGCCAACGAGGCTGAGGGCGGTGAGTCACTGTTCTGCGACGGCTATGCGGTCGCAGAGGATCTGAAACTAGAAGATCCCGATGCCTTTGACGCCCTGTGCGACATCTCGATCCCGTTCCGGTTCCATGATGGAGAAACGGACATCCGCTCGCGTAAACGGGTCATCACCTGCGATGAAAACGGCGACGTGATCGAGATCTGCTTCAACGCGCATCTGGCGGATTTCCTTGATATCAAGCCCGCTCTGATGCCGTGTTACTACCGCGCCTATCAGAAGTTCATGGCGATGACACGCGACCCCAAATACTTGCTTCAACTCAAGCTGAGGGGTGGCGAAATGGTGGTCTTTGACAACCGCCGTGTGCTGCATGGACGGTCGGCCTTCGACCCCAACACAGGTCACCGTCACCTGCACGGCTGCTATGTGGATCGAGGTGAATTTGAAAGTCGTCTGCGCGTTCTCTCGCGTTAAGCGTCTGACAAAAGAGCAGCGCCGTCTTGGGGCGGCGCTGTCCCACTACACCCTGTTGCGGAAGGCCGAGGGGGTCTGCCCGAACTCCGCCTTGAAGGCGCGAGTCATAGCACTGGTATTTTCGTAGCCCGACCGGCCGGCGATTTCGGCGATGGATTGCTCGGTCTCTTCGGTCAGCCTGCGCGCAAGGTTCAGACGCAACCGACGATAGAGCGCTTGGGGTGTGGTTTTCAGGTCCGCCTGAACGCGCATTTCCAGCCGTTTCTGAGTGCAGCCCGCTTTGCGCGCGACCTGCGTGATCGACAGCGGTGTTTCAAGGTTTGCCTGCATGATGGCCAGAGCGCGATTCACCAGAGTGTCTTCGGTTTGCATCGGTAAGGCATAGTGGTCGCTTCGACCGCGGCTCATAAACAGATGGGCGACCTCCATCGACAACAGTGGGCCGTGATCCTTGCGGACAAGCGCAAGCGCTAGATCAAACGCCGCCATCGCCCCGGAACAGGTCAGACGCGCGCCATCAACGACGTAGCGCTCTTGCACCACGTCCACGGCGGGAAAGGCTTCTTCAAATCGAGAAAGCTCGTCCCAGTGAATCGTCGCGCGGTACCCATCCAGCAACCCGGCCTGCGCCATCAACCAGCTGCCGGTATCCAGTCCGGCCACCTGCGCGTGCCTTTTTGCAGCCGCCAGCAGGGCGCGCAGGGTCGAGGGCGTGCCCAATTGCAAGAACCCGTAGGAGGGCATCACGACCAGAGCATCTCCTCGCTGGTCGGTCAGGGCGGCATCCGGCGTCACCGCAAGCCCGCTGGAGCTGTGGACAGATTCGCCGTCCACGGAACAGAACCGCCACTCATACAAAGACTGCCGGGACAGAGTGTTGGCCGCCCGCAGAGGCTCGACCATGTTGGCGAGGCAGTGGTTCGAGAATCCATCGAACAGCAGAATGTTAAATCTGTGACTCAAAATTTTACCAACTCTGCACGCCAGGAGGCGAAAACTGCATGCCGTGACCATGAGGAATCTCGTTTCCTGCGTCAATCACCTATCCAAGGATATCGCGCCATGCAGTTTGGTCTGACCGAAGAACAGGACATGATCGTATCGACAGTCCGTAGTTTTGTCGAAAACGAAATCTACCCACATGAGGCCGAGGTTGAGCGCACCGGTCAGGTGCCGCATGAGCTGGGCGAAGAGATCAAACAGAAATGCATCGATCTGGGTTTTTATGCCTGCAACTTTCCCGAAGAGGTTGGCGGCGCAGGCCTTTCGCATCTAGATTTTACGCTGGTCGAGCGCGAGTTGGGCCGGGGATCGATGGCTCTGACCCATTTCTTTGGTCGTCCGCAGAACATTCTGATGGCCTGCAACGAAGAACAGCGCGAACGCTATTTGCTGCCTGCTGTGCGTGGCGAAAGGATGGATGCGCTGGCGATGACCGAACCCGATGCGGGCTCGGACGTCAGGGGCATGAAGTGTCAGGCTGTGAAGGATGGGGGCGATTGGGTCATCAACGGTTCCAAACACTTCATCTCGGGCGCAGAACACGCGGATTTCTTCATCGTCTTCATTGCGACAGGCGTGGATGAGACACCAAAAGGACCTAAAAAGCGTATCACAACCTTCCTGGTGGATCGCGGAACGCCCGGGTTTGAGGTGCGCGAGGGGTATAACTCGGTCAGCCACAAGGGTTACAAGAACTACATCCTCTACTTCGACAATTGCCGCCTGCCAGACGCGCAGGTTCTGGGCGAGGTCGATGGTGGTTTCGAGGTCATGAACGAGTGGCTCTACGCGACTCGTTTGACGGTTGCGGCCTTCTCGGTTGGTCGGGCACGGCGTTGTTTCGACTATGCGCTTAACTATGCTGCCGAGCGCAAACAGTTTGGCCAGCCCATCGGTAAATTCCAGGGCATTGGGTTCCAGATCGCCGATATGATCACTGAGATTGATGCCGCGGACTGGTTAACTCTGTCGGCTGCCTGGCGCTTGGACGAAAACCTGCCTTCGAACCGCGAAATCGCCTCGGCCAAGCTCTATGCCTCGGAAATGTTGGCGCGGGTCACCGACGCGACGCTGCAAATCTATGGCGGCATGGGTCTGATGGACGACTTCCCGATCGAACGCTTCTGGCGCGACGCACGGGTTGAGCGGATCTGGGATGGCACCAGCGAAATCCAACGCCATATCATCAGCCGTGATCTTCTGCGTCCGTTGGGCGCCTGACGATGACCAAAGACCTCACCCGGCTTTTGCGCCCTAACTCCATCGCTGTGATCGGCGGTGGTGCTTGGTGTCAGCAGGTCATTCTACAGTCTGAACGTATGGGCTATGCGGGACAGATCTGGCCTGTTCATCCCAAAGCGACCGAGATCTCTGGCCATAGGGCCTATGCCAGTCTCGAAGACCTGCCAGCATCGCCTGACGCCGTTTTCATCGGCATCAACCGCCATGCCACGATTGAGGCGGTTCGCATCCTTTCTGCCACTGGCGCCGGTGGTGCGGTGTGTTTTGCGTCAGGTTTTTCCGAGGCCGTGGCCGAGGATGACACAGGCGGCGATCTGCAGGCACAACTGGTCGCAGCTGCGGGCGACATGCCCATTCTGGGACCCAATTGCTATGGTTTCATCAACGCGTTGGACGGGGCTTTGCTATGGCCCGACCAACACGGGGCCAAGCCGGTCGACTCTGGCGTGGCGATCCTGACGCAAAGTTCGAATATTTCGATCAACCTGACCATGCAGAAACGCGCGCTGCCCATCGCCTATATGGTGACCTGTGGGAACATGGCGCAAACCAGTCAGGCGCAGATCGCTTCGGCCTTGCTGGACGATCCGCGTGTGAGTGCCGTTGGTTTGCATATCGAAGGCTTCAAGGACATCCGCGAATGGGAGGCTCTGGCCCAGAAGGCCCACTCCAAAGGTATCCCTCTGGTGTCGCTCAAGGTCGGCGCGTCCGAACAGGCTCAGGCCGCGACCGTGTCGCATACCGCCTCTCTGGCGGGAAGCGACGCAGGTGCGCAGGCCCTTTTGGAGCGGCTCGGCATCCCACGCCTATCGGCGTTGCCTGATTTTCTGGAGACGCTGAAACTGCTGCATTGCTATGGCCCGTTTTCAGGCAGCAACATCGCCTCGATAAGCTGTTCCGGGGGTGAGGCCAGCCTGATCGCGGACATGGCCGTTGGAACTGGGTTGTCCTTCCCCCGCCTAAGCGACGGTCAGAAAGCCCGCCTGCGAGAGGCACTCGGTCCGATGGTGGCGCTGAATAATCCGCTGGACTACCACACTTATATCTGGCGCGATGAAGCGGCGATGGCGAAAGCCTGGGCTGGGATGACGGGAGACGACATCGATCTGACGTTCTCGATCCTCGACTATCCGACCACGGATGCGAGCGACTGGGCCTACGCCTCTCGTGCTGCGATGAAAGTGCGTGCGGAGACCGGCGCGCGATTTGCTGTTGCCGCGACTTTGCCCGAGTTGATGCCCGAAGATGTAGCGCAAGAGCTTATGGACGGCGGCGTGGTGCCCTTCATGGGGCTGCGCGAAGCTCTTGCCGCAACCGAAGCGGCAGGCCAGATCACAGACCCTTCGGACAAACCGGTCACATTGCCCGGAACGGCTGAGGCCAAAAGGACACTCACCGAAGGCGAGTCCAAACGCGTTCTGGCCGAGTGTGGACTGCGCATCCCGCAGAACCGCACAGTCGCAGGTGCCGACCAGGCGCGCGCTGCCGCTCAGGACATGGACGCGCCATTTGCGGTCAAGGGCGTGGGGCTGGCTCATAAGTCAGAACACGCGGCTGTGCGATTGGGTGTTCTTGCCGAAGACGTGGCCGACGTCGCCGCAGATATCGGCACCCCTGAAATTCTGATCGAAGAGATGATCACCGGAACAGTGGCCGAGCTTCTTGTAGGCGTGGTGCGCGATCCAGCACACGGGTTTGTCCTGACCCTGGGTGCAGGCGGTGTTCTGACCGAAGTGCTGTGCGATACCGCCTCCTTGCTGGCGCCCAGTTCTGCTGATGACATCCGCAACGCCTTGGGTAAATTGAAGATTGCACCGCTTCTGGCAGGCTATCGTGGTCAACCGGCGGCTGATATGGATGCCATCGTGGCCGCTGTTGAGGCCGTTCAGGCCTATGTCATGCGAAACGCCGACACGCTTGGCGAGGTCGAAATTAACCCGCTCCTCTGCACGCCCGACAAGGCGGTGGCCGTGGATGCCCTCATCAGAAAGGCCTGAGATATGGACCCGATCAAAACCCGCCGCGACGGCGCGATCCTTGAGGTCACATTGGACCGGCCCAAGGCCAATGCCATTGATCTTGCCACCAGCCGCATCATGGGCGACGTCTTTGCCGAGTTCCGCGACGACCCGGACCTGCGCGTCGCGATCCTGACAGGTGCCGGAAAGAAGTTCTTTTGCCCCGGATGGGACCTGAAAGCCGCAGCCGATGGAGATGCGGTCGATGGGGACTATGGCGTTGGCGGTTTTGGCGGTCTGCAGGAATTGCGCGACATGAATAAACCCGTCATCGCAGCTGTAAACGGCATTGCCTGCGGGGGAGGGTTGGAGCTTGCGCTGTCGGCCGACATGATCCTCGCCGCAAACCATGCGAGTTTTGCCCTGCCGGAAATCCGCTCGGGCACCGTGGCGGATGCGGCCAGCGTCAAATTACCAAAACGCATCCCGTACCACATCGCGATGGAGCTGCTGCTGACGGGCCGCTGGTTCGACGCGGAGGAAGCCAACCGCTGGGGTTTGGTGAATGAGATCGTGGCCGCGGATCAACTGATGGATCGCGCGTGGGAACTCGCCCGCCTGTTGGCCTCGGGCCCACCGCTGGTTTATGCCGCGATCAAAGAGGTTGTTCGCGATGCTGAAGACAGCAAGTTTCAGGACGCCATGAACCGAATTACCAAAAGGCAGCTGCGCAGCGTCGATACTCTCTATGCCAGTGAGGACCAGATGGAAGGCGCGCGCGCGTTTGCGGAGAAGCGTGATCCTGTCTGGAAGGGCAAGTAAGCAAAACTGGGGGTCTGACGCCTCTCCGCGGCTCCGTCTTTGATGGGGCCGCAACACCTAAGTAGCTGCGCCCAACGGTTCCCGGGTAGGCCTGCTAACGGATTGCATGCTTGTGTCATATTGAATTAGGACACGCCTGCCCCATGGGGCGTCTGCAACTCAAACCTGCGCCACAAACCGCACGCAGCCAAACCGAAATCCATGCCACCTAATCCATGAATTGTTCAGCGTGCGACAGAAACTGTTGCCTGAATCCGGCTGCATGTGAACAATTAGACTTGACTATGTGCCATTTATTTTTCCTAACTAACCAGTCAATCAAAAAAACAGGGAGGCTCCAGTGAAAGCCCTAACAACCATTTCAACCCTTGCCATTCTGGCATCTGCCGGGGCGGCATTGGCCAATTGCGACGAGGTCGTATTCTCGGATGTCGGCTGGACCGATATCACGGCGACCACTGCCGCAACGACAACGATTCTTGACGCTCTGGGCTATGATACCGAGATCAAGATCCTTTCCGTTCCAGTGACTTACACTTCGATGGCTGAAGGCGATATCGACGTGTTCCTGGGCAACTGGATGCCGACCATGGAAGGCGATATCGCGCCGTATCGCGAGGCGGGAACGGTTGAAACAGTGCGCGCGAACCTGGAAGGCGCCAAGTACACTCTGGCCGTCAACGCTGCAGCCGCCGAGCTGGGCATCAAGGATTTCGCTGATATTTCAACACACTCCGATGCTCTGGACGGCAAAATCTTCGGAATCGAGCCGGGCAATGACGGCAACCGTCTGATTCAATCCATGATCGATGGCGATTCGTTTGGCCTCTCTGGTTTCGAAGTCGCTGAAAGCTCCGAGCAAGGCATGCTGGCGCAGGTGGACCGCGCTTCGCGCAAGGGCGATCCGATCGTGTTCCTGGGTTGGGAACCCCATCCAATGAACGCCAATTTCGAGATGTCCTACCTGACCGGTGGCGATGAGTTCTTTGGCCCCAACTTCGGCGGCGCGACCGTGTTCACCAACACCCGCAAAGGCTATGCAGAAGAGTGCCCGAATGTTGGCGCGCTACTGAACAACCTGGAATTCTCGCTGGCAATGGAAAACGAGATCATGGCCGCGATTCTGGATGGTGGCGAAGATCCGGCGGACGCAGCCAGCGCATGGCTGAAAGCCAACCCGGATGCCTATACCCCATGGCTGGACGGTGTCACGACCCGCGACGGTGGTGACGCAGTCGCCGCAGTAAGCGCAGCACTGGGTCAATAACCTTAAACGCCCTTCGCCGCGCGTCTGTGGCGGAGGGCTTTTTTGTGGCCTGATCTCAGGCCCGGAATACTCTGAAAGGCAGACAGATGGATTGGCTGACCGACAACAAGATACCCGTCGGCAAGACGGCCCGAGCGGTTTTTGAATGGCTCCAAGAGATAGGGGAGCCATTTTTCGATTGGTTGTCCTGGGTTCTTGAGGCGCTGATTGATGGCATATTGTGGGTGCTGCAAACCCCGCATCCTTTGATCGTTGTGGGCGTCTTCGTGGGTATCACGTGGCTGTTGCAGCGCAATTGGAAGGTTTGCCTGTTCGTGGCGCTGGGGTTCCTGTTCATTCTCAATCAGGGTTATTGGGAAGAAACGACGGAAAGCCTGACTCTGGTTCTATCCTCCTGTCTGGTCTGTATGGCGATTGGCGTGCCTATTGGCATCGCGGCGGCGCACAGGCCCAAGCTTTACGTGGCGATGCGGCCGGTGCTGGACCTGATGCAAACCCTGCCGACCTTCGTCTATCTGATCCCCGCGATCGTGTTCTTTGGTATCGGCATGGTGCCGGGCCTGATCGCGACCGTGATTTTCGTTTTGCCCGCTCCGATCCGCCTGACCCATCTGGGTGTGTCCTCAACCCCGACCCCTCTGCTTGAAGCGGCCGAGGCCTTTGGTGCGACCAAATCCCAGACCCTGTGGAAGGTCGAACTGCCTTACGCGCTGCCGCAGATCATGACAGGGCTGAACCAGACCATCATGTTGTCGCTGTCGATGGTTGTCATCGCCGCTCTGGTTGGCGCTGACGGCTTGGGTGTGCCGGTCGTGCGGGCGCTCAATCAGGTGAACACGGCCCTTGGTTTCGAATCCGGCTTTGTCATCGTTGTTGTGGCGATCATCCTCGATCGCGTCCTCAGAGTGGAGCATTGATCCATGACCGCAGTTGAATTTGACAATGTTTCAATCGCGTTCGGCAACGACCCCAAAAGCGCGTTGCCCTTCATGGACGAGGGCAAAGACCGCGCAACGGTGAAAGAGGCCTGCGGGCAAGTGCTGGGCGTCCACAATTGCTCGCTGACCGTGCATGAGGGCGAAACGCTGGTGCTGATGGGGCTGTCTGGTTCGGGCAAATCCACGTTGCTGCGGGCAGTGAACGGGTTGAACCCGGTGATCCGCGGCGCGGTGCGGGTCTCGGACGGATCGGAGATGGTGGATGTTACCAACGCCGACGCCCGCACCCTGCGCCGGATGCGTCAGAACCATATTGCGATGGTGTTCCAGCAATTCGGACTGCTGCCGTGGCGCACGGTTCGTGAAAACGTTTGGCTAGGGCTGGAGCTGTCGGGCATGTCCCGCACTGAGAGGTTGCAGCGCACCGATGAACAGCTCGCTCTGGTCGGTCTGTCTGACTGGGCCGACCGTAAGGTCGGAGAGCTTTCGGGCGGTATGCAACAACGCGTCGGTCTGGCCCGAGCCTTTTCCACTCAGGCACCGATCCTGTTGATGGATGAGCCGTTCTCGGCCCTCGATCCGCTGATCCGGACCAAGCTGCAGGATGAGCTGCTGCGCCTTCAGGAAAAGCTGAAACGCACGATCATCTTTGTGTCCCATGACCTTGATGAGGCCTTCAAGATCGGCAATCGCATCGCCATTATGGAGGGCGGTCGCATCGTGCAATGCGGCACCCCGTCCGAGATCTACTCAAAACCCGAGGACGAGTATGTAGCCGATTTCGTTGCGCATATGAACCCTCTGGGCGTTTTGCGCGCGCGGGATGTGATGGAGCCTGCGACCGGCACGCCGGACCGCTCGATTGATGCGGATACGGATATTCGCGACGTCATTCAGGGCTTTGACCAGAACAACGCACCGGTTGGCGTGATCGAGAACGGGGCGATCATCGGTCAGGTCACAAAAGACCGTGTGTTGAACAAGCTGGTTGATCCGATGGGGCAGTAACCCTCTGACCTTAAACATGGGGCGGTCCGACACTAGAACGCCGGACCGTTCGTTCTCAATTGTTTTCGTGCCATCCCATTCGAAACCTCCTAACCTGCCTTGAGAGGTGTTGAGCTAGGAGCAGGCCGTGACAGATACCTTCCAAAGAGTTGCTGATTTTACCCTAGGTATAACACCCGAGGATATCCCCGATGCGACGCTTGACGCCGCCGCGTTAATGCTGCTCGACACGCTGGGCATTACGATAGCGTCAGGTCCTATGGCGGCTGGGAGTATCGCCAGAGAAACCGCTTTTGCGCTCTACGGGGCAGGTGATCAGGCGCTCAGCGCGCGGATGCTGTTTGATGGCCGCCGGGTCAGCGCCGCAGGGTCTGCCTATGCTGCCGCAACGCAGACTGACAATCTGGATGGGCATGACGGGTATAACCCGACCAAAGGGCATATCGGTGTCGTTGTTGTCCCGGCGCTTTGTGCGCTGGCGGAAACGTTGCCGGACTTCTCGGGTCCCGAAGCTCTGACCGCTGTCACCATCGGGTATGAGGTCGCTGGGCGCGCCGGGATTTCTCTGCATGATACAGTCAGCGACTATCACACGTCAGGGGCATGGAACGCCTTGGGCGTCGTGGCCGTCGCGGCTCGGTTGCGTGGGTTGGGAGTGGACCAATTGCGGCAGGCCATGGGCATCGCTGAATATCACGGCCCCCGCAGCCAGATGATGCGCGAGATCGCCAACCCCACAATGCTGCATGACGGATCGGGCTGGGGGGCTTTGGTCGGTGTGTCTGCGGCGGTTTTGGCCGAGAAAGGCTTTACCGGCGCGCCGGCGATCACAATCGAAGCCGAAGAGGTCACGATCCATTGGCAGGACCTTGGCCAGTTCTGGCAGATGCAGCATCAATATGTGAAACCTTACCCGATCTGCCGTTGGGCACACGCTGCGATCGACGCTGTCCGTCAGCTCATGCGCGACCATGACCTGAGCCATGAAGATATCGACTCGGTGCAGGTCAATACCTTCCGCGAGAGCGCCTGCTTGTTTCAGGGCATGCCCGACGACACCTCAAAGGCGCAGTATTCGCTGCCATTTGCGGTGGCAGTGATGATGGCCTATGGGCGGATCGGGGTTGAGCATATCTCGGGCGCGGGTCTGTCTGATCCTTTGGTGGCGTCTTTGTTGGAACGTATTTCCGTTGCCGAAGACGCGCGCCATTCGGCTCGGTTCCCCGAGTGTCGCATCGCCGATGTTACGATCCGCTTGCACGACGGGCGGGTGCTGGAAACTGGCGACGTCCATGCGCGCGGCGGCCCCGAGGCCCCGATGGATCAAGCCGAAGTGGTCGCAAAATTCATGGAGTTCGCGGTGCCGTCGCTCGGCGAAACAAGGGCCACGTCCATACGCGACACGATACTGGGGTTGAGAGATTCGGCATCGGCATTCTCGGATCTTGGGGCGTTGATCTATGACGCTCCGTCCGGGTCCTAGCCCCTCAAACACAGTCGAACAATCGCCCCGGTAGCCCCTGATGCCGTGGTAGGCCAAGTTCGCGCAGCAAGTAGAACATCATCGCCTGATTGGATGTGACAACGGGTTTGCCTAGCGCGGCTTCAATCCGTTCGATGGCCTCAACGGACCGCATATCGGTGCAACTCAGAACGATCGCCTCGGCCTGTGGGTGGTCGGCCTGGCAGGCCAGGTCGAAGACTTCGCCCGGGGTCAATTCTCCCTGACCGTAATTGCCCAATTCGCGGCCGACATCGGCGCATTTGACCGTTTCGATCCCGTTTTGGGCCATGAACGCCATGGCCTGCGTATTGATCTCGCCCAGATAGGGCGACGAAAAGCCGACTTTGCGGGCCGCCAGCGCCTGAATGCCGGCGATCAGAGCACCGGCCGCTGTGACTGATTTGGCATTGGCACCGGATTTGATCTGTTCGGCCAACTCGGCGTCGAAAGATGGGCCGTGGGTCAGCGTGGCCGAGGTGCAGCCGTAAAGAACGATGTCGGGCCGCACGCCAGAAATCATCCGCAAATCATGGCTGATATCCGACGCGCCCAGACCAGCCATCTGATCCGAGCCGGGGATTTCGTCCACGTCATACCCGCCCATGCGCTGGAAATGCAGCGTGGTGTTGGGCGGGCGCATCAATGCCAGATCCGGCTCCAGATTTGTATTGGTGAAAGGCACCAGAACGCCGATCTTGGCCGCGGTTCGGGTCTCGGTCATGTCAGCACTCCTTTCAGCACATCGCGGGCGCGGTTCATCACGTCTGGTGTGCAAATCGTGGCGCGGAGGCAATCGCCCAGGCCATAACCGCCCATCCCGCGCATCAGCAGGTGTTCTGCGCGCAAAGCAGCATCGGCCCGCAGCGCCTGATCAACTGCAGCAAAACGCAGTAAGACGAAATTTGTGTGGCTTTGCAGGACGGTTAACCCCAAAGCGCGGCAATCTTCGGTGAACTCATCGCGGATTTGGGCAGTTGTTGCCACAACCTCTCGCATGTGCGTCTGATCACGCATTGCAGCGGCAGCTGCAGCCTGCGAGGGGATCGAGACATTGTTGGGATTCAACAACTTGCGCAGTTCTGCTGCAATATCCTGCGGAGCATAGGCCCATCCGACCCGAGCGCCCGCCAGCCCATAGGCTTTGGAAAACGTTCGGGTGATGACCGTATCGCCGCGCTGAATCATAGCGAATATCTCTGCCGGTTCATGTTCGGCATCCGAGAACTCGGCGTAGGCTTGATCGACGACCAGCAGAACATTCTTGGGAAGGCTGGTCCGTAGGCGCAGAATTTCCGTGTTCGGGATCACCGTTCCGGTCGGGTTGCCCGGATTGCAGACGAAGACGATGCGGGTTTCTGGAGTGACTGCGCTCAGAATGCCATCCACCGAAACAGTCAGGTCGACCTCACGCGCCTTGACATAATCCGCCTGCACCTGCGCGGTCGCTGAGGCAACAAAGGCGTAGCCGTAGTCTGTACCCAGCACGCGGTCCCCTTGCCCGGCATAGGCGCGGATCAGGCAACCGATCAGCTCCATCGATCCCGCGCCGCAAAGGATGTTGCTCGGGTCCAGCCTATGCACCTCGGCTATCGCTGCGCGGAGGTCCGGCCATTCCGGATCAGGATAGAGTGGCATGTCGGCCATCGCCGCGTGTCCGGCGGCAATTGCGGCAGGGCTGGCGGCAAAAGCGCTTTCGTTCTGGGCCAGTGAAATCGTCTGAGGACCGCCAAGATCGGCCAGCGCATAGGCGGCCATGGCGCCAACATGAGGGACGGGCCGGATCATGAGCCTCCTCCGTATGCTTTGGCCCCTTCGGCGCTGATCAGACCACGCTTGAGATCAAGTGCCAGCGCGTCAGGATTCCTGTCTGTCGGGTCGCCGAAGCCGCCCCCTCCGGGGGTTTCAAAGATCAGGTAGTCGCCGTCTTCAACCCGAAGCTCGCCCTTGCCGGGGATGTCAGCGTCGCTGTCGCGGAACCGGATGCGTCCGGGCGCTCCAGGTTGGCCACCCATCCGACCAAGCGCGGGGAATTTCAGCCGTTCGACCGAAAGGAAGACTATGAAGGGCGCGCCGTTGGCCGAGGTCATCTCGATCCGCTGCCCCAACCCGCCGCGGTACTTGCCCGCACCGCCCGAGTCTGGCCGAAGCTCGCGCCGCCAGATCGTGACGGGGGCGACGCTTTCGGTGATCTCCACCTGGCTGCCGAACACGCCCGAAGGGTAGGCCGTTGCCGACAACCCATCCGCATGAGGCCGCGCGCCCGTGCCGCCGTTATGCACGGGCTCCACCGCGAATTCGCGGCCTCCGTCACGGGCGACCTCAGGTGCATGGCGCATGGGCAGGTCGAACATACAGGATGCGCCCTCGGCCGGGACCTGATCGGGTAGGGCCTGATGCAGGCAGCCCAGAACCAAATCAGGGGTCACCTGACCCAGCGTATGGCGCATCGCGACGGGCACCGGCCGCTGCGCATTCAGGATGCAGCCCTTGGGACCATCGACAGTGAACGGCTCCAGAGAGCCTGCATTGTTGGGAATGTCCGACCCGACAATGCAGCGCAGGGCAAAAACGGTATAGGCAGTGGCATAGTTCAGCGGCACGTTGATGCCCTTGCGCGAACAGCCGGAGGTGCCAGTGAAATCCACATGCATCCCGTCGGCGGTGACGGTCAGGGTGGCGTGCAGTTCCAGTTCATTCTCATAGCCGTCCATCTTCAGGACGTTTTTATAGACGTCAGTAGGCACCTCGGCGATGGCGGCCAGAGTGCCCCGGCGTGAGGTCTCGATGATGTAGGCCCCCAGTGCGTCCAGATCGTCGATGCCGAATTCCTCCATCATAGACACCAGCCGGTTCACCCCAGCCTCACAGCAGGCGATCAAGGCGTAGATATCGCCCTCATTAGCCACCGGTTCACGGCTGTTGGCGCGGATGATGTCCAGTAGAAGGGCGTTCGGCGTGCCTTCCTCGACCAATTTGCAGGGCGGGATCAGCAGGCCCTCGTCGTAAATGTCCGAACCCTCAGGCCCCATGCCCAGCCCGCCTAGGTCAACCAGATGCGAGGTGCATGAAGTGAAGCCGACGACCTTGCCATCCTTGAACGCGGGCATCATCAAAAGGAAGTCGTTCAAGTGACCCGAGGCGAGCCATGGATCGTTCGTCATATAGATGTCGCCGGGTTTCATCGTCTGAACCGGGAAGGCGGTGCGCAAGTGCTGAACGGCTTCGGCCATGGTGTTGATATGGCCCGGCGTGCCAGTGACGGCTTGCGCTAGCATCCGGCCGTTCACGTCGAAAATCCCGGCAGAAATGTCGCCGCATTCGCGCACGATCGGGCTAAAGGCGGCGCGGATCAGGGTTTGGCCCTGTTCCTCGACAACCGCCAGCAGCCGGTTCCACATCACTTGTAGTCGGGCAGGGGTCATTGCGTGCCTCCTTTCTGGTTCCGGATCAGGACGAGGTTTCCGATGGCATCCACATGGGCCGAAAAATCGGCTGAGACGAGCGTCGTCGTCTGTGGTTCATGGATCAGCGCGGGGCCGCAGATGTGGTCGCCGGGGTTGAGATTGGCACGAGCCACAAAACAAGCCTGTTTCCTCTGCCCGTCTACATCACAAATGATGG
Organism: Ruegeria sp. C8; assembly: GCF_056537565.1. Lineage (NCBI taxonomy): Bacteria > Pseudomonadati > Pseudomonadota > Alphaproteobacteria > Rhodobacterales > Roseobacteraceae > Ruegeria > Ruegeria sp. C8. Next base: position 120,850 of record NZ_JBQFRV010000007.1, read on the forward strand.
GTCGGGTTTCTGAAGGCGTCATCGTGGTCACCGCCGGGCTGGCAAGCAGTTCGGGAACGACAGCGTCCGGAGTCGCGACTTGCACAGCCCAGTTCAGTATCTCGATCTGCATGCCCGGAACGGGGCGCGAGAATTGCTTGCGGTACTCCGTTTCAAACGCTTCGGTCAGCGGGGCGAGGTCTTCGGGGGTAAGTGTGCGGTCGGGCAGCGAAATCTCAATCTCATGCCCCTGACCGCTGTAGCGCATGAAGGCTGAGCGTCGGATTTCGGTCGGTGCATCTCCGGCACCTTGGGTAACAACGGCGCTGGCCTCGGCGATCATATCGTCAAAAAGGCCGTTGATCGCCGTGAAATCCAACGTACCCAGTAGAGAATAGTACGAGCGCACGATCTCAAACGACACAGGTGCAAACAGGAACCCTACCGCCGAGCCAACACCGGGATTTGGGGGCACCACGATCCGGCTGACACCCGCAGATCGGGCCACGCGGCTGGCATGGAGAGGGCCGTTGCCGCCAAAAGCGATCATGGTGCGGGCCCCGAGGTCTTTGCCCGATTCCACCGCATGCATCCGCCCGGCGCTGGCCATGCTTTCATCCACGATGCGGCTGACCCCATCAGCGGCCCCTGTCGCGTCGGTTTCAAACGCCGTGCCAATCACGCGTTGCAACGCGCCGTTTGACGCCTTGGGGTCGATCTTGATGAATCCTTCGGCAAAAGTGTCGGGCACGATGTAGCCCAGAGTGATATCGCTGTCGGTCACAGTCGGCTCGGTCCCGCCGCGCCCAAAAGCCACTGGGCCGGGTTCCGAGCCAGCCGATTTTGGCCCAACGGTCAGACGGCCCAGCCGGTCCACCCCGGCGATGGAACCTCCGCCCGCGCCGATTTCGATCATCTCGATCACGGGGATACGTACCGGCATGCCCGAGCCCTTGATGAACCGCGCGGCCCGTGCGATTTCGAACTGCCGCGAGGTTTGGGGTCGGGCATTGTCGATCAGGCAGAGCTTGGCAGTCGTGCCACCCATGTCGAAGGACAAAACCTGATCCAACCCGGCCCGAGCGGCGATGTGCGCGGCGAGAATAGCCCCTCCGGCAGGGCCACTTTCGACCAGCCGGATCGGGAAACGCATGGCCGTCTGCACGGTACACATCCCGCCACCTGCGGTCATCATCAGGATTGGGCAGGTGACCCCTTCGGCTTCGAACTTTTTGACGAAGCGGGTCAGATAGGTCTCCATCAACGGTTGGATATAGGCGTTGGCAACCGTAGTGCAGAGACGGTCAAACTCGCGCGCCTCGGGGCTGACATCGGATGAGATCGACACGGTCAGATCAGGGCGTCGTTTGGCAAGAGCATCGCGCAACCGACGTTCATGCGTGGGGTTCGCGTAAGCATGCATGAGGCAAATCGCAACCGCATCTGCCCCGCTGGCGTCGATTTCAGCCAGAAGCGCGTCAATAGCGCCTTCTTCCAGTTCGATCAGAACCTCACCGGTCGCGGACATTCGCTCTCGAACGGTCAGAGAGCGCTCACGCGGGACAAGTAGGTCGGGCTTTTCCAGTTTGATATCGTATTGCGCATAGCGCCGTTCGTAGGCGATTTCGAGGATATCGCGGAAGCCTTCAGTCGCGACGGTTGCCACGGTGGCCCCGCGCCGCTCGATCAGAGCGTTCGTGGCCAGTGTGGTGCCGTGGATGAAGCCGGTCACCTCGGCCAGGGACCGTCCCGCGCTTTGCGTGACGCGCAGCGCCCCTTCCATTGCGCCTTCGGCCGGATTTTGGTGAGTGGTCAGGGTTTTGGTCGAAGCCAGTATCGTCTCATTGCCTGAAACGAGGACGGAATCGGTAAACGTGCCGCCAATATCTATGGCGAGGCGCAGAGCAGTTGTCATGGAGGGGTCCGTTGTCGTCTGTAACAGTTAGGGCATGGCGCCCGTTCGGCTTGTTACCGACGCGGTGCCACCAAGTTGCAGCCGGTGGCCCGGCGATCCATACGAGTTGGGATGCACTGACAAGTCATGAGGAATTGTCGGGCGGTTTTTACGTCACTGCTAGCGCATTTGCGACATCGCGGCATTCCAACGACGTAAAACCTGAACTTCGCTGCAGGGCTTACCCCGACAGCCGCGCCAAATCCGCACTTAGCGCGCGGGCCTCGGAAATACTGCGCTGTAGGGCCTGCAATTGCGCCTCGGCAGTGGTGCCTTGGGGCTTTGCGTTCAGCACCCTGTCGATTCTGGCGGCTGTGGCGGGGTCTCCGCCGCCAATTGCATCGCGCTGTTGCAGGATTTTCAATTTCAGCTGCGCCAGTTCAGTCTCAGAGGATCGGATCTGCGCGGCCAATGCGTCGTTGCGGGCCTGAGCTGTCGCCACATCGCCCTCGGCGGCCTCGATCCGGTCATCATAGGCCCCGGTCGCAATGCCGGATACTCCGGCGAAGAACCCTCCGTCCGCCGGGTCTGTCGTGGTTTGGCAGGCGGCCAAAAGAAAGCAAGGCAGAGCAATGCGTGTGATCATGTTCTGCCCTGTCACAGCGACGACGCCAAATCGCTGGCGATCCCGCGCATCTGCGAAATCTGGTTGGACAGAGCCTGCAGATCACCGTCAATGGGCGAAGTGGTTTGGCGGCGCTTGATCGTCAGGCTGCGCGCCTCAGCAAATTCCGCCTGCCGTCTGGTTGCCCCGTCAATGGCCAGTTCCATCTGTTTCAGATTGCCATTGGCCTCGGTCAGCTCTCGTTGCAACTCGGCCTGATCTACGGTGCCTGCCGCCGCGCGGGCGTTCAGTGCGTCCAACTCGGCTTTTTGAGCCACCAGAACTTCGTTCATCACGTTCAACGTGGTCTGCATTTCGGCGGCGTTCCGGTCCAGATCGGATTTGATCTGACGCAACCGTCTTTCGCGCCCGGCATAGCTGCGCTGCACATAGGCCACATAGGTGCCTGCCAGAGCGCCAGCACCCAGTCCGAGGGCGACGCCTGTGCCTACGTCGTCAGAACCGCCCAGCCCAAAGCCGATCGCGCCACCCGCTACACCACCTGCAATCGCCCCTTGCAGGATTGTCTTTTGCAAGGCTGCCGCTTGCTTTGCCAGATCGGCCTCGGCCTGGCTTGATCCAGCGCCTACGGATCTCAGCGTTTCCGGCTCGCTGCTGCCACCGCAGGCGGACAGAGCCAACGATGCCCCTAACACGGAGGCGATCAGCCGGGTGGAATAAGATCTGCCAGCCATTGATAACTCCCTTTTTTACTGTCTTCTGCCTGCGCCACATGGCGCAGAAACAATGCGGCATCCTCGCTCAGGCGCGCGTGAGCTTGCCCGAGGTTACGCGAAGTTGCTGCAGCGTCAAAGAAATCTGCGCCTGGCTCGGATGGAAAGAACACCACGGCGCGGGTCAAAAGTTCATCATAATAACTGCGGCTTTGATCCAGCCGCCTTAGAATGACACCGCGTGAGCGATAGATGTCGTAGATATCATTGCGGGCCTGTTGCAGTACCGGCAGCGCGGCAGGGTCCGAGCGGGCGATCTCTTCGATTTGACCCAAGGCGTTTTCAGCAACAGCCAGAGTGCGTTCGACACTGCGCAGTGCAACGATATCTGTGCGCAGGCTCTGCAATGTCGTGGCGGCCAGAAAGACCGAGACTTCGGCGGCGTCTTCAAACAGACGCTCTGGCGTTGCGGTTTCCTGCAGCGGCAAGCGACGGCGATACTGATCGAGGGCCGGTTCAAGGTTCCGGCTTGGCCCATCTGGCATCAGCCCAAGGGTGGAAAGGGCCGCGGCCAGCTTGTCGGGTTCCGCAGCAGCCAGCGTGGCGCTGATCGGCGCGGCCGGGGCGGTTTCGGTGTTCCTCAGCAGCTCAATCCGGTCACGCGCGAAAGCGGCGAACAGGCCATCGGGGTATGTTTGCAGATAGTCCTTGAAGTCAGATTGATCGCTGCTTGCGGAAATGCTCCGCCAATGTGCCATATCGGCCTCAAAAGCGTCCGTGGGACCAGCTGAGGGCAAACCCGGCGCAAAACTATGTTCATCCAGAACGGATTCTTCGACCCAAGGGATCTGGCGGCCTTCTGTGTCCAAAACCACTTGCTGACGCACCCGACCGAGCATCAGCCGCACATCCAGATCTGGCGTTGCAATATGATCCAGCAGGCTCGAGGTGAAGACACTGTTGTCGCCCAGCCCGTCATACGCCACGTTGCCGGGGTCAGTGGCATAGGCGATCAGCAAACCTGCACCGCCTCGGATGCGGACGAGGCCCTGTTCGACCATCCCTCTCTCCGAGAACGGGTTGTTGCGGCAGGCGTCCAGCAGAAGGATGCCGACATCCGGCCCAGCCTTGGCAAGCACATCGCGCACGCGGTCGATGGTGATCGAACTCCGGCTGAGTGCGTTCAGGTCACTGCCCGAGAATTCCGTGCCGATCAGGTGGTTCTGACCGCCGATCTGAACCCCGTGACCGGCGTAAAAGAAAACAGCCATTTCAGCGCCTTGCGCCGCTTGCCCAAAGGCGTGGACGGCCCGATCCATCGAGGCTGCGTTCTGGTCGGTAGCCTCGGTCACGGCAAAGCCAAGCTCTCGCAGCGCTGCGCCTAAGGCCTCAACATCGTTGACTGGGTTGCGCAAGGCCATATCCGGGGCGCGGTAGTCGGAATTGCCGATCAACAAGGCCACACGATCAGCCGCCCGGGCCGAGCCTGTCGCCAGAACCAGACAAGACATTATGCAAACTAGCAAAAATCGGAACCGAGTCATACCGTCACCTTAGCGCATGGGTTTTGGACTGCACAGACAGATTGGAGCTCTATAGCCTGCCCAGTCGATCCTCGTCGTCCACAACGGTCAGCCGCGTATCCGAACTGCTCCACCGCCAGAGGACGAGGTTGAGGTTTGCCGGTGTCGTCCCCGGCGCGAAGCTGCGCACCAGCAAACCGAGAAAACCGTCCTTGATCAATTGCGAGGCCAAATCTTGCGTCGGGACAGCGCGACGATCCAGCATGGCTGACCGCCAACCGGGATCGGCCAGTGTGGGCGCGGTCATTCCGTATTGGGTCAAGGTGGCCTCGTCTCTTGTGTCGAAGATCGGGCCTAAATCCGCATGGTAGGACACCAGTATCGTCGGCTGCAAGTCCCCGACCTGATTGGCCTCGCGCAGGGCCGTGGCCGGGTCCAGCGCCGTGTAGAGCGCAGGTGTTCCCTTCGCGTTGAACCGACCATCATATTTCTCTGCCCCGCGACCCGAGAGGGGATCGCGCGCGTAGACCGGGTTTAATGCGCGAAAAAGCGGCCCACGATACCAGCCCTCGTCAAGCGGCATCAGGCATAGACACCGGCATCGACGGCATCAATGTACTCCAACACCTGCTGCGCCTTACCCTCCTGGACCAGTTGCATGGCGGTGCGCCCGTCAAAGCCGGGCAGGGGTTCCGATCGATACCAGGCATAGGCGATCAGATCCGAGCCAAAGCGCGGTTGCACCTTGTTGAGAACTTCGACCAGTTCGCGCAGGCGGCGTTGCGTTTTGTCGGATTGAATGCGCGTGCGGCGTTGCAGGGCATCCTTGCCCAACCCCACGGTCAAGGCGACCTCTTCGGCGGATGTACGCAGAGCCGCCGCGATTTTCCGAGGCTCAAACAGCCCGCCTTCGGCGAATTGAGCAATCTGCATGCCACCCTCCAATCCTGTTACTTTGACAGTATTTAGCGTCACTATCGCTGATTTTCAAGGAAGCATACCGTGTCGCTGCGTCTCGAACCTCATCAAACCCCTTGGCAGACGACATGATCCTCACCAACTTGGGACCACCCGTTGATTGACGACAGCCCGAGCGGCCCTTTTACCTGTTCGCAGCCTCGGGTATGAGGTCTCAAATGGCAAGAAAACAGCGGGAGCCCATCCATGTCGTTTCATCGCACCGCTTTTGCGGCATTGTTCGCGGCCGTGTCGCCAGCCGTCAGTTGGGCGCAGTCAGAAAGCGCACCGTCTGAGGCGCTGTCCGTCGAATTGAACACAGCACAGAATGTGGGCAATGCCTGCCGTCTGACGTTTTTGGTGCAGAACGGAACCGGGGTCTCAATCGACAAGGCCGTGTTCGAGACCGTGATCTTCGACACCGAAGGCGGCGTTGTCAGCCTTTCCCTTTTCGATTTCCGAGATCTTCCTGCGGATCGCCCGCGCGTGCGGCAGTTTGATCTGCCGGGAAGGGATTGCGCGCAGGTGGGCCGCGCCTTGATCAACGGTGCCAATACCTGCGTGGTCGACGGTGCGGATAGCACTATCTGTCGCGATACGCTCAGCCTCAGCAGCCGGGTCAAAGTGGAGCTTTTGGGATGAATTTCTTGGGCACTTTGCGTGAAATTCTGGCGCTTGGCGGGCCGGTCGTTGGCATCTTGATCGTGATGTCGGTTCTGACTCTCTCGGTCACGCTGTATAAACTGTGGCAGTTCGCGGCTTGTGGTGTTGGTCGCCACAAGGTCCTGTCCGAGGCGCTGGCTGCCTGGGATGCAGGGGATCGCGCCGCGGCGCGTGCGCGGTTGAACGACAGCAGCAGCTACCTTGCACCGATCGTTGGGGCCGCGATGGATGGGGTGGACGTCCCCGGCGTGGATGACCGTCTGGATGCCGAGGCCGGTCTTGCCCTTGCTGGGTTGGAGCGCGGCTTTCGACTGCTGGACACGGTGGCGCAGCTTGCCCCGCTGCTTGGATTGTTCGGAACGGTGCTTGGCATGATCAACGCGTTCCAAAGCCTGCAAACCGCCGGTTCCTCGGTGGACCCGTCGCTGCTGGCCGGTGGGATCTGGGTCGCCCTGGTGACAACGGCTGTAGGACTTGCGGTGGCGATGCCGACCTCGATGGTTCTGTCGTGGCTGGAAAGCCGCACTTCGCGTGAGCGGGTGTTTGCGGACAAAGCGCTGCGGACCATTCTGGTGCCCGGTCACGCGCTGCAGGCAACGGCCGGGGCACAGATCCCGCGCGCCGCCCCTGAACATGCGTAACACGGCGCCCTTTGTTAGACGCCCCTTGTCGATGACGCCGCTGATCGACGTCATCTTTCTGTTGCTGCTGTTCTTCATGCTCTCTTCCACCTTCTCGCGATTTGCTGAGATTGAATTGACGCAGGCCGCCGCTGGCAGTGGCGCGGGCTCGGCACCGGCGGACCGAGTGTTTCTGCAGCTTGGTCCGGATCGGTTGGTTCTGAACGGGGCCTCGATCACCTTGGCAGATCTGCTGACGCAAGTTGAAACCGGGCAGGTTCTGATCAGCCTCGACGCCGATACCTCGGCGCAACGCCTTGTCGATGTATTGGTTCCTCTACGAGGTCGCGACGGGTTGACCGTGACGGTGTTGGAGTAGGCCGATGATCCGCCAGACACCCCAGCGCCGCAGACGCGACTCCACGATCCCGCTGATCAATGTGGTGTTCCTGATGCTGGTCTTCTTCCTGATCGCCGGCACCGTGGCCCCCCCTTTGGACCCTGATCTTGAGCTGGTCGACACCGCAGAGCTGGAGGGGCGTGAGCCGCCGGATGCGCTGGTCCTGCATGCAGACGGATCGCTCAGCTTTCGCGGGCAGGCCACGGACGCGGAAACATACATGGCGGATCATGAGGGCGAAGAGGTCCGCATCGTGCCAGACCGCGCGGCCTCGGGCCCGCGTCTGATCGAGGTGACAGGTGCGCTGCGGCGTGCAGGTGCGAAATCGGTCTTTCTGGTCACCCAGCAGGCAATCGAATGATCCGCACCTCGGCCATCATCGCCGCTGTGGCCGTTCTGGTTTCGCTCTTGGTGCATATTCTGGGGCTGAGCATGACCACAGCCAGTTTGACCAATTCGCCAAGCGTTGTGGGCGATGATGAAGATGCGGTGACCCTCGGCACGGCCTTTGAGGATTTGGCCGAACGGGTACCCGAACCGATCGAGCCAGAAGAAGCGGAGGTGCCCGAACCTCCGGTCGAAACCTCGCCTGAGCCCGAAGAAGCGGAGATTCCGACAAGCGAAGCTCTGGTTGCTTCGCCCGATCCGCAAGAGCAGACATTCGCGCCCGACACCGGCGCCTCCAATGGCGGTCAGGCCGAGGTGCCAGAGCCGGAGGTGACCGAATCCGTTGACCAGTCGGAGACGCAAACGGCAGCAAGTGATGAGGTCGACGCAACGCCACTGGCCGAGCCATCTGATGTCGTCGAAATCCCGCAAGCCAGTGCCGCAGAGCCGGTTGAGCCGGTCGAAACGCCAGAGGCCGAGCAACTGGCCGCGTTGCCGCCCGTCGAGGTTGCGCCTGTGCCGCTGGAACAAGAGGCTGTTGAGCCAGAAATCGCGGTGGAGCCTTTACCGGAAGAAGCCGAACCTGTGGAGGACAGCGAAGGCTCCGAGCAGGCGGTGGCAACTTCTCTTCGGCCGCGTTTGCCCAATCGGACGCCCTCGGACGAGGTTCAACCTGCGCTGCCCGGTACGCGCAATTTCGACAACCTGAAATTCCCCGAACAAACCATTGAATCCCCATTGGCGGCCTATCAGCGCGAAGGGATTGACGCGTTCACCCGCAATGACCGGGGCAACCAGTCCGGCGGGCGAGGGCCGGGCAATTCCACCACGACCAACTATGCCGGACAAGTTCTGGTGCATCTGAACCGCGCGCCTCAGGTTTACGCACCGGTTCGCGGCTATGCGCAGGTGTTCTTTCAGATCGACCCGGATGGCTCATTGGCCTGGGTCGAGGTCATCACCAGCTCGGGCTCGGACCAGGTGGATCGGGCTGCGAAGGAGCAGGTCAGGGGGGCCGCACCTTTCCCGCCGCCGCCCGGTGGTGTCAGCCGCAAACTGTCTTTCTACTACCAGAACGGCTGAGCCTAGCGCGCTCCGCGCCGTTGCTGCGCCCCGCCATCTTTGCGCATGGTGAGGCCAATCCGTTTGCGGGGGACGTCAACCTCGACAACTCGTACCTTCACGACCTGACCGGTTTTGACCACCTCATGCGGGTCTTTGACGAACCGATCCGCCAATTGACTGACATGGACCAACCCGTCCTGATGAACGCCGATATCCACGAAGGCCCCGAACGCGGCCACATTGGTTACCGTTCCCTCCAACAGCATGCCGGGTTTGAGGTCGGTGATCTCCTCGATGCCGTCCCGGAACGACGCTGTGACAAAGCTGGGGCGCGGATCACGGCCCGGTTTTTCAAGCTCGGCAAAGATATCGCGCATGGTGGGCAGGCCGAAGGTCTCATTGGCGAATTGTTCAGCCCGCAAGCCCTTCAGCGCCCCGTCATGTCCCATGATCTGACGGATATCCCGGCCGCAGGCAGCGACCACGCGGCGGGCGACGTCATAAGCTTCGGGGTGGACAGATGAGGCATCCAGCGGCTCCTCTCCATCGCGGATGCGCAGAAAACCTGCGCATTGCTCAAAGGCGCGTGGCCCAAGGCGGTCGACCTTCAGCAAGTCTTTGCGGGACTGGAACGCACCATTGTGATCCCGGTGCTGTACGATGGCCTCGGCCAAACCGGGGCCAAGGCCCGACACATGCGACAGCAGCGGGGCCGAGGCGGTGTTCAGGTCGACACCAACCGCATTCACCACATCTTCGATGACCGAGGCCAGCGACTGGGACAAGCGATGCTGGTCCACGTCATGCTGGTATTGTCCAACCCCGATGGATTTCGGTTCGATCTTCACCAGCTCGGCCAGCGGGTCTTGCAAACGGCGCGCTATCGAGACCGCGCCGCGCAGGGATACATCCAGATCCGGGAACTCTCGCGCGGCCAGTTCAGACGCGGAATAGACCGAGGCCCCGGCCTCGGATACGACTGTTTTGGTGGGGGCTTTGACCGACTTGGGCAGCAGGCTGAGTGTGTCGGCGACCATTCGTTCGGTTTCACGGCTAGCGGTTCCGTTGCCGATGGCGATCAGCTCGATCTCATGGGCCGAGATCAGGTCCAAGATCGCCGCCTGCGCCCCCCTCAGATCGTTTTTCGGCTGAAACGGATAGAGCGTGTCTGTCGCAACGACTTTGCCGGTGGTATCCACCACGGCGGCCTTGACGCCGGTTCGAATGCCCGGATCCAGACCCAGCGTGGGCCGCGCGCCCGCCGGGGCCGCAAACAGAACATCCTTGAGGTTGCGCGAGAACACCTGAATCGCCTCATCCTGCGCGCGGCTGCGCAGATCTGCCATCAGCTCAACCATCATCGACAGGGAAAGCTTTACCCGCCATGTCCAGCCTGCAACCTTGCGTAGCCATTTGTCTCCGGGACCATCGCCACGGATCTGCAGATGCGAGGCAACAATTGCCTCAGCCCGCGCCGCGCCCGCCTCGGGCTCAGGGGCGATATCCAGCGTGACGATCCCCTCTTTCGAGGCTCGCAACATGGCCAGCGCGCGGTGCGAGGGGGCAGTCGCCCAAAGCTCGGAATGGTCAAAGTAGTCGCTGAACTTCGCGCCTTCCTTTTCTTTGCCCTCAACGAGTTTCGAAGACAAAAGCGCCTCTTGCTGCATGAAATTGCGAAGCTTACCCAGCAGAAGGGCGTTTTCCGTCAGCCGCTCGGTCACGATGTCACGGGCGCCGTTCAAGGCGTCCTTGGTCGTTTCAACAGCCTCGGACAGATAGCCCTGAGCAAGGGCTTCCGGGTCGGCGTTGCGGTCGGCCAGAATAGCGTCGGCGAGCGGCTCCAACCCGTTTTCGCGGGCGATCATCGCCTTGGTGCGCCGCTTGGGTTTGTAGGGCAGGTAGATATCTTCCAACTGCGCCTTGGTCTCGGCCCCGGCGATGGATTTCGCCAGATCGTCCGACAGCTCGCCCTGATCCTTGATCGACGTCAGGATTGTCTGCCGCCGCGCCTCCAGCTCTCGCAGATAGGTCAACCGGTCCGAGAGGGTTCGTAGCTGCGTATCGTCCAGCCCGCCTGTCGCCTCTTTGCGATAGCGGGCCACGAAGGGCACGGTCGCGCCTTCGTCCAGCAATCGTACAGCGGCCGAGACCTGATCCGCGCGCGCGTTGATTTCGGTGGCGATTGTGCGGGCGATACGGTCCAAGGGGGCCTCCTGATACTGGGTCGGAAGGACTTCTTAGACAGCGTTTTGGCAGAGGGGAAGAGGGTCAGCGCATTGGGGCAAGATTTCCTGAAACGGTCTGCCCCTTTGCCTGTGTTCGAGGCCCGGCCGTGGGTCGGGCCGGGCTTTGGTGTACCTTAAAGGCACTCAGCCAATGTGTTCGCCATATTGCGCAGAAGTTGGGGATAGAGCGCCGCGCCGGGCTCAAGTTCGGCGCCAAGCGGGTCGATCACGGCGGTTTTGGCCTCGGACCCTTCCATCACGGTTGCGATCAGGCCTGGGTTGAACTGCGGCTCTGACAGAACGCAATCAATCCCTTCCTCTTTGATGCGTCCCTGAATTTCGGCGATGCGCGCAGGGCTAGGATCGGACGCATCGCTGATCGAGATCGCACCGGAGGCCGGGAAGTCGAAGTCATTTTCAAAATACTGATAGGCGTCGTGGAACACGATGAAGCTACCACCTTTAACCGGGGACAGCGTTTCTGCGATCTCGGCTGACAGCGCCTCCATCTCAGCGCGCGCGGCGGCTGCGTTTTCAAAGTATTTACCAGCGTTTTCTGGGTCAGCAGCCGAGAGTTGAGCGGCAATCACGTTCAGCCATGTTCCGGCGTTTGCAGGCGACAACCAGGCATGCGGATCGTGTTCGCCATGCGCGTGACCTTCGTGGTCGTCATGATCATCATGGTCTGCATGCTCTTCATGACCATGGTCGTCATGCGCGTGGTCATCTTCCTTGTCATGGTCGTGATCATCGTGACCATGTTCATTCTTGTGATCGTCATGATCATCATGCGCATGTTCGTCTTTGTGATCATCGCCATGATCTTCATGACCGTGATCGTCATGATCCTCGTCATCGCCGTGATCATGCGCTTCGAACAGCGCGTCCTCGCGGAAGTCCAGCAGAGTGGTTCCGTCCGCCTCCAGCAGCGTTGTTACAGCCGCGCCGCCAGCGAGCGTTTCGACAGCGTTTTCCATCCACGGCGTCAGATCTTCGCCAATCCAGAAGACCAGATCCGCCTCTTGCAAAGCTGCCGCCTCGGACGGGCGCAGATTGTATTCATGCGGTGAGGCGCCCGGCTGAACGATCAGACTGGGTTCGCCCACCCCGTCCATCACACGGGCCACAAGCGAATGCACCGGGGCAATATCAACGGCCACATTCGGGACGTCGGCCATGGCTGTTCCGCCCAGCAATGTAGCGGTGATCGAAAAGGAAAGGAGGTTTCTGGACATTGGACCCTCTGTGTGATTTTATAACATTTAATCGCGGCATATATGATATAAGATAACATGACAAGTCAGAGGCAACAGAACTTGACCAGCGAAGCTGCGCCGGTGGGGTTCCATGATCATGACCACGTGTCCTGCGTGGAAACCGGCCTTGCCATGGCCGAGGCAAAGTGCAACGCCGAGGGGCTTCGCCTGACGCCTGTGCGCCACAAGGTGCTGGAAATGCTGTTGCAGGAACACAGGGCGCTTGGTGCCTACGCCATCCTTGATCGCCTGCGGGATGAGGGGTTCGGTTCACAGCCACCGGTGGCCTATCGCGCCTTGGATTTTCTGGTCGAGAACGGGTTTGTCCATAAGATCGAACGCCTGAACGCTTTTGTGGCCTGCGCCCATCCGGGGGCGACGCATTCACCGGTGTTCATGATCTGCCGCGGGTGCGACGCGGTGGCCGAGGCATCCTCGGCCGTTGATAGCGGGGCCCTTGGCGATGCTGCCCGCGCCGTGGGTTTTGAAATTGAACGTACTGTAGTAGAAGCCGAAGGTCTCTGCTCTGACTGCACCGAAAAGGCCTAGCAATGTCCCTTGTCACCGTTGAAGACCTGAGCGTGAGCTACGGGGCCAATACCGTGCTGCGCCATGTCCATATGATCATCGAACCCGGTGAGATTGTGACAATTGTCGGGCCGAACGGGTCCGGCAAAACAAGTCTGCTGCGCGCCATTATCGGGGCTACCAAACCGGCCAAAGGGCGGATTACACGCAAACAGGGCCTACGGATCGGTTACGTGCCGCAGAAACTGCATATCGATCCGACCCTGCCCATTTCAGTCGAGCGCTTTATGCGCCTGACCAATCACGTCAGCCGCGCCCGCTGTGCCGAGGCGCTTGAGGAAGCCGGCGTGCCCGATCTGTTGAAGCGGCAGATGACACAATTGTCCGGCGGGCAGTTCCAGCGCGTGCTGCTGGCGCGGGCCTTGATCAACCACCCGGATATCCTTTTGCTGGACGAAGCGACGCAGGGTTTGGATCAACCGGGTTCAGCGGCCTTTTACCAGCAGATTGAAACCGTGCGCCGCGAGACCGGCTGCGCCATTTTGATGATCAGCCACGAGTTGCACGTGGTCATGAGCGCTTCGGACCGGGTGATCTGCCTGAACGGTCATGTCTGCTGCGAAGGCTCGCCTGCTGTTGTGGCCTCAGCCCCTGAATATCGCGCCTTGTTTGGGACAGGGACCGGAGGAGCGCTGGCGCTGTATCGGCACGACCACGATCATCATCACGACCACGATCATAGCTCTCAGGACGCTGCAGAATAATGCTGGATGACTTTATGACCCGCGCGACATTGGCCGGGATTGGTGTGGCTTTTGCGGCGGCTCCGCTGGGATGTTTCGTGGTCTGGCGCCGAATGGCCTATTTTGGCGACGCAACCGCGCATGCGGCCATTCTGGGTGTTGCGCTGTCGCTGACCTTTCAGATGTCGGTTTTCACGGGCGCTTTGGCCGTAGCTTTGGCAATGGCGTTGACAGTTACGTTGCTGTCCGGGCGGGGATACGCGATGGACACACTATTGGGCGTTCTGGCCCACTCTGCACTGGCCTTTGGCTTGGTTGCCGTATCGTTTCTTTCCGGCGTCCGCATTGACCTGATGGCTTATCTGTTCGGTGACATCCTTGCCGTTTCGCGCGCGGACCTTGCCGTGATCTGGGGCGGCGCGGCGCTGGTTGTTGCCTTGATCGGCTGGCGCTGGTCGCAGCTATTGACCGCGACTCTGAACGAAGAACTGGCCTATGCTAGCGGGTACGACCCCAAGCGCGAGCAATTGATCCTGACCCTGTCTCTGGCGGTGACCGTCGCGGTGGCAATCAAGGTCGTGGGCGTTCTTCTGATCGCAGCCTTGTTGATCATTCCGGCGGCTGCTGCGCGCAGCCTCGCCCGATCGCCCGAGTCCATGGCCTTGATCGCCGCAGCCATCGGAGCGGTTTCCGCCGTAGCCGGTTTACGGGCGGCTTACGTGTTCGACACACCTGCAGGGCCGTCAATTGTGTGCGTCGCGGCAATCCTGTTTGCCTGTTTCAGCCTGTTGGGATGGAAAGGCCACAAGCGCTAGAGCGCCTTACCTTTCATTAAAGGCGCGTTCCAAGGTCAGTTGGACCGGTTTCAACAAATAGCTGAGAAGTGTCTGCTCACCCGTTGTCATCTCGGCCACAACGGTCATACCCGCCTGCAGCGGACGGTTGAACGCGCCGATGCCGATTGTTGAGCCAGCCAGGACGAAGGAGGCCCGAAAATAGGTCTCGCCCGTTTTCTCGTCGGTCATGGGCAGAGGATGCACCGACTGCAACCGCGCCTCGACCTTGCCAAAGCGGCGGGCATCGAATGTATCGACGCTGATCGCCACCGGGTGTTCTAGAGCCACATGCCCCACGTCGGAATTGGGAATGCGCGCCTCGACCATCAGGGTCTGCCGGGTCGGAAGCAGCTCATAAAGCGTTTCGCCGGGGGCAATAACCTCTCCCGGATTGGGTGAGGCCACCGACTGTATCACACCACGCACCGGAGCAATCAGGCGCAGGTCGGCAAGCCTAGTTTCCAAAAGTTTCTGCGAGGTCTGCAACTGATGATGTTCATGTTCCAGTGCGTTGATGCGGGTTAGCACGTCCTCTCTCAGTGTCAGGGCCTCTTCCGCGAGCGCCGCTTTTGCAAGGGTTAAAGCGTTGCGCGCCTCAGCAACGCGCACACGAGCGTCTTCGGCAAAGGCGCGCATGGCGTCGACTTCGTCTTCTTCTTCCAGAAAATCGCTGAGAGACTTAAGGCCCTGCGTTTGCAGCTTCGCGTAGCGATCCAGAACCTGCTCTTTCTTTGTGACCCTTTGGCGCGCGAACTCTGCGGCGCCTTCAAGGATTTGCAATGTCTTGGTTTGCTGCTCAATCGAAACACGCTGAACTTTCTGGCTTTCCAGGAATAGTTCAATACGGGCTGCAGCCGTCGTCAGACCTGAATTTCTAAGCGTTTGTATCTGGGTGGACCTCTGCGGAGCATCGCCTTCAAGCATGGCAAGCACGGCCTTTGCATTTCCTAGATCCCGCGCGACAGAGGAGGCTTGCGCGGACAGGACCTCCATCTCTTGTGTCAGTTCCGGGTGGTGCAACTGGACAAGAACATCACCGATTTCCACAGTTTGACCGTCCTGCACATGGACTGAACGGACAATCCCGCCTTCCATGGTTTCAATCTGAACATAGTGGCCCATGGGAACGATGGTGCCCGGCGCGCGTGTGATCTGTGGGACATCGGTCCTCCATGACAAAGCGATCAGACTGGCAAGAAAACCGGTGATAGCTAGCGCGAGAAACGCCGCGAACCGAGGCGCGCGGGCACGCTTTCGTCGAGCGCTGCGGTCAAGCAGTCCTTCTCGGTTTGCGGAATGTGTTCGGAAAACCATCTTCAAGCTCCAAGCGTTTTCAGGGCGGCCCACATCTTCTTGCGCCCGACTTCTCCGGTGTCGTTCACAGCAACCTGGCCCGCGTTGAGATAGATGAATCGATCGGCGATGTTCAGAAACGAACGATCTGCGGTCGCGATGATCACAGTGTGGCCCCCGGCCTTATCCTTGACCCATGTTTTGAACGCTTGACGGCGGGTGTCGTTCAGTCCGTTTGTCGGTTCCGAGAACAGGTAGACCGAGGCTGGTCGTGCCATGCTACGTGCGAGGGTGAGAGATTTCAAAATCTCATCTGGCATTTGCGAAAGGGCTTCATCGGAAAGGCGCGTCTGCGCACCGTCTGGCAGCATACTGTGCCCTTGTCGTAAGCCCATCCGATCCAGCGAGGCTTGAATTCCCATGTCGGAAATGGACGGCGCGGCCAAACGGAAATTCTGCGCAACTGTGCCATAGAACAGTGATTTCTCGTAAGTCGCGTAGGTGACCGATTCGCGCAGCTCGTCCCGCGCGATTTGGCGGATGTCGATCCCGTCGTGCTCGATCGTTCCCCCAATCGGGGAGGCCAGACCATCGATTAGATCCAGAATGGCGGCACGCGCGGCTGTGTCGCTGCTCAGGACAACCACGACTTCGCCCGGCTTAAATGCCAGACTGACTTGCGACAGGATCGGAGGGCGGAGTGGATCCGGGCGGTATGTAACCGAAGAAAACACGATGGAACCGTTCAGCGCTTTTTGGTGGGACCAGCCGAGGCCAAGCTCCATCTCTTGCGGCAGGAACAGCACCCGGTCTGCCTGGCTGCGGCTGGCCTGGAAAGACATAAGCTGCGGAAATCCGGTATACAGCGCCTGAATGGGTCCGAAGATCTTTGACACCAAGGCGATTGAGGCGATCAGAGCGCCAAAACTCAAAGCTCCGGACATCGCGGCATGGGCGCACAATATAATTGCACCGGTTGTGGCTACGGCCGCAATTGTTTGCCCCAATGACTGCGCAAGTGCTTGAAATTGCCGAGCGCGCTTTGTGCTTTCCTCACTGGTTTCGATCAAAGGCATGCAGCGTTGGAGCCAAGGCGTTTGCATGCCGAGATTTGCGAAGGCGCCTTGATGGACGATTGCGTCTTGTACCGCCAGCTGGCTGAGTGAGGCGCCCCGTGCGGCTTTCCTTTCGAGCTGTTTTTGACGTGGGATCGTGATCAATCCCACTATTGCCAAAGCCACCGCCAAGCCAAATGTCCAAAGCCCAACGCTTGGCGCAAGATAGAGCAGAACGGCGAGGAACAGTAAGGCAAAGGGTAGGTCCAGAAGCGTGGTAATCATCTGCCCGGTAAACATCTCTCGGAGGGCCTCGAACTGGCGGAACCGGGACAGGTGTTGGTTCACGCCTGAGCTTTGCATTTGGCCCAGTGGCAGGGACATCAGTTTTCGGAACAAGGCTGTCATCAGCTTTTGTTCGCCGCGCCAGCCAATATATGTCAGCGAGCGCGTGCGCATGTGGCGAAAGCCCATGTCCGTCGCCGCGACGACGGCGACCCCAACGGCCAGTGACAGCAGCATGTCAACAGATCCCGACGGGATGATCCGGTCGTATACTGCCATCATGAGCAGCGGGGTGAAAAGGCCCAAAATGTTGCTGAGCAGGGAGACAAACAAAAGACCCGGCAGGATCGGGCGGAGGTCGCGAAAGGCCTGTGATACGGTGATCTGCGTTTTCGTGGTTCGGTTAAAGGCAAAACGATCGATCCGAAACAGGGTGCACCGGTGACGCGGAAGCTTTTGAAACCGCGGATTTTCCGCCTTTGCATCATCAACCAGTACATGCGCGCCTTTGCTGTTAAGCGCGAGAAAGGCTGGCCCATGATCGGGTACGACCAAGGCAGGACAGTCCGAGGCCGCGATCTCGTGCATCCGACACCTGACTTGTGCGAATGGTATTCCGAGATTTTCCAGGGTTTGTTTGATGTCCCCCGGCTGCAGGCGTTGGGAAAAGTGTGGAAACGCTTCGATCAGGCTGTCTCGGTCATGTTTCCAACCACTTGCCTGCAGGAGCGACTGGAAAAGCTGAGTGGTGTTTTCAATCGTCAAAGTGGTCATGCGGCACCTCTTTTCATGCGGCACGCTTCATCAGTGTCTCGATAGGCATCCTCTTGCCATTGAAGCAGATCGGAGGTCCGGATGTTGCCCAGCTGGGCGGATTGATCCGTCAGCTGGTGCAACCGGGGGTCGGGGCTTGCGATCACCAGAGTGGGGCGCGGCGAAAGCGTTTTCAAACAGGTTGCCAAGGCCTGACGCTCAGGTGCGTCCAGAACAGACGAGGGTTCATTCATCAGTAACATCCGAGGGCGTAAAGCAAGGGCTCGGGTCAGCGCGATCAGTTGTCGGTTGACCGGATCGCTTTCAAAACTCGACCCCTTGCCCAGCTGGGTATTGTAGCCTTCTGGCAGCCGGTGAACACGCTGCTCCAAACCAAGCGTGGCAGCGATCTGTTTGGCATGTTCAGCCGTTTCGGCGCCGCCAAACGCGGTCAGATTGTCCAGCAAGGTTGCTGAAAGGATCGCAGGGTCGCGCTCCAGCGCCACTATTCCGCCCCGACCTACAAGGGCGGGCCGTTCGGTTGTTGCAGCCTCATCTATCAGGCACGAGCCAGCATTGGGCTTTTGGTTGCCCAAAATGGTCGCGAAGAAGGCACCGACCATCCAGCTTTCTTCCGCTTCTATCAGTATCCCAGTGCCAGCTGGCACGTGAAAACTCACAGGGCGACTGGGGGCCTGTTTGTTTTGCGGGTGAGGCAGGCATAGCCCTTCGACCCGCAAATCACCTTTCAGTTTTTTGTGCGTAGCCCAGCTTGGCGGTTGCCGCGAGATACTGTCCATTTCGCGCAGTTTCCGCCGGGATAAAGCGACGCTTTCTGACTGAACCCATATCGCCATGATCTTGGTCAAAGGCTGAATGATACGACCATTCAAAAGCATACAGGCCGCCAATTCGGCAATTCCGATCATGTTCTGAATGACGAGATAGGCCCCCAACAAGCCCATTGCCGCGACCATGATCTGCCCGAAAACAGCGCCAAAACTCTGCGCAAAACCCGAGAACAGGATCAGCTTGCGGCTGACGTCGACAGTCTGGTCTTCAAGCAACTCAAACCTTCGGGCCATCTGAGGTTCCATCCGGTTGGCTTTGACCGTGGACAGGCTGGACATCAGGGCCGAGAGGAACGCATAGCGGCGGGTATCCAGTGCCTTGCGACGCTCAAACAGGGACCATTGCTGATGCTTCATCACAACCGCAATCACTAAAACGATACAGAGCGCGGCAATGGGAACCAGAACCAACCACCCTCCGATCAAGCCGATCATGAGGGCGAACAGGATCGTAAATGGCAGATCAATGACGAGCGTCTGGCTCTGACCTGATTGGTGTTCTCGCAGTTGGCTGATCGCCATGTAGCGATCGAAATAGGTGCTGGCGGTGTCCTGAGCGAAGCGGATCGGATTTGCGTTCAATACCTGTTCCAGAAATTGGCGTTGGCGGGCGACGGCACTCTCTTCAGCCCCGGTTGTCAACAGAACAGAACGCGCCCAACGCAATGCAAACTCAAGCCCTACACAGACCACCAGTGCCCAGGTCAGGAGGCGCAACGTCTCGGTCGATTGAAAGGGGATGATACGGTCGAAGATCAGCAGAATGGTGATAGGCGCCAAAAGGGACAAGATGTTCAGGGAAAGCGACGCCGCCAGAAGCGGAATACCCATCCGCAGCCTTGTGCTGCGCTTGACCGACCTGTTCGCTTTCATGTGTTAACGCCCGTTTATTTGCCCCCTAGGTCTGGGGTCGCGGCGTTTAAGAACGTGTAAACATCAGGTCACAGGATGCGCTGAGTTTAGAAAAAATTGCATGTATTTCAGTAACTTTTGAGAAATCTCCACGTGCTACTGGTTTTTTGGGAATCGTCAGTAGGTAAATCGGGGTTTTGCGATGAAAAAGCCGGACATTAATCTGAATTTTCAAGCGAATTCCGCGAAGTCTGAGCAAAGCGAAAAGCAGGATATTGCAGAAAATCTTTCACGGGCACCTGCAAGTTCGGCTGAGGACCCGACCAGGAGTACTCTGCATACCGGCGAACAGGCGCAAGGGGTGCTGGATGAAGCTCAGACCAGTGGCGGAGCACCTTCGGCGGGTGTCAATTTCGCTGAGAAAACGGTGGTTGAAGAAGGTGTTGAAACAGGCAAAGCAAGCGTACCGCAAAGCGTTGTCGCACGGGCTGGGTCGCCCTTAAATACGAGCCCATCTGGCGAAAGTGGGCAATCGGATCACCAAGAGAGGGTCTCCTCTGCTGAAACAACTGTCGGACCGCTTCCTACTGCCGATGTATCGGCGGAGTTGCCTGAAATTGCGCCTGCGGTCGAGCCGAACGCGCCCACCCCTCCGACAATTCCTGCGGCTTTGCCCCCTCAGCCACTGGAAGAACAAAACCAAGCCCCCAAGGATGTCATGCTCGATGGCTCAAGCCTATCAGAGAACGATGAAGGCGCGGTGGTCGGGACCATTACGGTGTTCGATCCGGATTCGGATGGGCCGCATCAGTTTGAGGTGTCTGATCCTCGATTCGAAATCCTCGACGGTCAGTTGCGATTGAAACCCGGCGTTGCGCTCGACCATGAAGACGCAAGCAGCGTAGAGGTGGATGTCACCGCTACGGATGAGGGCGGGTTGAGCTTGACTGAGCGTTTCACAATCGACGTTGCAGATGTGAACGAAGGCCCGGAAACTGTGTCTTTGGACAACACAACCCTAGCCGAAAACGCGATGGGGGCGACGGTCGGAAACATTTCTGTCGTGGACCCTGATCTGAATGACACCCACCGTTTTGAGATCTCGGATGAACGCTTTGAAATCTCGGACGGGCAATTGCGCTTGCGACCGGGTACCTCGTTGAACCACGAGGGTGAAAATCACATTGAAATCAGTATCAAAGCGACCGACGCCGGAGGTTTGAGCGTCACCGAAACCTTCTCGATATCGGTTCAGGATATCAACGAAGCGCCGATTGATCTGACTGTTCAAAACGGAACAGAAAACCTGATCCGGAACGGCAGCTTTGAGGAATTCGAGCTTGCTCAGGGCCGGTGGAGGGGGTTTGACGATGATCAATCCGGTGCCTGGACCGATGCCAACGGGATCGAGATTTGGGACCGCCTAGGAGGGCTGCAGGCCTCGGACGGTGATCAGGTAATGGAGATGGACCATGGCTGGGGCATGGATAGCATCTCTCAGGTTGTGCAGACGCAAGAGGGGCAGCTCTATGATCTGGGCCTCGACCTGCGCGAGCGCCTTGCGAATGGCACCGATACGGTTGAGGTGTATTGGAACGACACTCTGGTTGCAGAACTTGATCCCAAATCGTCGGATTGGGAGACGTTCCAACTACAGGTTGTCGGTACAGGGCAAGACAAGCTGGACCTGCGTGAGGCCGAAGACCAGAATGACTCTTATGGCGCATTGGTCGACAATATCACTCTGACCGAAGCGCAGTTGACCGTGGCTGAACATGTCGCGGGTGCCGTGATTGGTCAGGTCCGGTTCGACGATCCTGATCACGGTGACACTCACCGGGTCGAAGTCTCAGACGATAGGTTTGAAGTGATCGAGGGGCAGTTGCGTCTGAAACCAAATGTTGCGCTTGATCGCAGTGAGGCTGAGGCCTTGACCATTGACGTGACTGTCATCGACGAAGGCGGGTTAAGCACGACCGAGACACTTTCGATCTCTATTGCAGACAGGCCCGATATGTCGATTGGCACCGGGTTTCACGCCAAATATTTCGATGCCGGCCACAGCGTGACGCGACTTGAGGATGTGAATTGGGACGCCCCTGCAACGCATCAGGAGGTCACGACGGAGGTTAACTACGAAATCAGCCGCGGGTCCTTTTGGGAAGGCGGGTCGCGAAACACGTTCGGCGTTGAGGTCACCGGAACGGTACAGGTTTCGGAGGGCGGGACTTTCTCCTTCCATCTTGGTGCGGACGATAGTGCTATGCTGCTAGTTGATGGCGTGCCGGTCATCGACAACGATGGTCTGCATGGCTACCAAACCCGATCAGGTCAGATTGACCTCGAACCGGGAGCGCATTCGATTGAAGTGCGCTATTTCGAGAATTTTGGCCACGCAGGCTTAAAACTGGAATGGGATGGCCCCGGCCTTGACGGTCGACAGCTTGTTTCGGCCCCGGATGTCGCCCAGGCGCAGGTAGTGGCGGGGACTCCGCTGGCCTTCGATATCGACTCAGCGGCTTTGGAAATTGGCGACGATATCCTGTTTGCCTTGGATGGATTGCCGCCCGGAACGCAGGTTGAAGTGGATGGTCAGACCCATGTTGCAGGGCCGGACGGCACGTTGGAAATGGAAGGTTGGCAGGGGGACTTGCTGACCATAGAGCCTCCATTCGATTTCTCGGGCCCTATTGATGTGGGGGTACGTTCCTCCACTCCAACCGAATTAGGTGGTAGCCAAGATGCTGTCCAGACAGTGTCATTCGAGGTTCACCCGGCGCAGGTTTTTGCCCCGACTGCGCAAGTGATTGGAGGATTTCAGGCCAGTTACTTCGATGCGGAAAGTAGGTTGTCGAAATTGGACGACATTGATTGGAGCGCCGACCCGGCACATCAGGAAATCGTGTCTGAAATTAACTACAAAAACAGCGCTGACTCGTTTTGGGAAGGCGGATCAAAAGACACATTCGGCGCCCGCTTGGAGGGGCGCATTTCGGTCGAAGAAGGCGGTACATACACGTTCTTTGCCGGAGGCGATGATGGCGTCGTATTATTCGTCAATGGTGTCGAGGTGATCGAGAATGATGGTCTCCACGCCTATAGGACCCGAGCCGGTCAGATCGAGCTCGACCCGGGCATCCATGATATCGAGGTTAGGTATTTCGAAAACTACGGGCATGCGGGTCTAAAACTGGAATGGGATGGCCCTGATACAGAGGGCCGCGCCCTAGTCCAGGCGGATCCAGGGTTGGCGATTGAGGAAAATGGGACCTTGGCGCTTGGCATTGACCTGACGGGTGCCAGCGATCAGGCGGATGTGGCAATTGAGGGGTTGCCAGCCAACAGCCTGATTGTAGGCGCAGAGGCCGCGGTGATGTCGGATGGGGGGCCGGTTGATGTGAGCGGCTGGGATATTGGCTACCTTGAAATCTCGCCACCACCGGGGTTCGAGGGCGCAATTGAAGGCCAGATCGTGATCTCGGATACCGGCTTTAACGGCGCGCCGGTGACATCGACAACCGCGTTTTCGATGGAGGTTGGAGATGTTGATGCGCTTACGAAACTCGATGCGCCGGATGAATTCGCGTTTTTTGCGAATGCCTCGGGCAACGGGGATGTAGCATCTTGGGATGCTGATTCATCCGACGCTGCGCAAAACGACACAGACGATGTTCTGAATGAAGACGTTATCTCGCCATCACACGCCGAGATAACGAGTATAGAGACGGAGGCCTATGAAAGGGTCGATTGGTAGCCCGCGGCTGACCTATTCGGACGTGGTTATGAAAAAATAGACCCATTCGCCTTTGAATTCCGGGTCGTTGGCGCGGGCGTCGGCGACTCGATCCTTGAGGAACTCAAGGTAAGGTCCTGCCGGCTCGATCAAGGGTCTTTCCTCGTCAAAGAGCGGGGTCGACGCTGCAAAGGCCACTGCGATTTCTTGTCCGTATGGAGGGCCGATGGTGATGAAAAGGCCGGGATCGCCTTGTTTCTCAGCGCCAATTTTGAATGCAGATTTGGCGGGCGTTCTGGCAAGCGGGACCGATGCGTTTGGGCTGAGATGTATGACCTGACCGTCGGCGTCGAAATAGTCGACATAGATATAGGCGTCGTAGTCGGCTCCGGTCAGATCAAGGACCAGTTGCTGACCTGAGGCGTAGCGAAACTCCCGCGTGTGAATATCATCGCCCACCAGCAGGGGGTTGGTGATCTGGTCGGTCGATTGTGGCAAGCCCACATCGACGATCCCGCTAAGCGCGCCGCATTGGGGTCGGGGAAGGATCAGCAGATTGTCGGTGACCTGAATATTGGCTCCCATCTGCGCCTGAAGCGCCGAAAGGACAGGCCCGCGAAGGCCGTTTTCTGGGATATGACCGATCAGTTCGAGGGTATTTGTTTCTGGAAGGAACTGCACCTGAAGGCGTGAACAGGGTACCTGGGCCAGCAGACCGTCTATGCCATCACGCAGGTCTTCAGCCGCCTCACCCGCATCTTCGGGGCGCGTGAAACTTTGAAAGGCGGCGAGGCTTACGGGATCAATCGGGGAATCGCCGGTTGCCGAAAACACATCGGCCGCCTTGGCCTTTGGGACGTCCGGTTGGGTTTGGGTCAAAGCGACGGGCCGCGCCTGCACGGCCTGAGCGGCATCAAAAGAAGGTTGGGTCAACGCCACCGAGTCCGTCGGAGCAAGGTTAGAAGTCAACGTGGTTACCGGCAACTCGGCCGAGGCCAGAGTTACCGGAACCGCCTGTTCGGCAACGACAGGTTGCGGCTTGTCCGGAACGGCCGCCAAAGCCTGCGTTTGGTTGGCCACCTGGTCGCTGGCACTTAGGCTTAGGGCATTCGCGGTAATCTCTGGGGCCGAGGATTGCGGAATAGCACCTTGGGCCAGCCGCGCGCCGCTGGTTTCTTCGGTTGAGGTCGCCGCTGTATCCGGCTGCGCTTGCGCGGCGGTGCTTTGTTTCACCTGATGCGCGGAAAGCTGCATCCGTGTTTCCGGTACGGGCTGCTCGATCACGGGTTCAGGCTCAGTAGACCAAAGCAGAACGACCGCTGCCACGGCGTGAATTGTGACCGAGCAGAACAGCGCGACGCCCCATATCAAAGGAGTGCGCGTCACCGGACCGGACCCGGAGGTGTAACGACCAGCACCACATCCCGCGCGCCCATCGCCTCGAACGTGACGATCAAGGGCAAGACCTCTCGTAGGGCGGCATCCTGATGGGCGTTGATGCGGAGCAGCAGGTCGGGCTGTTCGGACAGCGCCGCCTCAACCGATTGCGCGATCTGATCCGCCGAAAGCTCTGTTCCGTCCAGGGCCAATTGGCCATCAGCGCTCACCGACAGGGTCAATCCGCCCGCTGGCATATCCGCTCCGGATTGCGACACCGGCGGGGTCACGTCGAATGGCGCGGTGGCGTCCATGCGTCCGATGAGCATGAAGAAGACCAGTAGAAAAAAGACGACATCTATCAGGGCGATGATGGTTTCGGGGTGATGGCGCGGGGCGGGACGAGTGATCCTCATGGGCGCGCCTCCAGCCGGACGACGCGCATATTGGTCACGCCTGCGCGGGTGATGACGTCCATGACAGTGACCAGCGCCTGCATGCGGGCGCTGCCGGTGGGTAGAACGATCACCGGAGTTGACGGAGCCTGGGCGATTCTGTCGGACAACAGCGCCTCAAGGTCCTCAGAGGTCAGCGCTTGCCCGCGGAAATAGGGCGCTCCGTCGCCTCCGATACGGATCACTATGGCGCTGGCGGGTTCACCCGAGGTGCCGGAGGGTGCAGACCGATCCGCTTGAGCCAATGCTGGGATCATGTCGAGGTTCAGATAGGTCGAGGTCACCATGAAGAACACCAGCAGGATCAGCATCACGTCGATCATCGGCACCAGTGAGATCAGGGGCCGTGTCGGTCTGCGTCTGTTCAGGCTAAGCTCGGCGGACATGTGTGATCCCCTATTGCGTGCCGCGTTCCTCGATCACCATCAGCTGCCCGACCGCGTTCTCGATCGCCTGAGCGCCCGCTTCTGCTCGGCCCGACAGCAGCGATGCGCCGACAGCTGCGGGGATGGCGACCAGCAGACCGGCGGCGGTGGTCAGCAGGGCCTGCCAAATCCCGCCCGCAAGGACCGAGGCATTGGCCGCGCCTTGCGCCAGCTCCAGCTCCTGAAACGACTGGATCATACCGGTCACAGTCCCCAACAGGCCGAGCAGGGGCGAGATCATCGCGATCAGCTCCAGCACGCGAATCCATGTGTTCATGGCGGCGAATTCCTGATTGCCGCGACGAGTAAGTTCGGCCATCAAGGCGGGTCCCTTGAACCCATCGTTCAGCGCCTGCATGGCATAGGCGCATACGCGATCAGCCGGAGATTTCCCCGCAGCGACGGCTGCCTGTGCCGCCTGCTTGTCGCCCTTGGACCATTGCACCAGCGCCGTGTCCCTCGCGCCTCCGCCGGACCGAACCGGGGCCAGTTGCATCGCTTTGATGACAATCAAAGTGACCGAGAGCAGCGACAACGCGCCAAGGATTGCGATGATTGGGCCTCCTGCGCCCAGTGTCTCCAGCCCGAACATGATCTATTGCGCCAGATTGGCTGAGGTCTTGCTGCCCAGCGCCAGCAGTGGGAAGCAATCCAGAGGCTCGGCGTTCTGGGGCTTGCAGGCCGGCAGGTCATGCAGCAGTACCTCCGAGATATTGGAGCATTCAATCTCGGGGATTTCGAACAGTTTCAGAACGGTGCGTTGAACGGGCAGGGGGGCCGCGTCGATGGACAGAAGCCGGTCGATCACACCATTGCTGTCGAGGATGGCCAGCGACATCTCGAATTCTTCGAAACTGTTGTCAGTCCGGTTGCGAAATAGGAAGAACGCGCGGCATCCGCCGTTGTCGGCGGGTTCGAATTTGTTCAGTTCGATTCCAAGGCGGCCCTCATCGGCCTGCGCGGTTGCGGCCATCAGTGTCAACGCAACTGCGCCGAAAAGCGATTTTCTCATCTTCCTACCTCTGCTGCCGGTCGTTGAACCCACATCCGATGTCTTGCGTCGCGGGTCTTAGCACTGAACATTGCAGAAACAGGGCGCATGCGGGAAGATATTTTTGCAGTGGGTCGCGCTCGCGGTGGAACAATGAACTTGCCCTGGCGTAAACAAACGGTACGGCGGGTCGGGAAAATGTGTATATTGATCTCGACTTGGTCCGCGCATTGCGACCGATTAACCACACAAGCCGCGGAGGAAACTGGAAGTGTTTGCGAGTTTCGCCATCATGTGAACTAATTCATACACAAGATTGCAGGCGCTGCTGTAAGCGATTCAACAAGAACAACAAGCTGCGATCGAACAGGACGGTATTGGGAATAAAATGGACCTTTCATCTTATCTGGAGCCCAGAGACGACGAACCCCCCAGCGGAGAAAATCTGGAATACGATCCGGCCTTTACGGACCTTGAGATCGCGGCCCAGCCGGGCGAAGAGCGTCAGATGGGCGATGAGGTCGTTGCGGCCGAAGAACAGGACTGGCGCGATGTCGAGGAAAAGGCCCTCGCCGTCATGGAAAAAAGCCATGACATTCGCGCCGCGATCTATCTGGCCGAGGCTGTTTTGCACACAAAGGGCCTTCCCGCCTTTGCCTCAGCCGTGGGCTATGTGAAATCTCTGCTGGAAGACAATTGGGATACCTGCCACCCCGAGTTGGATGAAGACGACGGCGATGCCACCATGCGTATCAATGCGGTGCGCGGTCTGGCCTCGTCAGATCGGATGGTACGCGCCTTGCGTCGGACCGCTTTGACGGACAGCCGCATGTTCGGTCGGATGACCCTGCGCCATCTGGATGTCGCCGAAGGTCGCATCAACATGCCCGCAGATCTGGACGACGCTCCGGATGCAACCGGGGTTGCCGCGGCGTTCAAGGACACCGATGACGAGGTGTTGGAGGCCAATGCCGATGCGGCGTCCACGGCTCTGGACGATGTCGAGGCAATCGATGCTGTTTTCAGTGACAAAACTCCCGGCGAAGGTCCGGATCTGACGCCTCTGTCTGATGCGCTGAAAAGCATCAAGCAGGCGTTGGCCAGCTATGCCGATGTGGGCGAGGCCGAAGAAGACGATTCCGGCGACGATGACAGTCCAAGTAGCCCATCGGGTGCCCCGGCCGCGCCGATGGCGTCGGGCGGTGGCGGCGGTGGGGCGATCAACACGCCCGAGGATGTCACCCGAATGCTCGAACGCATCATGGACTACTACGAGCGATGCGAACCTTCCAGTCCGCTACCCATTCTGCTGGAACGCGCCAAACGCCTTGTTAATGCCGATTTTCTTACGATTATCGAAGACATGGCAAAAGAGGGTCTGGACGAGGTGCGCCAGATCGGCGGCATAAAAGAAGACGACGATGACGATTATTGATCCGTTTGGGCGCAAGCCGAACACCGGATTGAAAAGAAACACTGATGGATGAATCGAGGAGCATCAGATGGCTGACAGTTCACAAAAATTTATAGCCCGGAACAGGGCTCCGAGGGTTCAGATCGAATATGATGTTGAACTCTATGGTGCCGAAAAGAAGGTCCAGTTGCCCTTTGTCATGGGCGTCATGAGCGACCTTGCCGGGAAATCCGAGGTCGAGCAGCCCGCCGTGGCCGACCGCAAGTTCCTGGAAATTGACGTCGACAATTTCGACGACCGGATGAAGTCGATGGCGCCGCGCGCGGCCTTTACCGTGCCGAACACCTTGACGGGCGAAGGCAATCTGGCCGTCGACATCACGTTCGAGAGCATGGATGATTTCAGCCCCGCCGCGATTGCCGCGAAGGTTGAGCCGCTCAAGGAATTGCTGGATGCGCGCACCCAGCTGTCCAACTTGTTGACATATATGGATGGTAAAACCGGGGCCGAGGATCTGATTTCGAAAATCATGCAGGATCCGTCGCTGCTGAAGACACTGGCAGCCCAGCCCAAACCCGGCGCTGACGCCGCCGAGGAGGAGTAAAAGATGGCCGAAGAAGAAGCCAAGGTAGAAGCCGCCGAAGGCGCAACCGCGTTTGGGTCCTCTGAATTCGAGGCTCTGCTGACGAAAGAGTTCCGCCCCAAGTCGGATCAGGCGAAAACCGCTGTTGAAAGCGCAGTCAAGACGCTGGCCGAACAGGCGCTGGCCAATACCGGCCTGATCTCGGACGACGCTTTGCGGTCGATCGAAGGTATCATCGCCGAGATCGACAAGAAACTGACCGAACAGGTCAACCTGATCCTGCATCACGAAGATTTCCAGCAGATGGAAAGCGCGTGGCGTGGTCTGCATTATCTGGTGAACAACACCGAAACCGACGAGATGTTGAAAATCCGAGTGATGAACATCTCGAAGAAGGACATGCACAAGACCCTGCGCAAGTTCAAAGGAACTGCATGGGATCAGTCGCCCATTTTCAAAAAGCTCTATGAAGAAGAGTTCGGCCAGTTTGGTGGTGAGCCCTATGGCTCGCTGGTGGCGGATTATCACTTCGACCACAGCCCGCAGGATATTGAGCTGCTGGGCGAGATGTCCAAGATCGCCGCTGCCGCGCATGCACCTCTGATTACCGGGGCCAAGCCCAGCCTGTTCCAGATGGACAGCTGGTCGGAACTGGCCAACCCGCGCGATCTGACCAAGATCTTCCAGACACCGGAGTATGCCGCATGGCGGTCGCTGCGCGACAGTGAAGATGCGAAATACGTCGGTCTGGCAATGCCGCGCTTCCTCGGTCGTCTGCCTTATGGCTCGAAAACCGAACCGGTTGAGGAATTCGCGTTCGAAGAAGACACCAGCGGTGCAACCAGTGACAAATATAACTGGGTCAACGCGGCTTATGGTATGGCGGTGAACATCAACCGGTCCTTCAAGGAATATGGCTGGTGTTCGCGCATTCGTGGCGTGGAAAGCGGCGGTACGGTCGAGGGCCTGCCCGCGCATACCTTCCCAACTGACGATGGCGGCGTGGACATGAAATGCCCGACCGAGATCGCGATCTCGGACCGTCGCGAGGCGGAACTGGCTAAAAACGGCATGATGCCTCTGATCCACCGCAAGAATAGCGATTCGGCGACCTTCATCGGCGCGCAATCGCTGCACAAGCCGGCGGAATATGATGATGCGGATGCAACCGCGAACGCCAACCTGGCTGCGCGCTTGCCCTATCTGTTCGCGACCTGCCGATTCGCGCATTACCTGAAATGCATGGTGCGTGACAAAGTTGGCTCGTTCAAAAGCCGTCAGGATATGGAGTCGTGGCTGCAGGGCTGGATCAACCAATACGTGGACTTCAACGCCGATATTTCGGCCGAAGCGGAAAAAGCACGTAAGCCTTTGGCCTCGGCCGAAGTGGTTGTGGAAGATGTCGAAGGCAATCCGGGCTACTACACGTCCAAATTCTTCCTGCGCCCGCACTATCAGCTGGAAGGCCTGTCGGTCTCTCTGCGTCTCGTATCGAAACTTCCGTCCGAAAAAGCTGGATAAAGGTCAAAAAAAATTGGCGGCATGTGATGTGTTTCACTGCCGTCGTTACGACCCTCCGGTAAACCGGGTTTAGAAACTAGAAAAGAGGAAGGCTAAAATGGAAAACGTATTTGTACAGATGGACTTCCCGGGCGAAGCACGGGAAAAACAGCACAAAGATTGGATCGCGGTTAAGTCGATCTCGTGGGAGGTTGAGCGGACGCTGGACATGTCCGACATGGGCACCACGCAGCGCGGCTATGCCAACGCGAACTTCGGCAAAGTGACCCTGAACACCGAACTCAGCAAAGCGTCTGCCAAGATCATGACTTATGTCGCGTCGGGCAAGTCGAACTCGGAAATGCTCATCCATATGTGCCGGTCTGGCGACGACGAAAAGAAAGGCATGGAGCCTTATCTGATCATCAAGCTGCGTGACGCAATCGTGGACAGCTACTCGGTCGATGGCGGCGAAGACTCGATCCCGTCGGAAACCTGGACCGTCGCGTATCGTGGCATCTCGGTCAAATACAAGATCGCCGACTTCAAAACCGGCAAGCTCAGCGATTGCAACGAGTTCCTGTGGAACCTGGAAACCGGCGACGTCAGCTAAGGTTTCAAACAACTACAGGTCCCGGTGGCATTTGCCGCCGGGGCTTTTGCACTTTTTCCATCCTGACTGCGCGAGGGTTACATGACGCCGGAAGAGCATCTTAAATCAGGCGATCTGGCGGCCACATTGGCCACTCTGCAAGATAAAGTCCGTGCCAATCCCGCAGACGCCAAGCTGCGGATTTTTCTGTTTCAGCTGCTCTGTGTAATGGGCGACTGGAAACGCGCGATCACCCAGTTGAAACTGAGCGCGGAGATGGATGAAGCGGCCACGATGATGGCCAAAACCTACCGCGAGGCCATCATTTGCGAAGTCTATCGCGAAAAAGTCTTTGCCGGGGAAAAGACCCCGATGATTTTTGGTGAGCCAGAAGAGTGGCTGGCCCATCTGATCGAGGCACAGAAACTGACAGCTGGCGGACATTTCGACCAGGCCGCCGAGTTACGCGCAAAAGCGTTCGATGCAGCGCCGACAACATCCGGCACGGTCAATGGCGAAGCTTTTGAATGGATCGCTGATGCCGATATGCGGCTGGGGCCGGTCCTCGAAGCGATTGTGAACGGCCGCTATTTCTGGCTGCCCTTTTCCCAGATCGTGCGGATCGACATCGAACCGCCCAGCGACCTGCGTGACGCGGTCTGGACAGCCTGCACACTGACCGTTGCCAGCGGAGGAGAACTCGCCGCCCTGATCCCAACACGTTATGCCGGTTCGACTGAGCAGGGCGATGATGCCGCCCGTCTGGCGCGGGCGACCACCTGGGTCGATGCCGGCGGCGAAACTTTTGTCGGGCTGGGCCAGCGTTTGCTGACGACAGATAAGTCCGACATCGCGCTTCTGGACATTCGCGAACTGGTTCTGGACGTGGCGACCGGTGCCGGGGAAACGGCGGGAGATGGCTGAGAAGACCCTTGCCGAACGCCTGCAACCCTCGCTTCTGGATCGGTTGACGGATGACGCGCCGGATCAGTTGAAAGAGGGGCGGGATTCCCGCGTGATTGACGTCGGGCGCCTGCGCGAGATCATTCAGCGCGATCTGTCCATGTTGCTCAACACCACCGATCAATCCGATCTGATCGATGAGGATGTCTATCCTTACGCATCGAAGTCGGTCCTGAACTACGGCATCCGGCAGACCTCGGGCTCGTTCTCAACCCTGCGTCAGGCCCAGCGCATTCAGAAATCCATAGCGGATTCCATTGAGGTGTTTGAACCTCGTATTGTGAAAGGCTCGGTCGCGGTCGAATTGCGCTCGGAAAAGCAATCGGGCGAAATGCATGTGGACTATGACATCCGCGCGGTGATGTGGGCGCAGCCCATGCCCTTGGAATTGTATCTGCGCAGCCGGGTCGACGTGACCACCGGCGAAGTCTCGATCGAGCGGAGCTAGGCGCGATGGATACACGGCTTCTGAAACACTACGAAACCGAACTGGCCTTCCTGCGTGAAATGGGGGCCGAGTTTGCGAATGCCTATCCCAAGATCGCTTCTCGCTTAGGGATGGAGGGGATCGAGGTTGTCGACCCCTATGTCGAACGTCTGCTCGAAGGTAGCGCGTTTCTGGCGGCTCGGGTTCAGCTGGAACTGGACATGCAGTTCCCGACCTTCACCTCGAACCTGCTCGAGATTGTCTATCCGCATTACCTGGCCCCGACACCGTCGATGATGGTGGCACAGATGGAGCCCGACGTCGGGAATGCCGCCCTGAAAGAAGGCTACCCGATCCCGCGTGGCACCACTTTGCGCGCGCGCCTGGCCGAGGGCGAACAAACTGCGTGTGAGTTCACCACGTCCTCGGACCTCACCCTCTGGCCGATTGAAATCACCGAAGCCGAGTACATTGACGGCCGGGGAGAGCTGGTGGCTGCCGGGGTGGCGCGCGACACCGACGCGCGCGCCGGTATTCGCCTGCGTTTGAACCGCACCGACGGTGAGCCGATGGCCGAACTGGGAATGGACAGCCTTGTGATGCATCTGGATACCCAGAGCGGCAAGGCTTGGGCCCTGCATGAACTGCTGGCCACCCAATGTGTTGGGCTGACGGGCCGCTCGACGGACCGCCGCGCGGATTGGACCACTCGGCTAACGACTGCGGATGTGGTGCCCAAAGGGTTTGAGGCAGATGAGGCCCTGTTGCCAACCCCGCGCCAGTCCTTCGACGGTTATCGCCTACTGCAGGAATATTTTGCGATGCCGGAACGGTTCCTCTTTGTGGAACTGACCGGCCTGCGACCCGCGCTCGAAAAATCGGCGGGCACGGATGTGGATATCTACATTCTGTTGCAGGACGGGGTGCGCGATGTCGCCCCCGCCGTGACCCCTGCGGCCTTTGCCCTGAACGCGGTGCCCGCGGTGAACCTGTTCCACCGCCGCTGCGATCGGGTGCATATCACCCAGATGGACATGCAGCATCACGTGGTGCCCAACCGTACAGCGGGTCTCGACTATGAGATTTTTGGGATTGAACGTGTCACCGGGATTCAATCCGATGAAGAGGGGGATATTCCTTTCCGCCCCTTCTATAGCGACACCGATCTGACGGCTGCGGGCGACAATCACTCGGCTTATTACACGATCAAACGCCGGATGCGGCAGCGTAATGAAAAGGAACGGTTGCGGGGCGTGCGGACCTCATATCTGGGGTCCGAGGTCTACCTGACATTGGTCGACCGGGCACAAGCGCCCTATCCCGGATCGTTGGAGCAATTGGCGATTGAGGCGCTGTGCTCCAACCGCGATTTGCCCCTCTTGCTGGCCGCAGGCGGCGATGACGTCTTCCACCTGCCTGACGGTGGTCCGGTAAAGACAATCCGGACGCCGGTCACACCCACGCGCCCACACGCGACCTTGGCGCAGGGTGATGCTGCGTGGAAGCTGATCAGCCACCTCAGCCTCAACTACCTGTCCATTGCAGGCGACGGGAAAGAAGGCGGGGCGGGCGCTTTGCGCGAGTTGCTCGGCATCTATGCACCGCTCGGCAACCGCGTGACCGAGAAACAGCTTGAAGGTGTGGTCTCAGTCTCTAGTCGCCCCATCGTCCGCCGGATGAGCGACGAGGTCCTAAGCACGGCAGTGCGCGGGTTAGAGATCACGCTGGGATTCGACGAAAGTTTCTACGAAGGCACCAGCGTCTATGTGCTGGGCGCGGTGCTCGAGCGGTTCTTCCGCAAATACACCACGATCAACAGCTTCACGGAAACCGTGCTGAAAACCGAACGACGAGGAGAGATTGCCAGATGGCGACCAGCGGCCGGACTGGGCAGGATCATCTGAGCCTGCTGGCCGCGCTGGCGGCTGATCCTGAAAGGCATCATGTCTTTCAGGCGTTAAGGGTGATCGAAGCGCATTATGCAGATGCGCCGCGCCTGGGTGAATCGCGCCGCCCGCGCGAGGATCGCGTGCGTTTGGGGCAGGATGTCTCACTGGCCTTTCCGCCCAACACGCTGACGCGGTTTGAACCGGCGACCGACGGCGCACCGGGCAAACTCAACAACCTGTTCTTTGGGTTTTTCGGTCCGCAAGGCCCTCTGCCCCTTCACCTGACTGAGTTCGCCCGCGACCGGCAGCGCAACCACCGCGACCCGACTTTCGTGGCCTTTGCCGATATGCTGACCCACCGGATGATGAGTCTGCTCTATCGTGCCTGGGCCGCTGCAGAGCCTGCCCCCAGCTTTGACCGGGGCGATGATCCGTTTGAACAGCGCGTGGCGGCTTTGGCCGGGTTCAAGGGTGCGGATTATAGCGACCGCGATGCGATGCCAGACATGCTGCGCCGTTTCTTTGCGGGGCATCTCGGGTCAGGGACGAAAACGGTCGAAGGCATGATCGCGATCCTGTCGGACTATTTCGGGGTCGAATCGCATGTGCAGCAATTCGTCGGCTCGTGGTTGGAGTTGGAGCCGGACGACACTTGGCAGCTCGGCTCGCCCGCGCGATTGGGGCAATCGACCAGCATCGGCAACCGCGTCTGGTCACGCGCGGCCAAGTTCCGTATTCGCATCGGGCCACTGTCGCTGGAAGATTACAAACGCCTGCTCCCCGGCGGCGTTTCTCAGGAACGGATGGAGGCAATTATCCGCACCTATGCCGGTGACACCTTAGATTGGGAGGTCAATCTGGTGCTGGCCGGTGATGAGGTGCCGCGCGCCTCGCTGGGTGGAACGACGCAGCTGGGTCATACCAGCTGGATTCGAACCCGCGATGATCCTGAACAGAACCGCCCGGATGCGGATGATCTGATCCTGTATCCGGGATACGTATCACAAGAATTCGAGGCCGAAGAACTGGCCCATAACGAGAGGTATTGAAGATGACGGAAATCAGCCGCGTATCGCTGTTCGGCAAGCTGAACAAGCTGGGCTATCAGGCCATCGAAGGGGCCACCGTGTTCTGCAAGATGCGGGGCAATCCGTATGTCGAAATCCAACACTGGCTGCATCAGATCCTGAACGGCCAGGACAGTGACATTCACCGCATCATTCAGCACTACGACCTGGATCCGGGCAAGATTGCGTCGGAGTTGACGCGCAGCCTGGATATGCTGCCGCGCGGAGCGTCCTCGATCTCGGACCTTTCGGATCACCTAATGGACGCGATGGAACGCGGTTGGGTTTGGGGCTCGTTGCTGTATTCCGACAGCAAGGTGCGGACGGGGTATCTGATCCTGGGCATGCTCAAGACGCCTGCTTTGCGCAACATCTTGGCCAGCATGTCGCCGGAACTGGCTAAGATCGGAGCGGATGATCTGGCTGACAGCTTTGCTCAGGCTACCGATGGTTCACCCGAGGATACGCTCGGCGCGCAGGATGGCTCGAACGTGGGCGGCGGCGCCGAGCCGGGGGAGGCTAGCGGCGCAATGGCCCCCGGAGCGATGGGCAAGGGCGAAGCGCTGGAGCAGTTCTGCACCGACCTGACAGAACAGGCGCGCAATGGTGAGATTGATCCCATCGTGGGCCGTGATGAAGAAATCCGCCAAATCGTCGACGTGCTGATGCGCCGCCGTCAGAACAACCCGATCCTGACCGGTGAGGCGGGCGTTGGTAAAACTGCCGTGGTCGAAGGGTTTGCCCTCCGGATTGCTAGGGGCGACGTGCCTCCGGCGCTGAAAGATGTGCGTTTGCTGGTTCTGGATGTGGGCCTGTTGCAAGCGGGCGCATCGATGAAGGGCGAGTTTGAAAACCGCCTGCGTCAGGTGATTGATGAGGTTCAGGCCAGTCCCACTCCGATTGTGATGTTTGTCGATGAGACGCATACTTTGGTCGGGGCAGGTGGCGCTGCCGGAACCGGCGACGCGGCCAACCTTCTGAAACCGGCGCTGGCGCGTGGCACTCTGCGCACCATCGGCGCGACCACTTGGGCTGAGTACAAGAAATACATCGAGAAAGACCCGGCTCTGACCCGCCGTTTCCAAGTGGTGCATGTGGAAGAGCCCGATATCCCAAAAGCGGTTCTGATGATGCGCGGCATCGCCTCGATGCTGGAAAAACACCACCGCGTGCAGGTGCTGGACGAGGGGATCGAAGCCGCAGTGACGCTGTCCGCCCGCTATATCCCAGCGCGGCAGTTGCCGGACAAATCGGTCAGCCTGCTGGATACGGCCTGCGCGCGGGTCGCGGTGTCTCAGCACGCGGTTCCGGCTGAGGTGGACGACAGCCAGCGCCGGATTGAGGCTCTGACCACCGAACTGGAAATCATCGAACGGGACGAGACCGCAGGCTATGACATCGCCGACCGGCGCGAGGCGGTGAATGCCGCGAAAGAGGCGGAAGAGGCGCGGTTGGCCGAACTAAACGGGCGTTGGGAGGCCGAGAAGAAAGTGGTCGAAGAAATCCTCGACCTACGCGCCAAGCTCCGCGCTGGCGGGCAGGAGATCGAAGGAACGGGTACCGCCGAAGGCGAAGCCGCGACCGAAGAGGCTCCAGACGCACAGCCCATCGACCGTGAGGCACTATTGGCCGAACTAAAAGCCAAGAACGCTGAGTTGGAAGAAGTGCAGGGCGACAGCCCGCTGATCTTGCCCATCGTGGATCATCAGGCGGTGGCCAGCGTGGTTGGTGACTGGACCGGTATCCCCGTGGGCCGCATGGTCAAGGATGAGATCGATACGATCCTAAATCTGGAAAACCGTCTGGCCCAGCGTGTAATCGGTCAGGACCACGCGATGAAGATGATCGCCAAGCGCGTTCAGACCAGCCGCGCGGGGCTGGACAACCCGAACAAGCCCATCGGTGTCTTCATGCTGGCGGGTACAAGCGGCGTTGGTAAAACCGAAACCGCTCTGGCCTTGGCCGAGGTGCTGTATGGCGGCGAACAGAACGTCATCACCATCAACATGTCGGAATACCAAGAGGCCCACACCGTCAGCAGCCTGAAAGGCGCCCCTCCGGGCTATGTCGGCTACGGCGAAGGTGGTGTGCTGACCGAAGCGGTGCGGCGCAAGCCATACTCCGTCGTGCTGCTGGATGAGGTCGAAAAAGCCCATCCGGACGTGCACGAGATATTCTTTCAGGTCTTTGACAAGGGCGTCATGGAGGATGGCGAGGGCCGCGTGATCGACTTTAAGAACACGCTGATCTTGCTGACCTCGAATGTCGGCACTGAGATGATCATGGATATGTGCGCGGACCCGGATCTGATGCCCGATCCCGAAGGCATGGCCAAGGCGCTGCGCGATCCGCTGCTGAAGGTGTTCCCACCAGCGCTGTTGGGTCGTTTGGTGACGATTCCCTATTATCCGCTCAGCCCCGAGATGCTGGGCGAGATTACAAAGCTACAACTACGGCGAATCAAAAAGCGCGTCGAATCTGCTCATGGTGTACCATTCGAATACACCGACGCCGTGGTGGACGAGATCGTCAACCGTTGTCAGGAGCTGGACAGCGGTGGTCGTATGATCGACGCGATCGTGACCAATACAATGCTGCCGGATATATCGGCAGAATTCCTGAAAAGAATGATGGAGGGCGAAGAAGTTTCCAAAGTCGTGATCGACGTCACAGACGGGGACTTCACTTACGGGTTTGATTGAGCGCAACGCATGATGCGTCTGACCGAGAAAGGGGACACTTTATGAAGGCGACTATGACACCGGAACTGGATCAGAAATGGTGGTCCAAGAACAAACCGAAGCTGATGAAGAAAACCGGCCTGGGCGATGCTTTGAAAGCATACCAGGTCGCCGAAGATCAGATGGATTGGGACAAGACTTTGAAAGCCTTGTCCAACGTCAAGCGCAAGGTTGCCGAGGCTGTGAAGCTCGCGGGCAGCAAGCACTCGGATACAGTGACGGTCCTGAAAAAGTACCCCAAGATCATCGACAAGAAAGAAAAGGAACTCGAGGAAAAGAAAAAGGACGCAGCGGCTCGGGCTAAGTCGGCCTCGAGTGATGCGCCCAAGCAGAAACTGGGTAAGTCGGTTGTCATCTGGAAAAAGGATCTGGGCACCGAGATTACCAAGAAATACAAGCCCGACTGGCTGAAAGAGCTAAAGGGTTATGCGTTCCAGTTGAAGCTGAACGATGATCTTCTGGATGTTCTGGAAGATGAAGGCGACTATGTCACGCCGCAGCAGATGGTGGATGACGCCAATGCTGTGACCGACAAGCTGGTTGCCTTGATCGCCAAAGAGCTGATGGCGACGGATGCGGCTATCAAGAAGGCCAGCGACGCAAAGAAACGCGCGGCGTTGATTAAAGGGTTCGACGACAAGCTCGCGACCATCATGAACGGTGCCAAAAAGCACTATGAGTCGATCCCTGCCAAGCGCTGGCAGGCCTTTGTGAAGCGCAAGCAGCAGTACAAGGACTATAAGGTCAAAACTGGCTTTGACATCACGCTTGGCGTGTTGGGTGTCGTCGGCGGTGCCGCAGGTGTGGCCGGTGCGGCCGCAACAGGTGGCGCATCGCTGGCCTTGGGGATTGTCTCGCTGGTGCGGGGTGTTGCGCAACTGGCCGACAAGATCAAGGACGCCGCGCAAGAGGCCGAGAAGGTCGAGAAGAACCTCAAAAGCGATCTGGACACGCTGCTCAAGCGGTATCGCACCGCGGAAGGCGAGGCCAAAAAGCAGGTTCAAGGCGGTGCCGAGGTTGGTGCCTCAGTCCTCAAGGGTATTTTGGGTACCGATACGCCGTTCCTGGCCACTCTGCCAAAATGCGACAAGAACTATGGCCTGTGGCAGAACAAGGTTGCCGGACTTGAAGTTGGCGGGCGCAAACTGTCTCAGGCGATCATGAAGGGCCTGCAGGAATGCGACAAGCTTGAGAAAGCCATGAAACAGGCGGACGCGAAGAAGGCTGGTAAGTATCTGGACAAGCTCAAAAAAGCCCGTGCCTCGTTGCAGAAGGGTCTGGACGGGTGTTCGGATATGATGAAGCGGGTCTCGGACGCGGACAAGAACGCGCCGAACCTCAAGAAGATGCTGGATGCGCTGAATTCGAGCAATCCGAAATACGCGCAGATCTTCGACAAGGTATTCCCGGTTGTCGTCAACCTGACGCTGGCGGGTGCAAATGCCGGGGTTGGCTTCAAAGAAGCGTCCAGCACGCTCGACACGGTCAACACGGCGCTTGGGCTGTTCAACGACATTGCCTCGGAAGGCAAGGATCAGCTGGAAGAAGCGATCGGCTAAGCGACGGGGCGGCGCCCGTGGCCCAAAGCCACGTGGCGCCGACCTCATCCGGCAGGAACGAAACGGAATATAGGCGCGAAAAAATGGCAAAGCAGACAGTTACACCTCACAAGTTTTACGTGGTCGATCTCATCCGGTCGAAGCCCAAGCTTCAGTATATCGAGATCCCCAGCTACCGCGTTGACGTCAAATTCGAAGTCACGGCCAAAGGTCCGGTGCCGTCGACCACGCTAAAACGTCTTGAAGCGGCCGGCATGAAAGAGCTGGAACGCTATGAGACGGTGATCAGCCAAGAGGCCGTCAAGCTCGACAAGAAAGTCGCCGAGCTGATGAAGACGCCGGGTCAGAAATCTCAGGCCGAAGCCGAGAAGATGATCCAGGCCACCAACCAGATGATCAAGAACGCCCTGCGGTCGGCCGAAGGGGCCGCTCAGGTGGCGATCGAAAAGCAGATCAAGGTTGAGGCGAACAAGGACAAGTTGCTGAAAGAAGCGCGGGTCAAGACCACGCTGAAGGTGACAGCTGGTGTGATCAAGATCGGCACGGCTGTCACGCGGCTTGTGGCGACCTCGGGCGCGGACGTCATGGCCTACAAGACCATTGTCAAACAGGTCTACGATCTGGGCAAAGAGGTTCAGCAGCAGTTGAAGGGTGAAGAAAAACTGCGCAAGGACCTAGAAGGCGCCATCCAGAAATACATCAAGCTGCGCGGCACCTCGATCATGCAAGCGGCGGAGAGGCAGGGGATTACCGATACGTCCGGTATCTCGGTCAAGAAACCGATGGAGGCGATCAAGAAACTGACCGCCAAGGCGCTCGCCATGGGGGATGAGGTCACCAAGGGCCGGGACGCCAAGAAGATCGCCAAGGAAATCGCGGATTTCGCGATCAAGGGCTATCAGGTCTATCAAAAGGACTCGAACAAGAAACGCGCGCTCTATCGTGAGCATACGACCAAAACGCGCCACAAGGTCGATGATCTGGGCAAGGCCGCTGACAAGCTAATGAAGGCTGCGAAGTCGCAGAAAACCTTGAAAGAGGGCGTCAAGCTCGGGGCCGAATGTATGGCCGTCAAGCGCGAGGCCAGCGCCATGGCCGCCAAGCTCGAGGAACGTCAGAAGTTCCTGGCCGAGATGGAGGCTCTGATGGAAGGCAACGGTCTGAAAGTGGATGACACCACGATCATGGACAAGCTGAAGAAGCTGGACAAGATGACGGTTCTGAAAGAGACCAAGACAATGTTTACCTCGGTCAAAGGGGTCTACAAACTAGTGGACGGAATCAGCGACGTCGTTGGTTAAACACGTAAATCTTCGGGTGCGGATCGCCGTGCCCGACACCCAAAGCAACAGGAGGTGTTGGTGGAACCCGGTATCGAGAAGAGCGAAACGCTCCGCGACACCGTGCGCGAGTTTGTCGAGCGTAAGGCTGTAACCAACACCATTCTTGGTGTGATCATTTTCAACGCGATCACGCTGGGGCTATCAACCTCTCCTTCGGTTCAATCGAGTATTGGCCCGACCCTGGTTGTGATCGACAAGATCGTGCTGGGCATTTTCGTGGCCGAGCTGTTGATGAAATTCTATGCTTACCGGTTCAGCTTCTTCAACAACGCCTGGAACATCTTTGACCTTGTTGTTGTTACGCTGGGATTGCTGCCCAACCGCGACGGGCTGTCCGCGCTGCGTGGGTTGCGGGTCATCCGGGCGATGCGTTTGCTATCGGTCATCCCGCAGATGCGGGCGGTGGTCCAGGCCTTGCTGGACGCGCTACCAGGTATGGGCGCGGTAATCATCATGATCTCAATCGTGTTCTACGTTTTTGCCGTCATGGCGACTCTGATGTACGGCCCGGATTTCCCGGAATGGTTCGGATCCTTGGGCAAATCGCTCTATTCCCTGTTCCAGATCATGACGCTGGAAAGCTGGTCGATGGGCATCGTCCGCCCAGTGATGGAGGTTCATCCCACCGCCTGGATCTTCTTCGTACCCTTCATCGTTATCACTGCCTTCTCGGTTCTGAACCTGTTCATCGGTCTGCTGGTCAACACTATGCAATCCGCTGTGGAGGACGAGTCGGTTGAGGAGTTCTCGCATCTGCGAGAACTGGTGCGCAGCGAGACCGATATCGTAGACGATCGCGTCAAGGAACTGCTGGTCGAAGTTCGCGCCCTGCGGCGTGAAGTGTCCGAGTTGAAAGGTCAGGCCGATGGCTGACAGCTCTCAGAAATTCATCGCCCGCAATCGGGCGCCGCGCGTTCAGATTGAATATGATGTGGAGCTTTACGGGGCCGAGAAAAAGGTTCAACTGCCCTTCGTCATGGGCGTGATGAGCGATCTCTCCGGCAAGTCAACGGTCGAAACGCCCGCAGTCTCGGATCGTAAATTCCTTGAGATTGATGTCGACAATTTCGACGACCGCATGAAGGCCATGGCCCCGCGTGTCGAATTTGCCGTGCCCAATACACTGACAGGTGAGGGCAATCTGGCCGTCGATCTGACTTTCGAGAAAATGGCCGATTTCACCCCGGCCCAGATCGCGTCAAAAATCGAGCCTCTGCGTAAATTGCTTGAGGCCCGCACGCAATTGTCGACCTTGATGGCCTATATGGATGGGAAGACCGGGGCCGAGACACTGATCGAAAAAGTGCTGGCCGACCCGGCCCTTCTGGGCGCGCTTGCGGGCAGTTCGCTCCCAGAGCAGGACAATGAGGCCACGTTGGACGCCTTGCGGGATATGATGCCCGAGGATTCCCCTGCCGACAATTCGATGGAGGATGCGCTTGCGTCTTTGCCCGAGGTTGAGACCGCCGAGGAACAGGATCAATCGGCTGACATCTTGTCCGATCTGGCGGCTGAAGCTCCCGAAGACGCACCTGAAGATACAACTGTCGCAGATGCTTTGTCCTCACTGCCCGACTCGGTTGAACCCGAAGCGCCTGTGGATGACAGCGCGGATGTCCTGTCCAATCTGGCAGCTTCCGCACCCGAGGAAACGGCTCAGGATACCTCTCTCTCGGACGCTTTGTCTTCGCTGCCGGAAACCGAGGTTACTGAGGTAGCCGACACATCAGGCGATATCCTGGCGGAATTGGCCGACGCTGCACCGGCTGATGAGGTTGAAGACACCGCCGCAGATGACATCCTGTCCAGCCTGCCAGATATCGAGCTTACGGCGGAAGAGGACGCGTCGGATGATATCTTGTCCGATCTGGCCAGTTCTGAGCCTGATGATGAGCCCGAGGATACGTCGGTCGCGGATGCTCTGTCTTCTGTTCCAGAGGTTGAGCTGCCCGACGTGTCGGAAGACTCGGCGGAGGTTCTTGCCGATCTGGCCGATGCTGTGCCCGAGACGACCGAGGTTGAGGATGTGACTTCTGATATTTTGGCTGACCTCAGCGATCTGGACACGGAAGAGGTCGAAGACAGCTCTGTGTCCGATGCCCTCGCGTCTCTGCCGGAAAGTGATGTCGCGGATGAGGTTGATGGGTCCGATGACATCCTTGCAGACCTTGCAGATGCCGCGCTGGACATTGAGGTCGAAGAGGACACGCTCGGCGATGTGCTCGCCTCAGTGCCCGAGGTTGAAGCCGCATCTGAGACGGATCAGAGCGATGATATCCTCTCTGAACTTGCCGATCTGGAGCTGGAGGAGACGGAAGAGGACGGCGCACTGGACGCGGCACTTTCATCGCTTCCGGATGCCGCTGAAGAGGCCGAAGAAGATCATTCGGACATTTTGTCCGACCTCGCCGACGCTGCTCCTGATGAAGCGGCGGACGACGTTGATCTGGACGGTCTGCTGGATGATCTGGCGGAGAAGGCTCCCGATGAAGCGGATGAGCCTGCGGCAGACGACATACTCGCCTCGGTACCCGAACTGGACAGCAAGGATGAGGCCGATCCGCTAGAGGACATCCTCGGTGATCTGGCCAGCGACGATCAACCTGATCCAGAGGCAGAAGCGTCCGACCTGGATGATTTGCTTGCCGATCTGGCGGATTCTGCTGACGAAGCACAGCCGGAGGAGGATGTTCTGGACGACATCCTCGGGGATTTGGTGGAACCCGAAGCTGATGAGGTCGACGAAGCTGACGTAGAAAACGTTCTTGCAGATTTAGCCGAAGAGCCTAACGGCGATCTGGATGATCTTTTGAATGACCTTGGGTCGGATGAGGATACATCTGCACCGACGGATGAAGCGGCCGATGACCTGGAAGATCTGCTGGGTGATCTCGAAGAGACGTCAGATGATGCGTCTGACGATCTGGATGAGCTTCTGAGTGATTTGGAATCCGAGCCGGACAGCGATGCCGCTGCAGACGATTTGGACACCTTGCTGGGTGATCTTGAAGGCGACGATGAGACAGAAGATGCGGATACAGATGATGTCGACGCGCTTTTGGCGGACCTTGGCGACGATGTAGAGGATGAAAATACCGGCGCGGACGATCTTGACGCCTTGCTGGGTGATCTTGAAGGCGGTGATGAGACCGAAGATGTGGATACAGATGATCTGGATTCGCTGCTGGCAGACCTTGGCGACGATGTTGAGGATAAGGATGCTGGCGGAGATGATCTGGACGCCTTGCTGAACGACCTAGGGTCGGACGAGGAGAGTGCGTCTGAGGAGGGGTCAGCTGATGATCTGGACGCTCTGCTGGCGGATCTCGGCGATGATGAGGGCGGTTCAGACGACCTTGGTGATCTGTTGAATGATTTGGGCGCAGATGAGGATAATGAGGCATCCTCTGACGAAACGACAAATGACTTGGATGCCTTGCTGGGCGATCTAGACCTAGACGACGAGGGCGGATCTGATGATCTGGACGCTCTGCTGGGTGACCTCGATGCCGATGACGCGTCAGATGAAACAGCGGAATTGGACGACGAGCCGCAATTGGCCTTTGGCCGCATGAGCGCGGATCGACCTGACCCGGAACGGCTGAAACGCACCCGATTCCGGATCGCGATCTTCGGCGATTTCTCGGGCCGCGCGGCGCGGGGGCAAATCGAGACCGGCGACGCCCTAGCGGCACGTAAGCCGATCATTCTGGATCCCGATACGGTCGAAGAGGTGATCGAGGGGTTCGCAACTGATCTCGTGCTGCCGATCGGCAAGGACGGGGCCGGGATCGAAGTGAAACTGAAAGAGCTGGACGATCTGCATCCCGACGAACTCTATGAAAAGGTCGAGCTGTTCGATGGCCTCTCGGGTCTGAAAAGCCAGCTGAGCGCGGGTGGGACTGCAGATCACGCCGCCAAACAGCTGATCGGTTGGGGGGAAGAGTTCGGGCAGGCGGTTGTGCCGCCACGCAAATCCTCGGGCGGTAACACAGTTCGTGCTGACCTGAAGCTCAGCGATTTTCAGAAGCTGATTGGTGATACGTCGGGAGAGCTGGCGCAGGCCTCACCCGTTGATGACTTGCTGAAACGCGTGGTCGGCCCGCATATTCGCAAACTGCCCAGCCCCGATGTGCAGGCGATGCAAAAGGCCGTGGATGAGGCGCTGAGCGCAGCCATGCGCATGGTTCTGCATCACCCAGAGTTCCAATCCGTCGAAGCACAGTGGCGCAGTCTCGATCTGATTGCGCGCAGCGTCGAGGATGATGATACGCTAGACGTGGTTTTGTATGACGTCTCGGCTGAAGAGATCGCGGCAGATTTGGCCGCCGAGGAAGATCTGGCGAAAACCGGTCTGGTTCGGTTGCTGACCGAAGAGCCGCTGGACGAAGAAAACGGGCGTGAC
The DNA here is from genome assembly GCF_056537565.1 of Ruegeria sp. C8. Lineage (NCBI taxonomy): Bacteria > Pseudomonadati > Pseudomonadota > Alphaproteobacteria > Rhodobacterales > Roseobacteraceae > Ruegeria > Ruegeria sp. C8. Next base: position 165,817 of record NZ_JBQFRV010000007.1, read on the forward strand.
GGATATTCGGCGCTGATCGGGCTCTATACCTTTGAGGAAACACCACCACATGCGGAACTGCTGGGCCGTATTGGCCGCGTCGCAGCCCATGTGGATGCGCCGTTCGTCAGTGCAATCACCCCGGCCTATCTGGATGTTAAGCTCGAGGATCGCCACCCGCTAGTAGTCGAAGCCTGGGATACTCTGCGCGCGATGCCCGAAGCCGGGCATGTTGGTTTGGCGTCGCCCAGGTTCTTGCTGCGGCGGCCTTACGGAGCGAAGTCCGAGCCGATCTATGAGTTCGATTTTGAGGAATTCACCGAGTCTGAAGGCCTGCGTGGTATGCTTTGGGCCAATCCGGCGGTTCTGGTGACGATCTTGTTGGCGCGGTCCTTCAAGCAAAATGGCAAAGCGATGAATTTGGGCTCGGTCATGAGCCTGGGTGGTATACCGTACCATTTCGTCAATGACCGCTACGGCGATCAGGTGGCGCTGCCGTGTACGGAACGCAATATCACGCTGGCAAAGCACGAACACTCGGTCCAGCGCGGCTATATGCCTGTTCTGTCTGTCAAAGGCCGCGATGAAATCCGGCTTGGCTCGTTCAACTCGGTTGCCGGGCAGGAGATTCTGGGCCCGTGGTCCGGTATGCCCGCGCCTGCTCCGTCGCCAGATGTGCCTGCTGCGCCAGAGGCTGATGAGGATGACGATCGGGATTTGGATCTGGACCTCGACACGGGCGACGACGATGATTTCGACCTCGATCTGGACCTTGGAGATGACGACAGCGGCGATCTTGACGATCTGCTTGCGTCATTTGGCGACGATGATGACGGTGACGATAGTGATGATGAAGATATGGACCCCGAACTTGCTGCACTGCTGAACGATTTGTGACGGCGCGGTGAACGAGAATTGGAAGGAACGGTAAATGGCTGAGAGTCTGCAGAGTAAAGAGTGGCCGCTTCGGATAACGGGGTCGTATAGCTATGGTGAGGATGATCTTGTCATCAGGCGGGCCGTCGTCTCGGAAGAACTGGGAAAACTGACCGAAATTCAGGTCGAATTCCTGTCGGAAAAGACGACGATTGCGTTGGACAAGCTACTGGGCAAGGTGATGACCATCCATCTGGCTGCTGACGGGGCCGAGCGTAAATTCACTGGCACGATCGTGAGGGTGGAGCGGCTGGCGCTGCGCGATGGCTATGTACAGTTTCTGGCCGAATTGCGCCCTTGGTTCTGGCTGCTGACGCAGACCACCGACAGTCGCATCTTTCAGGAAATGACCGCCGTGCAGATCATCGAAAAGATTTTCGGTGAATACGGGCTTACGGATTTCAGAAAAAGCCTGCGCGCCACTTACCAGCAGCGCGAATATTGCGTGCAATATCGCGAAACGGATTTCGACTTTATCTCGCGCCTGATGCAGGAAGAGGGCATCTACTACTATTTCGACTACACAAATGCCAAAGACAAGAATGAGACGCTGGTCATGTGCGACGGACCAAACGCGCATACGCCGATTGCCGGTGACGCAAAGGTCGAATTCCGAGGCGGGGATGACTACAGCCAACGTCTTGGTGACTCGGTCACCGAATGGGCCGCGTCCGAGACGATCCGGCCCGGAGTTGTCTCGCTAGGCGATTTTGATTTCGAAAAGCCCAAAGCATCGCTGGATGCGCGGGCCAAAACGCCGACCGGCGCAAAGCACGGGTTCAAGGACAAGCTGGAGCTTTACGATATCCCCGGTCACTACAAGGAAACCGGGCCGGGCAATACGCTGGCCAAGGTGCGGATGACGGCCGAGGATGCTCTGTTCGACCGGCGGCGTGGGCGGGCTTCGGTCCGGGCGCTGGAAACCGGGCGCAAGTTCACGCTGCAGGATCATCCCGACAAGGCGGAGAACACGGAATACCTGATAACCAAGGCGCGGTATTTTCTTCAGACCACCGAAGGTTATGGATTTGCCAAGAACGATAAAGATCTGGACACCGGTGCGCTGGAGTTTCCGGAGGACAGCAATGAGATGTTCATGGTTGAGTTTGAAGCCCAGCCCGGCAAAACCGAATTCAAGTCGCTGCGCACGATCCCGTGGCCCGAGATTTCGGGCCTGCATACGGCCATCGTAACCGGCAAGGCTGGTGAGGAAATCTGGACTGACAAATACGGTCGCATCAAGGTGCAGTTCCATTGGGACCGCGAAGGCAAGAAGGACGAAAAGACCACCTGCTGGGTGCGGGTTGTCACCCCTTGGTCGGGTAAGAACTGGGGTATGGTCAGCATCCCCCGGATCGGGCAGGAGGTTGTCATCCAGTTCGAAGAGGGTGACCCGGATCGGCCGATCTGCACGGGTATGCTCTATAATGCCGACACCATGCCACCCTATGCCTTGCCTGCAAACCAGACGCAAACCGGGATCAAGACGCGGTCCTCGAAACAGGGCAGTGCCGAGACGTTCAACGAACTGATGTTCGAGGACAAGAAAGACGCTGAACTCGTGCGCTTTCAGGCGCAGAAGGATCACGAGAAGCTGGTCAAGAATATGTCCACGATTACCATTGGCTACGACAAGCTGGACAAGGGTGGCAATGGCGGTGACGGCTGCCTCAGCCAGGTGGTCAAGAAGAACGTGGATGAGACGATCAAGGAAGGTGACCATACCTTCACCATCGAGAAGGGTAACCAGACGGTCAGCATCAAGACTGACCAGACCGAGACCATCGAGGGCAAGTCCACCCGCACAGTGACGGGTAATCATGCCGAAACGATCAAGGAAGGCGACAAATCCACGACGGTCAAGATGGGTGACATTCAGGTCGATGCCAAATTGGGTAAGATCACAATGACGGCAATGAAGTCGATCGAATTGAAGGTTGGTGGCTCTTCGATCAAACTGGACCCGACAAGCATTACGATCAAGAGCACGATGATCAAAGTCCAGGCCAATGCCAAGTTGGATGCAAAAAGCCCGATGACGACGGTCAACGGTGACGCCATGCTGACCCTCAAGGGCGGCCTGACAATGATCAACTAAGGGGGCAACGCGATGACAGACCGTTTTTCCGGAATGACCAAAACGCCCCAGATGCCTGCTGCGCGCATGTTGGCCGATGCCAACGCCCGTCTGAGCGTCAAGCTTGAGGCCCCGGCCAGTGCGCCCTTGGATGTGGTGTTGACTGAATTGGATGAGAAAGGCGCAGTGATCGATATCCTACGCCTTCTGGGGGTGGCCTTGCCTGCCCGAGAGCGTGTGTGGTGGTCTTGTCTGGCCGCGCGCGACTATATCGGTGAGGCCCCGGACAACAATACACCCGCACTGGCGGCGTCCGAGGAATGGGTGTTTCGCCCTACGCCAGAAAACCGCGACAAGGCGGGCGCGACGATTGATCTCGCCGAACCAGATGATGAGACGGTAAATTGCGCCATGGGCGTGTTATACTCGGACGGAACCTTGGGTTCGGGTGAACTAGCCAATGTCCCGGCCCCTCTCGGCGCGGCCGAAGTTGTGGCCTTTGCGATGAATGTTGTTGCAATGGACAAACATGAAGAGGATTTTGATGCCTACGTGCAGTTGCTGATTGACCGTGGGGTCGATATTGCTCGGGGTGGAAATGGTAAGCTGGACCGCGAGAACGCCAGCGCTGAGAAAGAGGAGTAAGCATGGGATTCCCGCAAGCACGAATCTTGGACTTGCATGCGTGTACGCTGCCTGCTCCTCCGCCAGCCCCGCCACCGCCTGCTCCGGTGCCGATGCCGATCATGCCGCCCTGCTGTACGACGGTTCTGGTGGGAAAACTGCCCGCAGCGCGTCTGTCAGATATGGCGACGCCGGCGTTTCCGCACCCGATCATCAAGGGCTCGGCCACCGTTCTGATCGGCAAGCTACCTGCCGCCCGTGTGACGGATACCTGCGCTTGTGGTGGCCCGATCATCAAGGGCGAGCTTACCGTACTGGTCGGAGGATGAAGACAAACGAATGACGGTCACTTTGAAATTCCAATCCACCGGCGTGGTGCCGGGCGACGGGCGCCCGGTCTCGATGCAGGGGGGCTCTTTGACCGTAGGGCGTGGGCCAGCTAATGACTTGGTTCTGCCTGACCCTGAAAAGACGCTGAGCAAAAGCCACTTCGTGATTGAGGATCACAATGGAAACGTGGTGATTGTTGATCTGTCGACGAACGGAACTTTTCTGAACTACTCAAAAATCCCTCTGGGTCGGACACCGACGCCGCTCAATAATGGCGATGTGCTGGTCGCGGGTGGGTATGAGATGGTTGTTGAAATTGGGGCGGACCTGCCCAGTTTCGAAGACTCGATCCCGCAGCCTATGCAACAGGCGGGGGTGTCTCCGGGTCTGTCCCAGAACGCGCCAGATCCGATGGCGTTGCTGGACGATGCCGCTCCGGGCGGGGATTTTCTGGATGATCTTTTGGGCGGTGACGCCAAAGGGCCCGGGCAGATTTCCACGCCCGACCCGATGGATGAACTGCTGCCGCCCTTGGAGGATGACGATCCGTTCTTTGCAAAGCCCAAGGATGTGCATGCGGATATGGGCGCAAGCGATGCGATGCATAACCCATCGGCCAGCGACGCGTTTACCGCACCCTCTGCAGGCGGTTCGAACCTGATCCCTGATGACTGGGATGATGATCTGCTGTCGCCCTCGGGCGGCTCGAACTCGGACCCGTTTGCCGCGCCTGAACCGGCGCGTCCGGAACCCACCGCGCCGCCTCCGATCAAGCCAAAGCCGGGCGGCCAGGCCGATGTAGTTCCGCCCCCCGAACCGGTTGAGGCAGAGAAAACCGTTCCGACCGGCGGTGGCGATCAATCCGCTGCCCGTGCCTTGCTCGAGGCGTTGGAGGTCGACGATCTGCGCATCGACGACGCTGATCTGCCTGCCACGATGGGCCGCATGGGCCGTGTGTTGCGGGTGATGATCACCGGCTTGCGGGAAATCCTGATGACCCGCACCTCGATCAAGTCCGAGTTCCGCATCGAACAGACCATGATCAATGCGGGTGGAAACAACCCGTTGAAGTTCTCGATCAGCCCCGAACAGGCGATTGAGGCGTTGGTCAAACCGCGTGTCAAAGGCTACCTTGCCTCGGAAGAGGCGACCGAACAGGCGCTGAACGATATCAAGGCGCATGAGGTCGCGATGGTCACGGGCATGGAGGCCGCGCTCAAGGGCGTTCTGGCTCGGCTTGACCCCGAGGTGCTGGCAGGAAAAATTGAAGGTTCCGGCAAACTTGGGTCACTTTTTAAAGGTAAAAAGGCCCAATACTGGGAAGTGTACGAGAAGATGTATGCCGATATCTCGGATCAGGCAGAGAATGACTTTCACGATCTCTTCAGCCGGGAATTCGCACGCGCGTATAAAGAACAGCTGGAAAAGCTGAAGTAACGCCCCTTCGCGGGCGGTAAGAACAAGGGAGGGCAGCCATTGTCCTGGGACAGCAAGGTGCTTTGGACCGAAGGGTTGTTTCTGCAGCCCCATCACTTTCAGCAAGCGGATCGGTATACCGAGGCGCTGGTGGCCGGTCTCGCACGCCGGGTCACGCCTTATGCCTGGGGTGTCAGTGCGTTAGAGATCGATGATGAAGTGCTTAAGGTCGGTCAGTTTGCCTTGAAATCCTGCTCGGGCCTGACGCCGGATGGGCAAGTATTTCGCGTGCCGCAGGCCGAAGATCACCCGCCCGCTCTGGAAGTGCCCGAGACGATCAAGGACTGCGTTGTTTACCTGACGGTTCCCCAACGGCGGCAGGGTGCCTCAGAGGTGGATCTGAGCGGGGCCGAACAATCGGTCAGCCGTCTACGTCCGGCTGAGCAGGAAATCACCGATGTGATGAGCCAGCAGAAAAAGCCTGTCACTCTGGGCGTCGGCAAACTCCGCTTGCAGTTCGCGTTGGAAGTGGATGATTTGGCGGATAAATTGGCGATCCCGATTGCCAAGATCATCGAAGTGCGCCCGGACAAAGAGATTATTCTGGATCGCGGCTTCATCCCATCGGTGCTGGACGTACGCGCCGCTGCTGCACTGGCCGGGTTCATGAATGAACTTGAAGGGATGCTGTCGCACCGCATGCAGGCTTTGGCAGGGCGTCTTTCGGATGGCGGACCGGCAAAGGGGGCTGCCGAGATTTCGGACTTCCTGCTGCTGATGACGATCAACCGAAACCTGCCCTTGGTGCGCCATTTCGCCAATATCGAGAACGTGCATCCCGAACATGTCTACCGTGTCTGCGCTGCGCTCGCCGGTGAGCTGGCGACCTTCATGAGCACTGAGAAAGAGGCCGTGCAATTCCCGGCCTATCAGCATGACGACCTGACCGCCTCGTTTGCGCCAGTCATTCGGACCCTGCGACAGTATCTGAGTTCCGTGTTGGAGCAGACAGCGGTCTCAATCCCGCTGGAGGCGCGGAAATATGGCATCAGCGTGGGCGTGATTGCTGATCGCAAGCTGATCGGCAACGCCGGTTTCGTGCTGGCCGTGAATGCGGATATCCCGGCTGAGGACGTACGCCGTCATTTTGCCGGGCAAGCCAAAACCGGACCGGTTGAGGAAATCCGTCAGTTAGTGAACTCGGCGCTTCCCGGTATCACTTTGCGCCCGTTGCCGGTTGCCCCGCGGCAGATTCCATATCACTCCGGTGTCGTCTATTTCGAACTGGATGCCGCCAGCCCATACTGGGGCAAGATGACCACCTCGGGTGGGATCGCGGTTCACGTGTCAGGGCAATATCCGGGACTTGAGATGGAGCTGTGGGCGATCCGCAACCAATAAGAGTGAACGTGATCACTGGCGGCGCCAAAACAATTTGATAGGGCTTGATATGTGGGTCACACTCGTGACGCGGAAGCCTTAGGGGAACAGGTCAAAGAATGTCCGACAAAGATCCATTTGCCGAACCGGACGACACCGATAAGACGGTCATTCGCCCCAATCCCGGTGGGCGACGACAGGCGGGTGGAATGCCGCAACAGCCGGCTCCGCAGCAACCGGCCGGATATCCCGATCCGATGCAGGTGCCACAGCCCGAGCCCATGGCACAACCGGCGCCGGGCGGTGCAGGATACGGGGTGCCTCAACCCCAGACGCCCCAATCCCGGCCTGCGTCCGGTGGGGAAGAGGTCGCGACTACCGGTATGAACCGGCTGAACGCCTGCGCTGCATCGCTGTTTTCGTTGATCAGCCGCATTCGCAATCGCGCGCAGCATATGGATCCGGACAAGCTGCGCCAAAGCGTTGTGGCCGAGGTGCGCGCGTTTGAAAATGCCGCTTTGCAAGCAGGCATTGCGGCGCAGACCGTCAAGATCGCACGCTATGCTTTGTGCGCGACTTTGGACGACGTTGTTTTGAATACACCGTGGGGTGGCCAATCCAGTTGGGCGACCCAGTCGCTGGTGGGCACCTTCCACCGAGAGACCGTCGGTGGTGATCGCTTCTATGACCTGCTGGCGCGTCTTGAACAGGACCCGGCCAACAATATTGAGCTGCTTGAATTCGTCTACATGTGCCTTTCGCTTGGGTTCGAGGGGCGTTTGCGCGTCGAACAGGGCGGCGCGGACAAGCATATGCAGATCCGTCAGGGTCTGGCGCGGATCATTCGCGCACAGCGTGGTGACGTGGAACGGGACCTCGCCCCGCATTGGGAAGGGGTCGACAAACCCTACCGCGCCCTCAGCCTTTGGAAGCCAGTCTGGATCGCTGTTGGCGTGACCGCGTTGCTTTTGCTGATCGAGTTTGGCGGATTGTCTTACCTGCTGTCCAACAAGACAGAAAACCTTGTGGGGCAGATGTCGGTGATTGATGCTGGCCGTGTGACGGAGTTGCAGCGCCGCGCGCCACCGCCTCCTCCGCCACCGCCGCAAGCCCAGCCGCAGGTCGAAAAGGTCGTGGCTTTCCTGCAGCCCGAGATCGACGAAGGGTTGGTTGAGGTCTTTGAGAAGGGCAACACGCTGATTATCCGGATCAAGGGATCGGGCATGTTCGGGTCGGGTTCGGATCATCTGCAGGACAAATTCAAGGAGCCGGTGCGCCGTGTGGCTGTTGCGTTGGACGGCGAACCCGGAGGGGTCATCGTGACCGGGCACTCAGACAATGTGCCGATCCGCTCATCGCGCTTTCCGTCCAACCTCGCTCTGTCTCTGGCACGGGCCAAATCGGTGATGAACCAGATGGCGGGTGAGATTTCCGATCCCGACCGCCTAAGTGCCGAAGGCCGCGCCGATAGCGAACCGATTGCCGACAACTCGACCCGCGAAGGCCGGGCCACGAACCGCCGGATCGAAGTCCTGCTGGTTCAGGAGGAGAACTGATGATCCGCCGCGTTTTAAGATATGTTTTCATGTCGATCTACACCGTGCTGTTCTTCACGGCGACGGTACTGGCTGGGTGTCTGTACTATTTCGGCCCGTGGATCGGCTCGGATGAGTGGCGTCCGCTGGACGGGGTCGGGACGCGCCTGATCTGGTGCGGGGTGATCTATCTGGTCTTCTTCCTGATCGGCCTGACCATTTTTCTGTTGCGCCGACGTCGCGAAAAGAAGCTGACGGAGGAGATCACTGAATCCGTCGCCGATGGCGGCGACATGATCGATAGCGAGATTTCCGAGCTTCGCGGCAAACTGAAAACCGCGATGGCGGCTTTGCGCAAGTCAAAGAACGGGCGGCGCCATCTGAATGAGCTGCCCTGGTACGTCATGATCGGCCCTCCGGGGGCTGGCAAAACGACGGCGATTGTGAACTCGGGCCTGAACTTCCCCTTGGCCGATGAGCTGGGCAAGACCGCGATTGGCGGTGTCGGCGGTACGCGGAACTGTGACTGGTGGTTCACCGAGAATGCCGTTCTGATCGATACGGCCGGGCGTTACACGACGCAGGAAAGCGATGCCGAGGTCGACAATGCGGCTTGGATCGGGTTCCTAAACCTGCTCAAGAAATACCGCAAAAGGCAGCCGATCAATGGCGCGATGATTGCGATATCGCTGTCTGACCTGTCTCTGCAGGACGAGGTCACGCAGAAGGAACACGCAAAGGCCGTCCGCCGCAGGCTGGAAGAGCTGCGTGAAAAATTGGGCGTGCGGTTCCCAGTTTATATCCTGTTCACCAAAGCCGACCTGATCGCAGGTTTTGCCGAATTCCACGACAATCTGGGCAAAGAAGAACGCGAACAGGTTTGGGGCTTTACTCTACCATTAGACAAGTCGCGCAGCGAGCAATCTCCGGTCGCGGCTTTTGATGAGGAATTCGCCCTGCTTCTGGGTCGCCTGAACTCTCAGTCCTTGGAGCGTATGCAGACCGAGACGGACCCGCAGCGCCGGGCTCTGATTGCCGGGTTCCCGATGCAGGTCGCCTCGGTGCGCAAGGTGGCGCATGAGTTCCTGACCGAGGTGTTTCAGGACAGCCGCTATCAGCACCGCCACATGCTGCGCGGGGTTTATTTTACGTCGGGTACGCAAGAAGGCACACCAATTGACCGCCTTATGCTGGGCATGGCGCGGACCTTTGGGATTGGCCGTCAGGCCATTGGCTCAGGGCAGGGGTCGGGTCGCTCCTATTTCCTGACGCGCCTGTTCGATCAGGTGATCTTCCGCGAGGCTGGTCTGGTTAGCGCGGATGACAAGGTGGAAAAGCGCTACAAGATCACCAAATGGGCCTCGATTGCGGCGACTGTCATTGCAGCCGTCACAGTCGGAGCCTTGCTGGTGCGCAGCTACATGGGCAACACTGATCTGATCGCCGAGGCGCAGGAGGGTGTATCCGCCTATCAGGCCGCCGCCGCGACTTTGCCGCCCAGCCCCGTGGGAGACACCGATCTGGTTCCGGTCGTGCAAGCGTTGAACACGTTGCGCGACCTGCCGGCCAATCCGACGCTATCGGATCCTGAGCCTGAAACACGTCTGACTTACGGTCTCTATCAGGGCGACGTGATCGGCACACAGGCGGCACAAACCTACCGCGCCGCGTTGAACCAACGTCTGTTGCCGCGTCTTCTTCTGCGTCTGGAAGAGCAGATGAGCGCCAACATCAACAACCCCGATGTGCTCTATGAAGCGCTGAAGGTTTATCTGATGCTGGGTCTGCAAGGGCCGATGAACCAGGATTTGGTCAAGGAATGGATGAACATTGATTGGAGCGTGTCCTTCCCCGGTCCATCGCGTGAGGAATTCCGCGCGGATCTGAACGATCACCTGGACGCCATGCTGAGCCAACCGATGCAAGAGATCGCGCTGAATGGGCCGATGGTGGATCAGATTCAGGGTATTCTGTCGGAACTCCCGCTGGCGCAGCGTGTCTATAACGGTATCGTCTCCAGCCCCGCGGCCACAGCGCTGCCGGAGTGGCGGATCACCGAAGTAGGTGGCCCCGCTGTCGGGCGCGTTCTAGTGCGGTCTTCCGGGAAACCTTTGAACGACGGGATCGAGGGCATTTTTACCTACAATGGCTTCAATAACGTTTTCCTTGGAGAGGCGATCGGTGTCGCCAAACGCGTTCAAAAGGAAAGCTGGGTTCTGGGCCCACGAGGTGAGGCTGAACAGACGGAGCAGGCTCTTGCCGCCCTCAGCCGCGATGTTCTGGACTTGTATTACAACGACTACATCGCGCGCTATGACGCCATGCTGGGCGATATCGACATCGTACCGATGGAAAGCCTCAGCCACGCAGTTGAGGTCACTAATGTGCTGTCAGGCCCGACCTCGCCTATCGTGAATGTCCTGAATTCGATCTCGGATGAGACGAAACTGACCGAAAACCGGTCAATTCTCTCGGGCAATGATGCGATCAGCGAAGGTGTTTCCGGGGCCGCCGCGATTGAGTTGCAGTCGGCTACCTCAGCCCAAACGCAGATCCTGTTGGAAGCCTTGGCCAAAACCAGTGGTGTCAATGCAGGCGAACCCGTGCAAGCGCCAGGGCAGTATGTCGAGGATCGCTTCGATTGGTTGCATCAGCTGGTTGAACGGCAAGAGGGGCAGCCTTCGCAGCTGGACATGCTGATGGGGTCGCTTACGAGCGTGTATCAGGAGCTGAACAAAATGTCGTTCAGCGGTGTCTCTGGTGGTGAAACCGGGCAGGCTCTGCAGCAGTTCCAGCAAGAGGCCGCCCGTATTCCCGGCCCGATGGAACGCTGGGCCCTGCAGATCATCGACGGCTCGTCCGGGATCACCTCGGATAGCACCCGCTCGTCCATCAACGCGCGGTGGCAATCGACGGTTCTGCCGTTCTGCGAGCAGGTCGTCGGGGATCGCTATCCGTTCAACCGCCGCTCGGGTGCGGATGTTGCGATGGGTGACTTTGGCAAGTTGTTCGGTCCGCAAGGTCTGATCGACTCGTTCTTCAATGAAAATCTCGCCAAACATGTGGATATGCGCACGCGGCCATGGTCGTGGAAGTCCGGGGTGAATGCGACCGATCTGGGCATCAGTCAGGCGGTTCTTACACAGTTCCAGAACGCCGCCGAGATCAAGGAGGCGTTCTTTGCCGCGGGGCCGCAGCCCCAAATCCAGTTCCAGATCATGCCCGAGGCGCTGGACCCAAAGGCCAAAGGCGTCAAACTTGAGATTGATGGCCAAGTGCTGGAGTTCAAACATCGCGGCGGTTTGCCCTCACCCCTTGCGGTGACATGGCCGGGCTCGGTTGGGCTGGCGCGCGTCAGTTTTGAGCCGGAAAAACGCAATATCGAAAGCGTTCTGTCCAAGGACGGCCCCTGGGCCTGGTTCCGTTTGCTGGACGCGGCCGAGGTTCGACGCACCAATGTGTCTGACCGCAAGAAGGTGATCTTCAATGTCGGTGGTCGCATCGCAATCTTCCAATTGCAGTCAGGGTCGGTCATCAACCCCTTCGCCCTGCCAGCGCTGCAGAAATTCAGCTGCCCCAAGTCGTTCTGATGCAAACAGGCGGGTTTGGTGCATTCGGCAAGATGCCCTCGGTCGGAGATTTCTTCCGCCTCGGGGTGTCTCAGGCGTTTGTGCAGCCGTGGGATGAGTGGATACAGCGCAGCATGTTGGCTGCGTCAGAAACCTTGGCTAAGGCATGGGATTCCCATTACATGTCCGCTCCGATTTGGCGGTTTTGCCTGTCTCCCGGGCTGGCCGGGCCGCAAAAGATGCTGGGGGTTTTGATGCCTTCGGTGGATCGGGTCGGACGTCGGTTTCCTTTGACCTTGGTCGCTGGCGTGTCGAACGAAGGGTCTGCCGCGCTGGCGCATTTCCGGGCGGCTGAGGTTTACCGACAGCTTGAAGATCTGGCGCTTGCCGCGCTCGAAGATGACATGACCCGCGACAAGCTGGCCGAAGGTCTGGCCGCTTTGCCAGCCCCAACGCAGCAACCGACGGCTCCTGTGCGCGCGCATGGGAACACGATGGTTCTGACCCGCGGGGAAGTCTCCGACAGCTTGTTGCCTGATCTGGCGGCGGGGTTGATGTCGCAAAGATATCGCACCCCAAGCGTTTGGAGCACCGAAATCGGCGGTGTCCCCCGAATGATGATCTGCGAAGGTTTACCGGATGGGGCAAACATGCAAGGCTTGTTCAACCTACACGCCGCATTGTGGACCGAGGCACGACCAATATGAATTCAAGTCACCGCGTTCGGTACAGCGCACGCAGCCATGTGGGCCTCAGGCGTAAGGTCAACGAAGACGCGGTGCTGGCGCTGCCTGAGGAAAGCCTCTGGCTGGTGGCTGATGGGATGGGCGGGCATGATGCGGGAGACTATGCCAGCCGATTGGTCGCGGATATGGTTGCCGCAATCCCGCCCGGTTTGGCCCCAGCAGATAGGTTGACCGCATTGCGGGACGCAATCCAGCGCGCCCATGCCGTGATCCGACAAGAGGCAGATGCCCGAGGTGGCGGCACGATTGGTACGACGGTCGCGTGCATGATGCTCGCCAATGGGCATTTCGTGGGGCTTTGGGCTGGGGACAGCCGTATTTATCTGTTGCGTGAGGGCAAGATCCAGATGCTCAGCACCGATCACTCGGTTGTTGCGGATCTGGTTCTGGCTGGTCAGATGAGCTGGGACGAGGCAGAGCAGCACCCTCAATCCAATGCGATCACACGGGCCGTGGGCGTTGGGGATGTTCTTGAACTGGACAAGGTCCGTGGCGAGGTTCAGCCCGGCGACCGTTTCCTGATCTGCTCAGACGGCCTTAGTAAATACGCGACCTTCCCGATGCTGGAAAAAGCGCTGTCGGATATGCCGATCGAGACCGTCTCGGATCAGTTGATACAGGTCGCGCTGGATGGCGGCGGGGCCGACAACATTACCGTGATTGTCGTCGACATCCTTTAATTTCACATTTGGACGCAGGAACGCCGCCCGAGCCTATTGCTCCAGCGTTGTCAGAATGCGGCTGTCCAGAGACAGAATTTGCGTTTCAACATTGCGGTCCTGCTCGCGCAGGGCCTCGGCATAACCTGCCGCAGATTCCGCCGTTGGGCGTATGGTGCTGAAGAGCTGGTTGTCGGTATGCAGAACGATCACCTTGCTTTTCCCCAGCGCAGTGTCATCAACCTGAAAGGCGATGCCGCCATTGTCTTGGCTTTCATCAATCGAATAGGCCACGCGGACAGAAATCGGCCCGGATTCTCCGTCGCGCAGAGAGGCGATATCGTTGTCTTGGCGGGTGACGTTGGGCAGCAGGTGGAACACATTGCCTGACACATCCAAGACCGAAACGGACAGGTACCCATCCCGAACATCATCGGGCAGGTCGACATCAATGACCGGGTTTTGCCCGACAATGAAGTCGCCGGTCGGATTGGGGGCGTTGCCTTGCTCTCCGTTGAAGAACGCGATGGAGATATCGCTGGTAGGTGCCGAGGGCAGGAAATTCTCGATCAGACACAGGGTCGGGTTCAGCAGCGTGACCTGCTCAAGATCGATAGGGCGTGAACCAGCGAGGGCCGTCAGCGCGGTGTCCAGCCCGACCAAACTGTCTCTTGAGGCCAGCGTTCCGCTGACTTTGATCGGCGTTTCGGGGCCGTAGCCCGTGCTGGGTGCGTCGATCAGTTTCAACGCGCCGCAATCGGCCAGGCCGGACAGGATGGGTCGGACCTCATCTGCAGACAGGAACAGCGATTCCAACTCGATATCTGCGGTCCCTTGTAGCCCAGCGGGCAGACCGGCGGAGTAGAGCTGCTCTAGCTCGGCATGCAGGGCCTGATCGGTGGTTTGTCCGGTCAGTCGGGCCTCGTTGCCTTCGACCACGAAACGCCACTCGTCCAGATCCATGGCGGCGTCGATGACGCCAGTCACCGCTGTTCCCCAGGTGTCGGAAATGTCGCCCGAGGCCAATGTGAGATCAACATCGCCCCCTTCGGATGTGATCTCGCCGGTCATGGCGTCCCGCACAGTCTCGGACGGAACAAAGCCTACGGCACGCGGAGCCTGACCGGGGCGTTTGTCAGCCACCAGAGTATAGGGCGATACGGTCGGATATTGCGGTGCAAGGAAGCTGTCGAACAGGCCGCCGAAATAGCCACCGGCACCAATGCCAACGACCGCAAGCGCTCCGACTGCAGCCACCACGCCTCCGCGCGAGGACTTGGCAGGCTCAGCCTTGGCAGGAGTCGCTTTGGGTTTCGGGTCCGGCTGCGTAACCGGGGCGACGGATGGCGCAGCAGTAGTGGCCGCGCGCGGGGCGATCACGGTCGCGTCGTCCAGATCATCTTGAGGCGCGGTCGATCCGTTCCGGGCCGCCGCAAGTGCGCGCAGGACGTCTCCGGCGCTCTGGTACCGATCATCCGGGTTCGGAGCCGTCATCTTGTCGAGGATCGACTTAAGCGGTTCCGGTACGTCCTGAGTATTCAGCGGCTCTTTCTTGTTTTCGACCACTTCCAGCAGGTTGCGCCCGGCATCGGCCTTCTGGCCCCGGAAATTGGCCAGCAGCAAGGCGCCCAGAGAATAGATATCGGTACGCTGGTCGGTTTTGCCGGAAAGCTGCTCGGGCGCGGCATAGGCGTATTTCCCGGCAAACTCACCGCCCACAATGGTTTCGGCACCCGGGTTTGTATCCTTGGCGATGCCGAAATCAATAATCACGGCCTGCGCCGGATCGCCATCGCGCAGGATGATATTGTCGGGGCTCAGATCGCGGTGAACGATGTTGCGGGCATGGGCGGCTTCAAGCCCCTCGCAGACCCGTTTACACACAGTCAGCACATCGCTTGCCGACATGGGGCCAGCCTTGAGTTTCTGGTCCAGACCCGGCCCGTCGACATAGTCCATCACCAGATAGACATGCCCGTCGGCGGTTCGGTTGTTTTCAGAATAGCGGACAACCGCGTCGTGGCGGATGTCGCGGATTTCTTCCTCGCGGGTCAGCAGGACCAGATAGTCATCATTGCTGGAAAACTCGGCCTTCAGAACCTTCAAAGCGGCAAGCCGCCCCGAAATCTCGGAGCGGGCTCGATAGACGTCAGAAGTACCGCCCCGCCCAAGTATCGCTTCGATCCGATAGGTATTGTTCACCAGATCGCCCGGCTGAAACAGGTCGCCTGCGCGGGAGTCCGTCATGCTGTCCTCGGTTTAGTTAGAGTGGTGGTGTAATCAGCCGAGGGCCTGGAATTCAACGCGACGGTTTTCGTCGGCGCGCGGATTGTCCTTGTTCAGAGGTTCGGCTTCGCCCACGCCCAGTACCTCAAGCCGCTGTTCCGAGATGCCGCAATCGCCGACGAGGAAGCGCTTGACCTCTTTGGCGCGCAGCAGCGACAGGTTCTGGTTGTATTCAGCCGAGCCTGCACTGTCGGTATGGCCGATGATCTGGAAAACGTTCACATCCACGTTCTTCATCGCCTGACAAAGCGACGAAAGCTTGGGCTTTTCATCCTCACGCAGCGCGGCAGAGGCGAAATCGAAACGGATCTGGATATTGACCTGATCCTCGCTTGCGACCGGCTGGTATTCCGTCGGTGCAGCGGCGACGGTGGTTTCAGCTTCGGCCTCAGCCGTTTCGCCGGAATTCGACGGCACGATGACAAGGCCGCGCGTCTTTTGCTTGTTGAACGCGTCGGTGATTTCGTCTGCCGTCAACTCGCCTGACTGCGCCAAAGCGAACTGAGCGGTACACAGGACGGCAAATGCCGAGGCCCCGATGAACTTCCATGATGCAAATGCGGACATAACCCTAACCTTTCCGTGTTTGAGGGGAAGACTAGCCCCCCACCCGACGACCGACAATGAAGAATGTCACACAAGCGCTGGACATTTTTAGGTCAATAGCGTGACATCATGCGCCCAGCCTTTTAAGTTCATCTCATAAGGTGGCAGAATACAGGAAACATCAGGCAAATGCGCATCGTTCCGGCGATCATTCTGGGAGTGGCCATCATACTGGCTCCGATCATCTGGTACGTCTTTCCTTTGGTCGTTCCACTTGACGAGAATTTCGAAGGTCCCGCCATCGATTCAGGCGCCCGGATCGAGATCGAGATGCTCAGCCAACAGCTGGATGATATGCGCGAACAGGTTGAACGACTTTCGCTTGAGGTGTCGCGCACCCAAAATGGTGCCGGGATCGTGCCGCAAGACAATTCGGCGGCGGATGACTATGGGTTTGACCGCTCGTCGCCTAATGAGATCATTGACGCTTATGCGCAGGTCGTCCTGATCGCCAACCGCAACAAGGTGAACCGGGAGTTGGACTTGGCCGGATCGTCCTTCTTGCGCGAAACATTCGGCCTGCCGCGCGAGGATCTGACAGATGAATGTCAGTCGATGACCAATCCACGGCTTGAGGAACTATTGGTGCTGGAAGAGGTCGGGCCGGTTCGGGTGCGGATGTTGAAACCTGCGGTTGATTCACTGCGGGCTGTATTCGAGAACATTCAACGCACCGACCCCGACCTTTATGCGCGTATCAATACGGCTGGGTCGTTGTGTGTGCGCCGTATTCGCGGGGCGACGTCTTCGGCTTCGGCCCATGCTTACGGTCTTGCGGTCGACCTGAATATCGATGGTGTTCTGGATACGCTGGGCGACGGAAAAACACAGTTGGGTCTGACTATTCTGGCCGATTTCTTCCGCGAGGAAGGCTGGGTCTGGGGTGCCGCCTGGGGCCGTGAGGACTCCATGCATTTCGAGGTCAGCCGCAATAAGATCGAAGAGTGGCTCGAGGCCGGGATGCTCTGACCGCGCCTTTCTTGCGCTTTGTGAAGTCCGTCACAGACGCAATAGGGTGCAAAGTAAATAAAGCGTTATCTATTCCAAAGGGGGCTGCGGAATGTTGAGAACGACCTTGCCATGGTCCCTTCGATGGGATTTCCTCGATACGTTTCTGGCTCATTGGTTTGGGCCGGTACGGGTGAAGGGTGTTTTTCTGACATGACGCGGATTTGTCGTTTTCTGGTTTTGGCTTCCTGCGTCGTGATCGCGACGACTGTGTTTTCTACGGTGGCGCAGGCGCAAAGCGCGTCGAACCTTGCCCCGTCCACCTTTCAGCCTCAGAACCAACGCAGCACCGGACCTGTGACCGTAGCGCGCGATCCGGGCGCGCCGGTGCCCGAAGGCGCAGACAGGCTGTTTGTGACTGTTGGTCAGGTGCGGATCGAAGATGGTCTGCCCCAGATGGAGGCGGCAAATGCGGCCTTCATTGAGCGCCTGACCGGCAAACGCGTGGCCGTGTCCGAGATTTTTGCCGCCACCAACCGATTGGAAAGCGCCTATACCAACGCGGGTTTTGTCCTCAGCCGGGTGGTCCTGCCGCAGCAGACCCTGCGAGATGGGGGCACGCTGCGCATCGTCGTGATCGACGGGTTCATCGAACGCATTGATGCCGAGAAAGTGCCGCAGCAGGCGCGTGAGCGGGTGGTGATGATAACCAAACCTCTGATCGGCAAACGGGGCATCAAACTGCAACAGATCGAACGTGCGCTATTGCTGGCCGGGGATACGTTTGGCGTGCGATTGGCCTCGACCCTGTCGGCGGGCGATGCGCGGGGCGGTACCGTTTTGACGCTGGATGGTGAGTTCAAAGAGATCACCGGCTCTTACGGCTTTGACAATACGCTGTCGGATGAGTTGGGGCCGGGGAACCTGAACCTCGGGCTTGAGGTCAACGGCGCGCTGGAGATGGGAGAGACCTTCTATTTCCGCGTCGGCGGTTCGCCCAAACGGTTCTTCTCAAGCGATGCGCAGTACCGGATTGCAGCGGCGGGGGCGGTCTTTCCGATCGGATACGACGGGATGACGTTCAACGCCGAATACACGCTCAGCGAGGCGCAGCCGGATGCGGAACTGGTGCCAAATACCAGTAAATTCGAACGCTTTTCTCTGCGGCTTTACTATCCTTGGGTGCGCTCGCGGCGTCACAATCTGTCGTCGCAGCTGATCCTGGACCGGATCAGCGACTCGCAGGATCTGATTGCCACCTCAGGGTCGCTGCCGATCTATGACGATGACCTCAGCGTTTTGCGCGCCACGCTGGATGCAAGCTGGACCTATGACAACGGCTCGTTTCTGTCTGCCGGGGCTGTTCTGTCGCGCGGGTTGGATGCGTTCGGCGCCAGTGCCTCGGTCGGGGCGGGGGATACGCCCTTGTCTCGGCAGGGTGCCAGCGCGCAATTCAGCAAGTTAGTGCTGTCGGCGCAGTACCAGCGCCCGTTGAATGCCAATTGGTCCGTGAACGTGAATGGCCGGATTCAATCCAGCTTTGGCGATCCGCTGGTCACGTCGGAACAGTTCAGTGTTGCCAGCTCCAGCGAGCTGTCGGCCTTTGACGCGGGCGACCTGCGCGGGGACAACGGCTGGGTCGCACGGGCCGAGCTTGGCCGGTCGCAGCAGACGCAGATTGCCGGCTTTCCGATCCTTTTCAAGCCCTATGTTTTTGGGGCTTACGGCGTGTTAGGTTTAGAACAACCCACTGTTCTGGAACAAAGCACAACCCGGGCATATGCCTACGGTCTGGGCTTTGATGTGTTTACGATTGAGGACTCGACCTATCGGTCCGGGTCAGTACGAGTGGAATATGGGAGGGGGGAACGTGATGACCTCGGGGAAGATGGAAACCGGTTCAGCATCACTGCCAGCCGCCGCTTCTGATGGTAGCGCAGCTATGACAGTCTCACGCCGCCTTCTTCTGTCGGCCTCGGCCGTGCTATGGGGCACGACCGCGCTGGCGCAATCCCTCCCGACCGGAGGGGTGGTGGCTGCGGGTGATGTTGCGATCAGCCAACCCAGCGGTACTCAGTTGAACATCACGCAGGGGTCGAATGCGGCCATCGTGAATTGGAACGGGTTTTCGATTGGCTCCGGATCGACCGTGAATATCAATCAGCCGGGGGCGCAAAGCGTGATCCTGAACAGGGTCACCGGGAATACGACCAGTCAGATCCACGGTCAGCTGAACGCCAACGGGCAGGTACATCTGGTCAACCCGAACGGCATTTTCATCGGTCCGAATGGCCATGTGAATACCGGCGGGTTTGTGGCCTCGACCCTGAACATCTCGGACGATGACTTTCTGAACGGTCGTTATCACTATAACGGCAACGGAGCCTCAGCCGGGGTCGAGAATGGAGGCACGATTCAGGTTGTTCCCGGCGGTTATGCGGCTTTGATCGGCGGCAAAGTGTCGAACTCGGGTGTGATCCGGGTCCCGATGGGCAAGGTGGGATTGGGCGCGGGTGAGCAAGTGACGCTGGACGTATCCGGAGACGGTTTTCTGCAGGTTGCGGTTCCTTCGAACAGCGATGACGCCGCGATGGAGGCTCTGGTCACCAATTCGGGCCGGATCGAGGCGGATGGCGGTGTCGTTCACCTCAAGGCCGCGAGCGCCCGTGATGCAGCGCGCCGAGTTGTGAATATGTCCGGCGTGATCGAGGCACGCTCGGTCGGTGGCGTGTCCGGAGCCGTTGTTCTGGGCGGCAGCGGCGGCGCCGTACAGGTGTCGGGCCGCATTGATACCTCGGCGCGAGTAACTCTGGTCGAGGCCTCTCCGCGCCCGGTGGCCCGCGATCAGAACGGTGGGTCGATCACGATTATCGGTGAAGCCATCGAACTGGCCGGTGCGGCCCTGAGCGCAGACGGTGCAGGCGCTGGAAATGGCGGAGAGATCCGCGTCGGCGGTGACCTGCAAGGCGGCGGCGATCTGCAGCGGGCCAGCACTACGCTGGTCGACAGCGCAACGGTAATCAGCGCCGATGGCGGAGATCAGGGCGATGGTGGTCTGATCATCATCTGGTCGGATGACTACACATCGTTCTCGGGCTTCAACTCGGCCCGCGGCGGCGATTTGGCCGGGGATGGTGGTTTTGTCGAAGTGTCCGGCAAGCTGGCCCTGAATTACGATGGCCTGACTGATACGCGGGCACCGTTTGGTGCATATGGCACGCTGCTGCTGGACCCCACGAATATCACGGTGTCTGACACGGCAACCGGTCCGGGTTCGGTCACGCCGGGTACAATTGAAACGAACCTTGGCTTCGGCAACGTCACTCTGACGACCGCCGGAAGTGGCACTCTGCAACCGGATGGAGACCCTATCGACCTTGGTGGCGATGACTCACAGGTCGGCACGATCACCGTCGACGATCCGATCACGTGGGGCAACGGCTCTAGGCTAACGCTGCTTGCCAATGATTCGATCACAATCAACGCTGCGATCACCGCGACAAGCGGCGAGTTGGAACTGAACGCCGCCACAACGATTGGTACCGGCGCAGGTGGTACAATCGACGTCGATACCTTTACGCTTACGAATGGCGCCTGGTCACAGGTAAGTTCCACGCTCCCGAGTTTCTCGACGGGAACGCTTGATATTGCGTCCGGCGCAACATTCACCCGTGCGCTCGGTGGCACTGGCGCCGCCGGGTCTCCATACCTCCTGACGGATGTTTTTGGCCTTCAAGGTATTTCGGACGGCAACAACTACGCCCTGGCCAATTCTATCAGTGCCGCGCCACTCAGTTCTTTCGATCCAATCGACTATGCGGGTGGTACACTTGAAGGCAACGGCTTTTCGATAAACGGCCTCACCATTTCGACCAGTTCGTTCGGTGGCCTGTTCAACAATCTTGATGGCAATGTTCAAAACCTGCGCATCAACGGGGCCAGCGTTTCCTCTGGGGGCGGTGGTATCTTGGCGGGAACAAATGGCGGCACGATTTCCGGCGTTTCGGTATCCGGTAGCTTTAGCAGTAGTGACGAACAGGCCGGTGGTCTTGTTGGTTTCAACGATGGCACAATCATAGACAGTTTCTCGACAGCCAGTGTGACCGTGGCCACGACCGAGGCCAACTTGGTTGTCGCGGGCGGTTTGGTCGGCGAAAACAACGGAACAATAACTCGGTCTCACGCTACAGGAACCGTCAGTGGTTCTACGGCTGGTGATTTTTCCGTTGGTGGTCTGGTGGGTGACAACAACGGCCTTGTTCAGGATTCCTATGCAACCGGAAGTGTCTCGGGCACCAACCAGAGTTCAGCGCCCGGAGACTCGGCGACGCTCGGAGGCCTCGTAGGCTTCAACAATGGCGGCACAGTTGCCCGAAGCTATTCGACGGGCGGTGCGAGTTTTTCAGGCCCTAATACACCCACACTTGGTGGGTTAGTCGGTTCAAACTCTGGATCTGTTTCAGGTTCCTTCTGGAACACCGATTCCTCCGGTCTGGCCACCAGCGCCGGGGGCACAGCACTCACCACCGCACAACTTCAGGATACGGTTGGGTTCTTTAACCTTGCGTCGGCTCAAGGTTGGGACTTTACCAATACGTGGGCGCCTGGAGCGAGCGGGTCAGAAGGCGGGACAAACCCACTGCACTACACGACCTCTCCGGTCCTGTTCGTTGTACCTGACACGCTTCTCATCCCCGAAGGTGAGGCTGAAACGACGACAGGCACGGGTACAATTTCTGGTGGCCCCTCTGTCTTTAGGTTCGGGCCGTCGGGTGACTCGCTGGACACGTCCCCGATCTTTGAGACTTTGACGTTTGCCAGCACCGAAAACGGAACCACGACTTATACCGTGGATACAAGCTCACTCCTGAGTATCTCAGAGGTGTTCTATACCGTTTCCGCGCTGCCTGGCACGGCAATCATCGGGAACACGGTCATTCCGACCCCGCCGACCCCAACTATTGAGATTACCCCGACCGTGGATACGACCATCACCGGCGGCGGAGGTGGCGGCGGTGGTACTACGACCACAACGACAACCGAAGCAGAAGCGGCGCTTGGTACGGTCGAGAATGCGTCGCAGGACTTTGACGAGGTGATCTCTTCCTGTGCGGAACAGGGCAACAATGTTAGCGCCTATCTGGCCTGTATCGCCGACGCGATGGACGAATACGCCTCGGACCTCGATTCGATCGTACAGGGTTTGCCGCCGGGTCTGGAATCAGTTGGCGATATCATCCGTGGCGCAAGCGCGGGTATTCGCGCGGCGGGCGAGGATGCGAACCGTCGTCTGGCACTTGCCACCACCGCTGAGGAGCGGGAGACGATCCGCCGCGAGGCCGTGCAGGAAGCGCGCCGTCAGATCCGTCAGGCACAGCGCGAAATCCGCAAGGCGATCACATTGATACGAGCAACCGACCCTGAGCTTGTCAGCATCCAGAACCAGCAGGTAGATACAATCGTGGCTGCTGTTGGTCAGGCCGAAATCGGCCTGTCGCGCGCCATCGGTCTGTAACCCAACGGAGGCTCTGCGCCCATGTTCCTGATCCGTCTTTGCGCGGCCATGCTATTGACCCTGTTCAGCGCCCTCGCGGCGCTGGCAGACAAACGTGTGGCGCTGATCATCGGGAACTCGGATTATCAGACCGTCGGGGCGCTCGACAATCCGATCAACGATGCCTCGGATCTGGCCATCGCGCTTGAGGGGCTGGGGTTCGACGTGTTTCTCGGCACCGATCTGACTCGGGATGAGATGCTGTCTCTGGCTGAATCCTATGGCGCGACGGCTGCGGATTCTGATGTCTCGCTGCTGTTTTATGCAGGCCACGGCTTTCAGGTGGATGGGCGCAATTATCTGGTTCCGGTCGATGCCAACCTGACCAGTGCTGCGGATATTCCGGAGCAGACAGTTGCAATGGAGGAGTTCGTCTCACGGATGGAACGGTCCGACGGCATCCGGCTGGTGTTTCTGGACGCCTGCCGTGACAACCCGTTCGAAGATGGTGTGTTGAGCGTTGACGAAGGGCTGGCCCGTGTCGGCAGCGCAGCGGATTTTCTGTTCGCCTACGCCACGCAGCCCGACAACGTGGCCTTCGATGGCACCGGGCGGAACAGCTTTTTCACTGAAGCACTCCTGAGCCATATTTACACGCCGGGACAGGATATCTCGGACCTGCTGATCTCGGTCCGCAAGGATGTTCTGGCTGCGACTGGTGGGCGGCAGATCCCGTGGGATAACTCCTCGTTGACGCGGCAATTCCGGTTCGACAACAGCCCAGTGACAGCATCAGAAGAGACCTTGCTGTGGCAGGTGGCGGCCAATGCGCAGGATGCCTCTCTGATGCAGCTCTATATTGACCGCTACCCACAGGGCGCGCATGCCACTGAGGTTTTTGCGTTTCTGGATGAGGCCGGGCAGGGCGGCACCCAGACCCGTGCGCTGAGCGTCGAAGACCAGGACGAACAGGCCGAGCGTCTTTGGAAACTGGCTCAACGCAGCCGGATGCGGCCTCTGCTGGAGTTCTACCTAGAGCAATACCCCGACGGCAGCCACGCCGCGCAGGCGCAGCGGCTGATCGCATCAATCCCAAGGCCCGAGGACAGCACGCCGGGCGGCATTTGTGAGCGGCTTGCGACCCATCCCCGTGACCGGACGGCCAGCATCACGGGCGTTCCGTTCAGCCGGTTGCAGGAAAACGCGCTGACGGCAATCCAGGCGTGCAGCGCGGCGGCAGCCCAGTCACCGGAGTTGTCGCACTACGTGGCGCTTCTTGCGCGGGCGACGATCGCTGCGGGGGATGTGGAGCGTGCCGTGACCCTCTACAAACAGGCTGCTGCCGAAGGGGATTTGCGGGCGATGGTGTCCTTGGCGCAACTGCACGAAAGCGGCACCGGCGTCCCTCAGGACATGGGCACAGCGCTGGATCTGTACGAGCGCGCGGCGGCAGGGGGCAGCGCGGATGCCATGATCAACCTCGCCGTTACCCTGTTTGAAGGCCAGATCGTTCCCAAAGACGATGCGCGCGCCGTCGCGCTCTTGCAGCAAGCCGCTGAAGGTGGGTCGGCCAAGGCGACCTTCAATCTTGGCGTGCTGGCGCAAGATGGTGCCGCTGGCGAGCCCGAGCAAGCATTGGGCTACTTCCAGAAAGCTGCGCGTGATGGCGAATATCAGGGCTATCTGGCGGCAGCGATCCTTCTGGACGAAGGGCGCGGCGTGCCTCGTGATCCGTTGGAAGCGGCGCGGATGCTTCTGCGCGGAGCTGCTGAGGATAACGGAGCGATCCTTGATCAGCTGTCCCTCGCCTCAGACCAATGGTCGCGCGATACCCTGATGGAGGTTCAACGGCTGCTGCAAAAGGCGGGCTATTACAACAGTACGATCGACGGCGTGCCGGGGCCGAATTTCATTTCGGCCTTGCGGCAATGGCGCAGCGGTGGGTTCGACCCGATCATTCTGGCCGAGAACTGAGTCTAGTTTACCGGCACAAACTCAATCCGCCGATTGCGACGCTTGCCGTCTGCGGTGTCATTCGACACAACCGGGCGGCTTTCGCCATAACCAACCGTCAGCAGACGTTCCGGCGCGATCCCCTGATCGACCAGATAGGTGTTGACCGCCTGCGCACGCCGTTCGCTGAGAACGCGGTTAGCCTCATCCGAGCCATCGCTGTCCGTGTGTCCGCCGATCTCGATCTTGAGGTCCGGGCAACGGTCGACAATGTCATGCAGATTGCTCAGCAGCGGAATCGAGTCATTGGTCAGCCGCGCACTGCCCGAGTTGAAGTAGATATTGCCTGTGCGCGACAGGATCTCCATCCGACCTTCGCAGGCCTCACGATCCAGATCACCCTTGGTTTCCAGCGCAGCAGCCCCTGGTGTAGCCGAGGCGACCTCAAGCTGAGGCGGTGTGCCGGGTTGGGCACGGTCGAATACGAACCCGAAGCTGACAAAGCCGAAGGGCAGAATATCAACACCGGCGGCCTCTTCGAGCTTGCCGCGCCCTTCCTCAAGGTTGAAGTCGGGCAGGGCAATCGCAATCGGTGTCGTGTTGGCCACAGCTACGCGGTCATTGTCGACCAAAGTGATGGCCACCTGCGCCACGCTGTCTTTTTTCACCCCATGCAGGGACAAGCTATAGGGTAGGTCGATGATCTTGTGCCGGGTCTGGTGAAGATCGACCAGCTGCTCGGGCGGCAATTGGGCGGTGATCACCGCTTCGGGAAAGTTGAAGGTTTCAAAAAACAGAAACCGCATGCGAACGTTGCGCAGGTCAATCTTGGTATCAACACTGTCCATCTGAACCCGGATATCGGCGCCACCCTCGGGGCTGATCACGCCCGTCAGGGTTGCAAAGCCGCTATTTTCGGCAATCGCGTTCTTTTTGACCGAAAGAAACTGCAGTTCCGAGGATTCTGCGTCCAGTTTCCAGCCATGTTCGAAGGGATCGGCGCTTTGACCCCACGCCGTGTTTGCACATACCAGTGCTGTCATCGCAAAAGTATTTCGCACCAAGTTTAAACGCGGCATGTGTGAACCTCTTCCTAGTCTTGATACTATAATTGGGATATTTCAGGCCACGGCCATAAGAAAGCCAAAAAACAATATCAGAGTACTTCCGGGCTGAGTGGTGCCCAAGGGGTCACGGACCATGAGACCAGAAAAAGGCAAAGAACCAAAGGTGCAACGCGTACTTAGAACCCTTTTTGCGATGATCGCAATACTCTGGACCGGTTCGGCTTGGGCCGAGCCGCGAATCGCGCTGGTGGTTGGAAATTCCGACTATGGTTCGGTCTCGGCCCTGGACAATCCGATCAATGATGCGCGGCTGATGGCGGAGAAGCTGGCCGCGCTCGGGTTCGAGGTGCGGCATCTGTCCGACAGCACTCAGATCGAAATGAAGCGCGCCATTGCCCAGTTCGGGCGTGACCTGCGCAAGGGCGGCGAAACCGCCGTTGGCCTGTTTTACTATGCGGGTCACGGGGTGCAGTCTTTCGGTTCAAACTACTTGTTGCCTGTAGATGTTTCGCTGTCCGATCCGGCCGATCTGGATCTGATGGCGGTTGAGGCGCGTTCGGTCCTGCATCAGATGGCCTCGGCCAACAACAAAACGAATATCGTCATTCTGGACGCCTGCCGGAACAACCCGTTCGAGGATCTGGCAGATATGGATGACAACGGTCTGGCTGAGATGAAAGCCCCGACTGGTACTTTTCTCGCCTATGCCACCGACCCCGGCGGTGTTGCGCTGGATGGCGAAACCGGCAACAGCCCGTTCACGCTGAGCCTTGCGCAGCATATCGACACGCCTGGCATGGCGATTGAGCAATTGTTCAAGAAGGTGCGCGTTGATGTTCTCAGCGAAACGCGGGGGCTGCAAACGCCTTGGGATACCTCGTCCTTGACGCAGGATTTCGCCTTTGCACGCGCGAATGAAACCCTGATCGCGAAACCTGAGCAAACCGAAGAAGAACAGTGGCAGGAAGCCGTGAACAGCCGTGACCCGGTGAAGATCATGCTGTTTCAGCGGGCCTATCCAGACAGTACTCATGCATCGCAGGCCAATGATCTGCTGCAGACGATTTTGGCCGAGTCTTTCGGCACTCTGCCCGCGCCCACGCCATCGCAAGAGGCCCCGGAAGCGACCGAGACGGACCGTCTGATGTATGAACTGGCGCAGGTGGACGATTCGATCCATTCCTACGAAGTCTATCTGCACAGCTTTCCCAGCGGCGCATTTGCCGACCAGGCGGTCGAACGTCTGGCGGCCCTGCAGTTGGAAAGCGAGACCGTGACTCGCAAAGCAGAACCCAATGTCGAGGCGCCCGAGGCGCAGAATTCGGGCAGCATCGACGCCGGAGCAGCGGTCACCATGAAATCTATCCTGACGTTCGGCAATACCCATGTCCGGGGCAAATCGATCGAGGAACTGGTAGCGGGTTCACCTCAGTTCCCGCCGATTGATGGGCTGCCGGATGAGTTGTGGAAAGACCAGAACTGTTCGAGTTGCCACCAGTGGACGCATGAGGCCCTGTGCGATCAGGCTCAGACCTATGTCAAACGCCCAGCGGCAGGCAACGTGGCCAAGCAGCATCCGTTTGGCGGTGGTTTGAAGGTCAACCTGCGCCGGTGGGCGATGGGCGGTTGTCAGGGATAAGTCTACCCTAAAGTCTAGATCAGCGATCGGGCGTGGTAGCGCGGCCTTTTGGGCGGACTTTCCAATAGATGTCGGGAAAGCTGGTCATCCAAATGGAAAACCCCTTGTGAGTGGTCGGAAATAGCCGAACAATACGGGAATGAAGCCTAAACCTGTCACATCCGAACCTGATGATGAGGCCGAAGACCTCGGGCCGCGCAGCATCTATGATGGTGACCCCGAGGATGAGGATGATCTGTGGTTTCTCCCCCCCGAGGATGACTCGCCACAGGATGATTTCCTGACCCCTGGCCCTCGGGCAGATCAGCGGCAATTGTTCGATCCCAGAGAGTGGCAGGCCGCGCAATCCGGGTTGTCGTATGAGCTTGCGGATTTGGCGGTGACCTTTGGCGCGCTGGATGAGCGACTGCGGGCGGGGCCGGAAGGGTGGACCCATCGTCTGGCCTTGATGGATGTATCCGATCTGGGCTGGTGGACCGGTGACCGGATCAGTGTCGAACGTTTAGCGCTTTGGACGAGTCTGCGGATCGGCGCGACCGGTGATGATGTGCAGTCCCTGTATCGGGCAGGTTGGGCGGTGCGCCGCCTGTCATCAGGTGCGGCCCCTTCCCATGATGGCTGGGAGGCCGGGCTGACCGCCTTTCTGGACCGGATGGCGCAAGGGATCGAAGAGGTGCCGGAGGCCATTGCAGACCTGTCGGACGTGATGCGCAGCGTCGAGGCGCTGCACCCCGTCACGCAGGCCGCAATCGCCTTTCATGCATGGCGGGCCGTGTCCCAAGGACCCGGTCAGGATACGGAAGCAGCTGTCATAGCAGCGCGTCATGCGGCCTCGATGGGGCGGGGCGGAGCGCTATTCATGCCGCTGGCCCTCTCCGGTCCGGGCGCGCTGCGTGGTGTTGGGTCGCCCGAGGAAAAACTGGCCGCCTGGATTGCCGGAGCCGGTCAGGCGGCCCTCGCAGCCTTATTGCATCTGGACCGTATCAACGCGTGGGAGGCACGGGCGAAGGAGGCAACAGCGGACCTCAGCGGTCGCACGCCGCCATTGCTGATTGACGCGCTGCGGGCTTGGCCCATGGTATCTGCCCCTCTTGCCGAAGAACTGACCCAGGCCTCGCGCGCTGCAGTACAACGCAACATTGACCGTTTCACCCGCCGTGGTTTGGTCCGCGAAGTCACGGGGCAGGGACGCTACCGCGTTTGGACGGCAGCGCTGTAGTCCAGCAGCCAGTCGCGAAACAGGCGGGCCGGCCGGCGCAAGTCTGTACGAGAGGGATAGATCAGGTGATAGGCCTCTTGCCCGCTGACCTGTAGGTCGGGCAGGCAGGACACGAGTCCTGAGCCCTCCATGATACGGTCGGATGCGGGCGCGCGGGCCAGTGCGATCCCAAGCCCGCAGGCGGACAGCTCGGCCGCCATGATCGAGTTGTCAGCAAAGAAGAACCGGGTCTGTCCAGTCGGCAAACGCAGCGCTTCGAACCAATAGAGCCAGCTGGCACGATGGGTCGATACTTCGATCAGGGTGAATTGCTGTAGGTCCTGCGGGGTACGGATCTGTGCAGCAATCTCAGGCGGGGCGACGGGAAACAGAACCTCGTGCAGCAGTTCATCTCCTTCAGTGCCAAACAGCGCGGGATTGCCAAACACGATCTGTAGATCTGTGAACTGATTGGTGAAATCCGAATTCGCATTGCCGGTGGTCAGCGAAAGATTGATCTGAGGTTGCGCGGTCTGAAACGTGGGCAGGCCTTTGGCCAAGATACCATGGGCAAACAACAAAACCGACTGAACGTATAGCCTCTGTTCCCGCGTCTCACCGAACAACCCGGTAGTGGCCGTTTCCAGCATCAGCAGGGATTGCTGAACTGAGGGCAGATAGGCTCGCCCCGCTTCCGTCAACGTTACAGCATGGGCATGGCGATGAAACAGCGGCGTGCCCAGCCGGGTCTCAAGCGCCTTGACCTGTTGGCTGACGGCGGCTGGCGACATGTTCAGCTGCGATGCGGCGCGGGAAAAGCTCTCCGTGCGGGCGGCTGCTTCGAACACGCGTAGCCAGTTGAGGGATGGGATGCGGGGCAACATGTGGAGCAGGCTAAGCTAAACTTATCCTGACGGGCAAGAGGTTTGGTTTTGACGTGTTCTCACTCGCGGATACCCTTTGCGCATACAGCGAGTAGGTGACCCCATGGCGACGACGTTAACGCAACAACAATCCGACCGGTATTGGGAGGATGGCTACCTCTTTCCCCTCTCCGTCTTTTCCGAAGCCGAGACCGCCGGTTTCCGGGCGGAGCTGGAACAGATTGAGAGTGACTGGCTGGATGCGGATCTGCCCTTGCCTTTGAACACCTACAAGCGGGTCAATGCGCATCTGGTCATGCCACTTGCGGCGCGCATCGCTCAGGATCCCCGCGTTCTCGATGTGGTCGAGGGCGTTCTGGGCTCTGATATCATGATCTGGTCGGCTGAGTTTTTCATCAAGGAGGCCAACACCGTGCAAACGGTTGGTATGCATCAGGACCTCACCTATTGGGGCATGGGGGAAACGCCGGATCAGGTCACGGCCTGGATCGCTCTCTCCCCCGCGACAGAGCGCAGCGGGTGTATGGATTTCGTGCGCGCCAGCCACAAGAACCCGATCTTGCCGCATACCGATACATATTCGGAAACGAACCTGTTGTCCCGCGGGCAAGAGGTGGCCGTCGAAGTTGCCGAGACTGACAAGACCCATATCGAGCTCGCGCCCGGTCAGATGTCGCTGCATCACGGGCTGACGATCCACGGTTCAGGGCCGAACCAGTCCGAAGACCGGCGGATCGGGTTGGCTATCCGCTATCTCAGTCCCGGAGCGCAACAATTGGTGGCGGATCGGGATTATGCGCTGCTGGCAAGGGGCTCGGACAAACACAGCAATTTCGTGCCGGTTCAAGCACCTACAGAATTGTTCTCATCCGATGCATTAGCAACGTATGAGCAAGTCCGGCGGGATCAGAGCAAAGCACTGGCCGAAGGGGCAGACGCGTCTGTTCCGCTCTATGCAGGTTGAGGTGGGCGGTTACCGCCCGACCCCCACATAGGTTTCAAAACCTGCTTTTTCGACACTGTCCTGAGAGTAGACGTTGCGCAGATCCACCATGCGCGGCGTCTTCATCGCTCCACCAAGTTCGCTTAGGTTCAAGGCACGGAACTCGTTCCATTCGGTCAGAAGAACAACGACGTCCGCATCCTTGGCCGCCACGTATGGGTCGTCGCACCAATCCACGCCGGGCAGCAGCGCCTCGCCCTCAGCACGGCCTTGCGGGTCGACCACGCGCACTTTGGCCCCTCCGCCGATCAAGGCCGGAATGATAGTCAGGGACGGGGCATCGCGCATATCGTCGGTGTTGGGTTTGAATGTCACCCCCAGCACGGTCACGGTCTTGCGGTTGAAATTGTCGTCGCAAGCGTCGCGGATCTTTTCAATCATTCGCTTTTTCACACCGTCATTGACGCGGATCACGGTCTCGGTGATCTGCATCGGATACGCGTGTTCCTGACCGATCCGGGCCAGAGCGGCAGTATCCTTGGGAAAGCACGAACCGCCATAGCCAGGGCCGGCATGCAGGAATTTATTGCCGATCCGACCATCCAGCCCGATCCCGCGCGACACCTCCTTAACGTCGGCGCCCACTTTCTCACAGAGGCCGGCAATCTCGTTGATGAAGGTGATCTTAGTCGCGAGGAAGGCGTTGGCGGCGTATTTGATCATCTCGGCGCTTTCCAGATCGGTGGTCAAGATCGGGAAGTCTCGCAGATAAAGCGGGCGATAGATCTCGGCCATCACCTCGGCAGCGCGGTCGTTTTCTATGCCGACCACAACCCGGTCAGGACGCATGAAATCGTCGATCGCAGCCCCTTCACGCAGAAATTCCGGGTTCGAGGCCACATCGAACTGCGCATTCGGATTTGCGGCAGTGACGACCTGCTGCACCTTGCGGTTGGTGCCGACGGGCACGGTAGATTTTGTCACGATCACCGCATAGTCGGTCAGCGCATTGGCGATTTCTTCGGCTGCAGCCATGACGTAGGTCAGATCCGCGTGCCCGTCCCCGCGTCGCGTCGGTGTGCCGACGGCGATGAATACCGCATCCGCTCCGTCCACCGCGTCTTGCAGGTTGGTCGTAAAACTAAGTCGCCCGGCGGCCACATTCTTGGCCATGAGGGTGTCCAGCCCCGGCTCATAAATCGGAACCTCACCGGCTTGCAGCAACTGGATTTTATGCTCGGACTTGTCGACGCAGATCACATCATGGCCGAAATCCGAAAAACACACTCCTGACACCAAACCCACATAGCCGGTGCCTATCATCGCAATACGCAAGCTCGAATTCCTTTTTTGTCTTGGCCGAAATGCGCCTGCACAATCAAAGAAATCGTGGTCAGGTGCAATGCCAGATTGTTGCCTTGGGTTGCATTCCATACGGTCTTGCTGTTTTTGAGACGTCAAACAGACGCATTTGTGGAAACGAGGCACAGTTATGACCAAAACGGCATTGATCACCGGCATTACCGGTCAGGACGGATCGTATCTGGCCGAGTTCCTTCTGGAAAAAGGCTATGAGGTGCATGGGATCAAGCGGCGGGCCTCGTCGTTCAACACGCAGCGGATCGACCATATCTATCAGGACCCGCACGAGCCGAACCCCAAGCTGCATCTGCACTATGGCGATCTGAGCGACACGTCCAACTTGACGCGGATTATCCAGCAGGTGCAGCCTGATGAGGTCTACAACCTCGGGGCCCAATCGCATGTGGCAGTCAGCTTCGAATCCCCAGAATACACGGCTGATGTGGATGCGATTGGGACGCTGCGCCTGCTCGAGGCGATCCGGTTTCTGGGACTGGAGGAGAAGTGCCGCTTTTACCAGGCCTCCACGTCCGAGCTTTATGGGCTGGTGCAGGAAACGCCTCAACGCGAGACCACGCCGTTCCACCCGCGCTCGCCCTATGCGGTCGCCAAGCTCTATTCCTATTGGATCACGGTCAACTATCGTGAGGCCTACGGGATGTATGCTTGCAACGGCATCCTGTTCAACCACGAAAGCCCGCGCCGGGGTGAGACCTTCGTGACCCGTAAAATCACGCGCGGCCTGGCGAATATTGCGCAGGGCCTCGAAGATTGCCTGCATATGGGCAATATAGACAGCCTACGGGACTGGGGCCATGCCAAGGATTATGTCCGCATGCAGTGGCTGATGCTGCAGCAGGACGCGCCCGAGGATTTCGTGATCGCGACTGGGGTGCAATATTCCGTGCGTCAGTTCATCGAATGGTCCGCCGCCGAGCTGGGTGTGACGCTTGAATTCACTGGTGAAGGTGTTGATGAAATTGCAACCGTCAAAGCGGTAGAGGGCGACAACGCTCCGGCACTGAAACCCGGGGACGTCGTGATGCGGATCAACCCCCGCTATTTCCGCCCGGCTGAGGTGGACACCCTGTTGGGTGATCCGTCCAAAGCCAAACAGAAACTGGGCTGGGTGCCGGAGTTGACGGTACAGGACATGTGCGAAGAGATGGTGCGCGAAGACCTCAAAACAGCGCAGCGCCACGCACTGCTGAAGCAACACGGCTACGAGATGCCCGTGAGCTTGGAAAACGGCTGAGGAACCGACCATGCGGAAAATTTACGTAGCAGGGCACCGCGGCATGGTTGGTGGTGCCATCCTGCGCAAATTGCAGGACCGGCAGGCCGCAGGCAAGGCCCTGAGCCTCATCACCCGCACGCATTCCGAACTGGATTTGACCGATCAAGCCGCGGTGCGCGCTTTCATGCGGGCTGAGAAGCCCGATGTGGTTGTGCTGGCTGCGGCCAAGGTCGGTGGCATTCATGCCAACAATACCTTCCCGGCCGATTTCATTTACAAAAACCTGATGATCGAATGCAACGTGATCAACCAGGCATTTGAGGCCGGAGTCAAACACCTACTACAACTTGGAAGCTCGTGCATCTATCCGCGCGCGGCTGTACAACCGATGCGCGAAGACGCTCTGCTGACGGGTATTCTGGAACCCACCAACGAACCTTACGCGGTGGCTAAGATCGCCGGGATCAAGCTGTGCGAAAGTTATAACCGGCAGCACGGTGTTGACTATCGCTCGGTCATGCCGACCAACCTCTATGGTCCGGGCGACAATTTCCATCCTGAAAACAGCCATGTGCTGCCCGCCCTGATCCGCCGTTTCCACGAAGCGCAGCGGGACGGTTTGGACGAGGTGATGATCTGGGGCACCGGCAAACCCCGTCGTGAATTCCTCCATGTGGATGACATGGCCGAGGCGTCCCTGTTCGTGCTGGACCTGCCGCGAGACGTTTATGAAGCGAACACGCAGCCGATGCTCAGCCATATCAACGTCGGGTGCGGGTCTGACATCTCGATTGCCGAGCTTGCGGCGCTGGTGGCGCAGGTCACGGGCTACAAAGGGCGGATCACGCAGGATACCTCAAAACCCGATGGGACCCTGCGCAAGTTGATGGATGTGTCACGTCTGGCGGATATGGGATGGACGGCCTCGATCGGGCTTGAGGACGGTATTCGCGAAACTTACGCTTGGTTTCTTGAACAGTCTCAGGGCGATCTTCGCGCGAAATAGAAGCCCGAACTCCAAGGCCCGGGCCCCATTTTACCTCAGAACCAACGTCCAATCGCGGCAAGAGACGGCGCTAGGATTGTTGCATCTGATGTGGTGGAAAGCACCTTGAAAACGGCCTGGCTGGTCGAGGGTTCGTCGGCCCCGATGAACCGCCCCGCGCTGCCACCGCTGCCGCTGACAGACGGGGTCGCCGCGAAAACGACCGGGAAGGTCCACGTCTCCGTGTTGCTAGCGAAAAGCGCGCCTTCAGCAATGGTACAACCTGTCGCGGTCAGGGTTGCGGTACAAATCTGAGTGCCATCAGCGAAACGGACATAGTCGCCCGTTTCAGTGCTGCCGCGTTCGATCACTGCACCCGTCGGCGCACCTGCGTTTTCCGACACCGACCCCAGCAGATTGCCAGGCCCGTACCCATAGTCGGTCCGCATCAAGCGCCCAGCCGTGGTATCCGTCGGGCTGTTTTGAACGGCGGCGCCGCTGGCGATACCCGTGGCGGGATCAAGGCGCAGCGCATCTGTCCATCTGCCACCGTCCGGTGACACCTTGATCGAGAACCCGGTACTGCCGGAAAGGCCCATCTCGGCGTGACCCGTCCAGTTGGACTGAAACAGTAGCGACGCGGTTTCGCCAGAGCCGGACTTGTTGATCTTCAGCTGGTGGCCTCCGCCCTCATGGCTCAGCAGCGTTGCGGGGCCGCGAACGGATAGGCGGTTGGTGCTGTCATAGCCTGTCGCCACACCCACACCGGGCAAGTTAGACGTCTCGACCGGAGGGTTAACCCACGCGCTACCGTCCCACAGTTTCATATGTCCGTCGGCTTGATCCCAGGCGCGCCAGCCTGTCTGCGGGGTCAGGAAATGCCAAGCAGTATCTATCCAGGCGGCCAATTCACCTGAATGGCCGTCCCAATCTCCGGTTGGGTTCGATCCCAACCCATGAATCTCACCCTGTTCTGGGGCGGCGGGTGGATTTGTGCTGCTGGTCGACACAACGCTCAGCTGCACCACGAGGTCCAACTGGCGCAGGGCTTCGTTGTGGGTGACATGTTTCTGCGCCTGAGACGGCTGCAAAAACGGCAGGTTCAATCTGGGTGAGGTCTGAGACACGGGCGTCCTCCTTGGCTGTCAGTCCGACATTTCGTTGCGCGCCACCCTGCCGTATGACGCATGAATTCTGTCTGACCGCAGCGAACGCCCGGAGGTGTTTCTGTTTACCTTTTCACCTGAATCTCGTGCAAAAAACTGAATTCAAACAGTTTAACTGCGTGAGTAGATGTCCTCATAGCGGATGATGTCATCCTCACCCAGATACGTGCCAGTCTGGACCTCGATCAGCACCATGGGCACCTTGCCGGGGTTTTCCATCCGATGGACCGCACCCAAAGGAATGTAGACAGACTGGTTTTCGGAAACCAGACGGTCTTCCTCGTCGATTGTGACCTTGGCGGTGCCTTCCACCACGATCCAGTGCTCCGACCGATGGTGATGAGACTGTAGACTGAGCGCCGCGCCGGGATGGACATGGATGCGCTTGACCTGAAACCGGTCGCCGATCACCAGGCTTTCGAACCAACCCCAAGGGCGGTGGTCTACTGGCAGGGATTCGGCCTGTTTCGCACCTTTGGCCTTCAGCGCGGTCACGGCCTTTTTGACGTCCTGCGCCTTGTCCATGCTGGCGACCAGAACCGCGTCGGGCATGGCAACGGCGATCACGTCCTGCAAACCCAGCGCTACAACCTCCTGCGCCGGAGATTCCGAGCGGACCAGCACGTTTTGACAGTCAATCGCCGTGACTTCACCAGAGGTCGCGACGCCATCTGTGTCGGGATGGGTCAACTCTTGCACCGCGGACCAACTGCCTACATCCGACCACCCGGCTGCATAGGGCACAACGCTCAGGTTGTCCGCTTTCTCCATCACGGCATAGTCGATCGAGATATCTTCGACCTCAGACCACGCCTCGGCATCCAGTCTGAGGAAACCAAGATCACTCTTGGCGTTTTCGACAGCGTTTTTAACAGGGCTCATCAGGGCAGGGGCGTGTTGTTCGAATGCGGCGATGATGTCGCGAACGGCAAACAGAAAGATGCCCGAGTTCCACAGATAGCTGCCATCGGCCAGCATGGATTCGGCTGTTTCAAGATCGGGCTTTTCAACGAACCGATCCAGAGGGACCGCGCGGGTTTCGGGCGTTTGGCTCAGTTTCAGGTAGCCATAGCCGGTTTCCGGCCGATCTGGAGTGATGCCGAAGGTCAGCAGATCACCACGCTCGGCAATCGCGCGCAAACCCTCAGACACCGCGTCGTGAAAGGCGCTGGAATCGGGGACGACGTGGTCAGATGGAGCCACCAGCATCACCGAATCCTGGTCGATTTCATTCAGGAACAAGGCTGCGGCCAGAACGGCGGGCGCGGTGTTGCGTCCTTCGGGTTCGATCAGAACCGGGCCGGGGTCTATACCGATCTCGGTCAATTGCTCCGGCACAACGAAGCGAAACGCCTCGTTCGTGAGGACCACAGGTTTGGCGTAAGGCGCAGCTTCAGGCCCACGCATTCTGAGGGCGCAATCCTGCAGCAGGCTGTTTTCGCCGAGCAAGGGCACGAACTGCTTGGGATAGCTTTTACGCGAGAGCGGCCACAAACGGGTTCCAGAACCCCCGCACAGAATTACTGGGTATACGGTTGTCATGATCGCGCAGCGTCTTTCATTTGTGTGTCTTATCGCCCGTTTACTGGGCCGCTTTCTCTGCCGAGACAAGGTCGTGCAGATACGCGCTCAGGTCATCGCGCAGATCATCACGGGCCAAGGCAAATGCAACCGTCGCCTGCAAGAATCCAGCTTTCGATCCGCAGTCGAAGCGTTGACCGTCAAATTTGTAGCCAAAGACAGGAACACCGTTGCGGATATCTTCGGCAATGGCGTCGGTCAGCTGGATTTCTCCGCCGCTGCCCTTCTTTTTTTGGTTCAGATTGTACAGAACTGACGGCCCAAGCACGTAGCGTCCGATTACGGCGAGGTTTGAGGGCGCATCCTCAGGCTTGGGCTTTTCGACCATGCCGCGTGTGCGCACGACCGTGCCCACATTGTCGCCCACATCCAACACCCCGTAAGAGCTGGTTTTTTCTGGCGGAACCTCCATCGCGGCAACCATATTGCCGCCGGTTTCCTCATACGCTTCGATCATCTGCTGCAAACAGGGCTTGTCGGCGGCGATGACGTCATCGGGCAGCATGACGGCGAAAGGCTCGTCCCCGATCAGACGGCGCGCGCACCAGACCGCGTGGCCAAGCCCAAGCGCCTTGTGCTGGCGGATATAGGCGATGGCGCCGCTTTCCATGTTTGTCGCATTGAGCGTATCCAGCAGCTTGTCCTTGCCTTTGGCTTTCAGCTCTTGTTCCAGAACGAGGTTATGGTCGAAATAATCCTCAAGCGCGGATTTCCCGCGGGACGTGACAAATATGAACTCGGTGATCCCGGCTGCGCGGGCTTCGTCGATGGCGTATTGGACCAGAGGGCGGTCAACCAGCGTCATGATCTCTTTCGGGACGGATTTCGTCGCGGGCAAAAAGCGTGTTCCAAGTCCTGCTACGGGGAAAATCGCCTTGGTGACCTTGCGTGTCATAGTGCCTCTCAATCTAGTTGCCCCTTATGGTCGAAACCGGTCGGGTTATTCCTCTTAGGCTTTGGGGCCGGATCATTCAATATTACCCGAAGGGCCTGAGCTTAAATCGGTCAGATCGTGCCATGGAGGGAACAGCAAGTCAAAAGACAGTTATGTCGCCAGTTTCTGGTTTCTGGGGCTGTTATCTCAAGCCTGGAGGCCGCTTAGTTGAAGCACTCCAGTATCGCGTTCTGGGCGATGTATCCATAACGGGTTGATTCTAAACAGCCGCGCCAAGCCTGTGCGACATCTCCGGTCAATAGAAAGGCCGTGCATCAAGCCAATTTAGGCGAGTCCATCAATTGAACGGCAATTGGCAACGATAGCCAAATAAGAAGAGCATTGTTGATTTTGACTGGGGCTGGCTACTGACCAAGTTCAGAGACAAGTGCACGGTCAGGGAAACACGTCTCGGCCCGACCTTGCGTTTTCTGCCAGCGCCCGATTGAGCGTCGTGTTTTGAAACCTGGCAGCCCATCTGCACCGCCGACATCATGGCCAAGGCGTTCCAACCCTCTTTGCATCGCTGCAATTTCTGATCGGTATAGCGGGTCAACGCGACCCCAGCGCGCTGTGAAGTCTCCGACGCCGAATGCAATCCGATCCCCGACATGACCCACGAACAGGGCGTATAGATCGCTCTTGTTGTATTCTTTCAGGACGTAGAAATTCTGGGTCACCAAAAACGCAGGCCCGGTTCGACCTGCGGGCATCATTAGGAACCCTTGGGCGGGCAGTTCATGCGCTGGAAACGGACGGCCCGATGTTCGCGTGATCCCCATCAAGGCCCATTCCTCGATCTTGCGACCCTGATCAGGACCCTCCAGAGCGCAGCTGAGTGTATCAGGCACAAAAACCTCAAACCCCCAATCACGGCCCGAAATCCAGCCATGCTTCGACAGGTAGTTGGCGATCGAGGCGATCGTGTCCTCTTCGGATTGCCAGATATCTGCGTTGGCATCGCCGTCTCCGTCCACGGCGTAAGTCAGAAAACTCGAGGGCATGAATTGCGGCTGCCCCAGCGCTCCGGCCCAGCTGCTTTTCATCTCACGACCGTTCAAATGCCCTGCTTCCGCGATTTGCAAAGCGGCCAGCAACTCGGCTGTGAAATATTGCGAGCGGGTGCTCATGAACCCCTTTGTCGCTAGGACCTGAAACGCGTTGTGCGGGATCGCCACTTGGCCATAGCCACTTTCACGACCCCAGATGGCCAGGATGATACGGGCTGGAACGCCGGTTTCTGCCTCGACACGGGCAAGCACCGCGGCGTGCCGTTTGGCCATTTTGCGCCCCTGAGCAGTCGCGCCCTGCAAAGAGCCTGCTTTGAAATAGCGCGCCGGTGCTCCGAATTCGGCCTGGGATTGTGGCTTTGATGACTGCGGAGGGCTGCCCGGCGGCACCAGATCGGGAAGATCCCATTTCAATGTCACGCCGGACAGCGCTCGTGTCATGGTCTGGCGCGAAACGCCTTTGGCACGGGCTTGCGGCCACACCGTTTCCTGCAACCAGTTTTGAAACTGACGCTCAACCTTGGCGCGATCTTGCGCGTTGACCGCCAGGGGCTGGATGGCAAGGCAAAAAATCAAAATGAGAATACGCATCGTAGCCAAGCTGTGTCCCGAGGATGCCTGCAAGTCAACCGAAACCAGAGCACCATTGGTGCCAGTTTGAAGGCTGCGATCAAAAGCCTTGAGAAATCTCTTGCCTTTGTCGATAGTTGCACTGAAACGGGATGCGAAAGAGGACAGTCGCCTATGACCAAGGTCAGAACGGCCCTCATATCGGCGGCGGTGCTGATGGCCCTAGTGGTGGTGGTGTCATCGGCCCGGACCGCAGGCGCCAGTGACAGCTTCATGGATCCTCAGGGACCAATCGCGGCGGTGCAGAAGGCACATCTTTTGCGGGCAACGTGGTTGATTTTGATCGCTGTTGTGCCTGTTCTTGTTCTGGTCCCGCTTATTGCGCTGCGTTATCGCCGTCGGAAGGGCGGTACAGCTGCTTATAGGCCAGATTGGGACTTCTCGCCCCGGCTCGAGATGGTGATGTGGGGCGTTCCGGTGGTGATCGTCACGATATTGTCGGTTTATCTGTGGAAAGCGACCCATCGTCTGGACCCTTATGCGGCTCCCTTTGGGGATGAACCTGCCGTTCAGGTTCAGGTCGTGGGCCTCGATTGGAAGTGGTTGTTTATCTATCCCGATCTGGGGATCGCGACCGTGGGTGAGATGGGAATTCCCGTCAAACAGCAAATCGCTCTGACTCTGACGACGGACACGGTAATGCAGTCTTTTATGATCCCTGCCTTGGCCGGGCAGATTTACGCGATGCCGGGCATGACCACTCAGCTGCATTTAGTCGCAGATCAACCCGAACAGATGCAGGGCGAGAATACGCAATATAACGGGCGCGGTTTCGCGAAACAGAAGTTCGAAACGCTTGCCTTATCGGCGGAGAATTTTGACGCTTGGGTCGAAGGCGTGCGCCAGAACGGCATCGTGTTGGATGCGGCGACGTATAGGACCGTCGCCATGCGCTCGGACCGGGATGAGGTGCAACAGGCTCTCGGAACCTCAGATATGCCTGAAAACGCCTTGTATTTCCGCTTGGATGACGGCGATTTGTTTCAGTCGATTCTGCACCGCTATCACTCTGGCCAAGCCTTGCCGCGCGATCAGCAGCCGGGAACAGCCTCATACGGGCAGGGGGTCGGCCAATGACTTCAGAGACCGGTTTCTTCGGCCGCCTCAGTTGGGACGCGTTTCCAATCGCGGGGCTGATCCAGAACCCCAACGCAAATGAGATCGTCGCCAATGCCGCCGCTGCCGTGGTCATAGTCGGAGCGGCTGCCGTTGTCTTTCTGCTGTCCTGGTTTCGGCTGTGGGGGCCGCTGTGGCGCGACTGGCTGACCAGCGCCGACCACAAGAAAATCGGCATCATGTATATCGTCTTTGCCATCGTGATGCTGGCCCGAGGGGTGCTGGAAGGCGTTGTCATGCGTGCCCAACAGGCGGCCGGGCCGGGCGACGGTTTCCTTGAGGCCGAGCATTTCGCCGAACTCTTCAGCACGCACGGCACGATCATGATTTTCTTTGTCGCTGTGCCCTTTGTCTTCGGCATCGCGAACTACGTCATCCCGCTGATGATCGGCGCGCGGGACGTAGCCTTTCCAGTGATGAACCAGATCAGCCTGGGGCTGACGGTCTCGGCGGGCATGATGCTGATGGTTTCTCTCGTGGTCGGAGAGTTCTCGACCGGGGGGTGGACCGCCTATCCGCCCTATACCGGGGCTGCGTTCAATCCGGGCGTGGGGCCGGACTACTGGATCTGGGCCATAGTCGTGTCGGGGATCGGAACGACTCTGACCGGGATCAATTTTGCCGTCACGATCTACAAGCTGCGCGCGCCGGGTATGACGTTCATGCGGCTGCCGATGTATTGTTGGACGATCATCTGTAGCTCGATTCTCATCGTCTTTGCGATGCCGCCGCTCGGGGTCGCGGCCTTGTTGCTGGCCGCTGATCGGTATTTGGATTTTCATTTCTTCACTAACGACCTCGGCGGCAATATGATGAACTATGCCAACCTGTTCTGGCTGTTCGGCCACCCCGAGGTCTACCTGCTCGTCCTGCCAGCATATGGCATCTATTCCGAGGTCTTTGCGACCTTCTCGGCCAAGCGCATCTATGGCTATACCTCGCTGGTGATTGCCACCATGTCGATTGCGGTCCTGTCCTTCACAGTCTGGCTGCATCACTTCTTCACCATGGGCCAAAGCGCGCTGATCAATGCCGTGTTCGGCATTGCGACCATGTTGATTGCCATCCCTACCGGCGTGAAGGTCTATGACTGGATGGCCACCCTCTGGCGGGGGCGTATCCGGTTCTCGGTGCCGATGCTCTATGGACTGGCATTCCTGATGCTGTTTGTCATTGGCGGCCTTAGCGGAGTGATCTTGGCCAACCCAACCGTTGACTATCAGGTCCACAACACCCTGTTTCTCGTGGCGCATTTCCACAATGTTCTGCTGCCCGGCGTGCTGTTTGGCTTGCTCGCGGCCTATAACTACTGGTTCCCCAAGGCGTTTGGGTTTCGCCTAAATGAAGGGTGGGGCAGGGTGACGGTTGCGCTCTGGACCGTTGGATTCATGCTGACCTTCCTACCGCTTTACTTTGTCGGCCTGATGGGCATGCCACGCCGATCGTTCAGTTGGGAGGATCCGAGCTTTCACCCCTATATGATCGTCGCGGTGGTCGGAGCATTGGTCATCACAGCCGCGTTGCTATCGGTTCTGGTCCAGCTCTGGGTCAGCATCCGCGACCGCGACAAAACCCGCGTTCCTGTGGGCGACCCTTGGGATGGCCGCTCGTTGGAATGGTCGATCCCAGCACCGCCACCGCCCTATAACTTTTTCATCATCCCACAGGTGACCGCGCGGGATGACTTCGCCACCGCTAAAGAGCGGGGCGCGGCCTATCCCACCCCTGACGCCTATGAAGATATCGATATGCCGCGCAATACCGGGATCGGATTCATCCTTTGCGTGACCAGCGGTATCTGGATGTTTGCGCTGGTCTGGTGGATCTGGTGGCTGGCAGCGCTGATGACGGGTGCGATGATCCTTGCCTTTATCATCTGGACCTTCGACACCAGCACCGAAATCACCATCCCCGCCGAGGAGGTCCGTAAGGAGCACGAAGCCTGGCTCGCACTGGTTCACAGCGAAACCGCCGTGGATCGGGACCACGAGACGGCGACGGAAAACCGAGGTCTTGCCCGACCCGACATGGAGGTGGTGACATGAAACGCGCCCCAACTCATAGCTATCCCGGCATCAACCTCGGTGAACGCCACGCCAGTGCCCACAAAGCGTCCGAAGTCGTCACCTTCGGTTTCTGGGTCTTCCTGATGAGCGATCTGGTCTATTTCGGCCTGATGTTCGCGATCTACATCACGATGATCGACGCGCAGGCGGGTGGTCCCGGCCCGCACGAGCTGTTCGACCTCAAAAGTATCTTCGCGCAAACCATGATCCTGTTGACCAGCAGCTTGACAGTCGGGTTGGCCATGCTGGCTCTGAAATACAACCTGCCAAGGTCAAAGATCATTCTGTGGTTCGGAGTAACGCTGTTCTTGGGCATCAGCTTCCTTGTTCTTGAGATCCGAGACTTTATGGCAATGGTCGAGAAGGGCGGTATTCCGCAACGCAGTGGCTTCCTTTCTGCCTTCTACGGGCTAGTGCCGTTGCATGGCCTGCACGTGGCGGCAGGCTGTGTTTGGTTGATTGTTTTAGGTATTCAACTGCGGGTCATGGGCATGACCGATCTAGTCATCTCACGCGTCGTGCGGCTTGCATTGTTCTGGCACTTTCTCGACCTGATCTGGATCGGCATCATCACAATCGTCTATTTCGGAGGTCTGACCTATGGATAAACGCTCCGAGATGCACCGGCGCGAGCGGCGGCGCTATGTCATTGGCTACGGAGGCTCGCTGCTTTTGACGCTTGCGATGTTTGGCGTTGCACAGGTGTTCGGCATTGAAACGACCGGAGTGTATCTGACTATCGGTCTGTTGGGTCTGGCGCAGTTGATCTTTCAACTGGTCTATTTCCTGCACATAGATCGTCGTCGCAGCAGCCGCGAGGATCTGGATCTGATCCTATTCTCGACCCTTGTTCTGTTGATTATCATTCTCGGAACGGTCTGGATCTTGGGCAACCTTGCGGTCCGAATGCATATGCACGCAATGTAGCCGGTACGTCAGCGTGTTATGACGAGACCCAACCACAACGCGCCCCAACACATCACAAGGCTGACGACGATATTGCCTGCGGCCAGAACCAGAGTTTGCTTGC
The DNA here is from genome assembly GCF_056537565.1 of Ruegeria sp. C8. Classification (NCBI taxonomy): domain Bacteria; kingdom Pseudomonadati; phylum Pseudomonadota; class Alphaproteobacteria; order Rhodobacterales; family Roseobacteraceae; genus Ruegeria; species Ruegeria sp. C8. The sequence goes on from NZ_JBQFRV010000007.1 coordinate 209,203, forward strand.
GTCGCAGCTCTAGCGATTGATAGGCGAAGCTGGAAAAAGTGGTAAACCCGCCGCAAAAGCCGAATACCAATCGCTTTTCCTCCTCGCCCATGTCGACGGGGCCTCCCAGATAGCCCAGCCACAGCCCAAGCAACAGGCTGCCAAGCACGTTCACTATCAAGGTTGAGAGAGGGAGGTCATGCGTGATCCGCAACGCCACCCAATGACGAAGAACAGCACCCAAACCACCGCCTAGGCCAAACAGAGCATGCAGGTACAGATCCGTCATACGGACCCCCGACCTGCATGAAAACGCCGCCCAAGGGCCTCACCGGCGATTGCGGCACCCAGGCCAACTGCAATCTCCAACCCGGCCGCCGCCACTGCCGCCCCAAGCGTGTTTGCAGCCAACCGTTCAAGCTCGGCCACGAATGAAGAGAACGTAGAGAGGCCACCACAAAACCCGACAGCTCCGAGGTGTAAAACATGCGCGTGGACCCGATGGCGAATGGAATACAGCCAGCCAAGGACGAAACAGGCGAAAACGTTGATCCCGAACGTTGCAGTCAGGACCGAAGCGCCCGGGATTTCTACTGAAAAAAACTCCCGCACTAGAGACCCCAGTGCGCCGCCGACAAAAACGGCAAGAAACATCAAGACGCGGCCTTGTGTACCTGATTGAGAGTTCTGCGTGTTCACTCTGCCTGCCCTTAATGCCAGCCTGTCAGGCGTCGCGCCTTAAAACATTAGATCGATCAAACTCGTAACGCGATTTCACAAACGCGTCTCCTTTGATTGCAAACTGTCTGAGGGCTTGCAATCAAAAGCCAAGCTGTTTCACTTTGATTTATCATTTTCGGTTTTGATCTGAATGGATTTTACGCCGCACTCCAAAACGACCCACCCAAGGAGATCAGGAATGGTTGTACGCAGGCTTTATTACTTTCTCAGCTTCGTCTGTTTGCCTCTGGTTCTGCTTTTGGGCTTTGTCTGGCACCCAGTGCATTGGCTCCTGATCATTCTGATCCCCTATGCGGTTATCGGAATGTACGATATTCTGACTACCAAGCATAACGTGCTAAACAACTATCCTGTGCTGGGCCATTTCCGGTACATGTTGGAGTTCGTCAGTCCCGAGATCCGTCAGTATTTCGTGGAAACCAACGAAAGCGGTCGTCCCTACAACCGGATCGTACGCAGCCTGATTTACTCCCGCGCCAAAGGTCAGGTCGATACTCAGGCCTTTGGTACACAATACGATATCACGACCGTAGGCTATCACCGCGCCAATCATTCGCTGGCCCCTAAACACGTGGATGAAAGCGAAGAACGTATAATGTTGGGCGGGCCGCAATGTGAAAAACCGTACAGCGCGTCGCGCCTGAACGTTTCGGCTATGAGTTTCGGGGCGCTTAGTGCCAACGCCATTCGGGCTTTGAATGGTGGGGCAAAAGATGGCGGTTTCGCCCATAACACCGGTGAGGGCGGGTTGTCTCCACATCATTTGGCCGAAGGCGGCGACATTTTCTGGCAGATTGGCACCGGCTATTTCGGTTGTCGGACGCCCGACGGAGGGTTTGACAAAGACAAGTTCGCAGAAAAGGCCACTAAGGACGTGGTCAAAGCGATCGAGATCAAGCTGTCTCAGGGGGCTAAACCCTCGCATGGTGGGGTACTGCCCGCGGCCAAGGTCGACAAAGAAATTGCTGAGATTCGGGGCGTGCCAGAGCATCAGGACGTCATTTCCCCGCCGGTTCATTCGGCCTTTGACGGCCCGACCGAGCTGCTCGAATTCGTCCAACATCTGCGTGAGATGGCAGGCGGAAAACCGGTCGGCTTCAAGCTTTGCATCGGCAACCCATCCGAATTCATGGCAATCTGCAAAGCGATGTTGGAGACTGGGATCCTGCCCGATTTCATCACCATTGACGGATCCGAAGGGGGCACCGGGGCTGCTCCGGTTGAGTTCACGAACCGCCTTGGCATGCCGTTGAATGAGGCGTTGATCTTCGTGAATAACTGCCTGAAGGGCGTGGGCCTGCGCGACAAAATCCGCATCATCTGTTCGGGCAAAGTGGCCACTGGCTACGACCTGGTCGAAAAATTCGCTCTGGGGGCCGACATGTGCAACGCCGCGCGTGCCATGATGTTTGCGGTCGGCTGCATTCAGGCGCTGCATTGCAACACCAACCGCTGCCCATCCGGTGTGGCGACCCAGGACCCGATCCGAGGGCGGGCCGTAAACGTGCCACAAAAGCGCAAGCGTGTTCATCGCTACCACGATGCCACGTTGGAGAGCTTTCGCGAGCTGCTGGGTGCAATGGGTAAATCAACAGTGGCCGAGCTTCACCCCCGTGACATCTTGCGCCGGACCGCCGACGAGCGGGAGCATTCCTACGCGCAAATGCACACGATCCTGGACGAGGGCGCACTGCTGTCAGATGCTATACCCGTTGAATTTGCCGATGATTGGAACCGCGCGTCAGCCCAGCATTTCTAGGGTCTATTGCAACGACGGTCGGGGGTTGTTGGCGGCGTGCGAGTGGATTTTGCGCACGCTCCACTCAACGGCATCGCGCATGGTTTTGCCGAGCGCGATGTCGAAAGCCTCTACCAGATCAGGGGTTTGATCGCTGGCCGAGACGACATATTCGCGGAATGAGCTTGAGGCGATGATTTTGTCTTCGAACTCGTCGATGATCTTGATGTTCATCCGCACCTCGACCCTTACCGACGTGGAATCCTCAGTTTCCGATACGACAAGACCCTGAAATTCGCGCAGGTCCGGTTGAATGACATAGTCCGCGCGCAGTCCGACCGTGGATCGACCCACCGCAGCAACCTTGCCTGAGTTCTCAAAGCTCTCGACCATCAGCGCCTGCACGATCAGCGGCGCGCGATCGACCCAGCGCGCTTGCGGCAGGTATTGCACCTGAAGCGCAGTGGGCTGAATGGCGATCTGGTCGGTGTTGACGGCGGCCGTCGCCGTCGGCTCTTGCACAACGATCTGCTTTTGGACCCGGGGCAGCGAAGAAGAAAACGTACTTTTTGGTGTCAGCAGATACAGGTTGTTGGGTTTTGAGGCCTGTCGCAGCGTACCAAGACCGGCGCAGGCCCCCAGCAACGTCAAAGACAGGGTCAGAAACAGGGTCCTAATCATTGACGGAACTCCGATGCTTGGGTGCCCAGCAGGAACCGTGCCGGGTCGCGTTCTATTCTGTCAGCCAAGCGGTCGAGGGAAATGACCAGCCGCTGCGCCTCTTCGACAAAACGGACGAATTGAGGCAGGCCAACGCGTAGGAAGTTCGACACCTGCCGGCTGTTGTCTTGTACGATCTTGTCGACCGTTCCCAGCAGCTCCTTCGCTGAGTTCGAGGCGCTGAGGACATCGTCCGAGATCTCGTCGATTTTATTGGTGATGTTTGAGACGGTCTCGGTCACCTGATTGGCCGCTTTGCGGATGTCTTCAGCCACAGGAGCCACGTCTTCGTCTATCACCCGGTTGGCCGTATCAAAGGCACGCTCGGCCGAGGCCAATACGCCTTTGGTCGAGTCCAACGCGGTGGTGATTGACGCCAGCGTGGTGTTGGCATTCGCCACAGTTTCGGTGATCACACCTAGCGAGACACTGGCCTCATTTGACAGCCGCGTCAGGTTCTCGGCCAGTTCCGAGCCGCGCTGAATAAAGGGCTTGATGTCTTCGGCCATGACGCTGTTTGCCGTTGTCAGGGTTGTTTTGGCTTCATCCAACGCGCCTGTCGCCGAGTCCGCCGCCGTTTTGACTGATTGCAGCGTCTCGTTTCCGGTCTGAAGCGTGGTTTCAGCCGCAGCGATCAGCGGGTCGAGACGTTTGGTGAACTCACCGATATCCTTGGCCGCATCGCCGATATTGCCGGAAACGGTTTCAAAATCCGACATGGTCTTGTCCAAACGCCCGGTGGCGGAGGCTAGGTTTTCGAGAATATCCGAGACGGCCTTGCGGTTCTTTTCATCGACGACCGAGTTCAGCTCCTGCAACAAAGTGATCGCTTCATCGAGCACCTTCGGCGCGCCTTCGAACAGAGATTGAATTGTACTGCGTTTGCTTTTGATCACGCTGTTTTGCGGCAGACGGGCGGCGGTGGTCGATCCTCCTGTCAGTTCGACATAGCCAACGCCGGTAACGCCAAGCGACTGCAATTGGGCGATCGTGTCTTCTGTGACGGGGATATCTGCATCGACCTCAATCCTCACCCGCACTTTCGAGGGGTCGTCATCATCCAGATTTAAAGAGATCACCTGACCCACAGGAAGGCCGTTGAAACTGACCCCGCCAGCGGCCGACAGGCCAGAAACGTTGTCGAACAACACGTCATAGTAGGCGTATTGGCGGGTCACCTCGAACTTGGCGAGCCATAGGAAAAAGCCAAAAGCCCCCAATAGTGCTGCAAGGGTAAATGCGCCGATTAGAATATAGTTCGCTCGGGTTTCCATCGCCTTACCTGCCTTACCCCTTCTGCTGTGCCGCGCGGGCGCGGGGGCCTGTGAAGTATTCCTGAACCCAAGGATGGTCGACCTTGGTCATCTCTTCTATCGGACCTTCAACCAGTACGCGTTTTTCTGCAAGTACCGCGATGCGGTCGCAAATCGCATACAGACTGTCCAAATCATGGGTGACCATAAAAACCGTCAGGCCCAATGCCTGCTGCAACTCTCGGATCAACTCATCATAGGCGGCGGCACCGATTGGGTCCAAACCAGCAGTGGGCTCATCTAGAAACACGATCTCGGGGTCCATGGCCAAGGCGCGAGCCAGCGCGGCCCGTTTGCGCATCCCGCCCGAAAGTTCGGATGGAAACTTGCCGCAACTCAGCTGTGGCAGACCCACTAGGCTGATCTTCAATGCGCCCAGAGATTCCATCAGTTTTTCACTCAGGCCAGTATGTTCGCGCAGCGGGGCCATGACGTTCTGCAAAACGGTGAGCGAGGAAAACAGCGCACCATCCTGAAACGCCACGCCCCAGTGGCGTTCGATACGGCGGCGGTCTTCCTCGGGGCCATTCAGGACATCCACGCCCAGAACCTCGATGCTGCCTGCCGCTGGCGTGTTCAACCCCACAATCGTCCGCAGCAGTACCGATTTACCGGTGCCCGAGCCGCCCACGATGCCCAAGACCTCACCCCGCCAGACATCGAGATCCAGATTGTCGTGGACAACCTGCGGCCCGAACTGATTGCGCAGCCCGCGCACGCGGATCACCGCCTCGCGTTGCGCATCTGCCTGAGTGGTCTGATGTTGCACCGTGCCGTCCATGTCAGATCCCAATCTCAGAGAAGAAGATCGAAAACAGGGCGTCGATGGCGATCACCATGAAGATCGACTGCACGACCGAGGCCGTGGTGCGCTGACCCACGCTCTGGGCCGAGCCTTTGACCTGCATGGCCTGCCAGCAGGCGATCACGCCGATGACCAGCGCGAAGAAGGGCGCTTTGATCAACCCAACCGCCAATTGCCAAACATCGGTGCTTTCGTTCAAACGGGTGACGAACATACCGGGGCTGATGCCAAGGTCGATCCAGCTCATCAATCCGCCGCCGAAAAGGCCCGCAAGATCGGCGACAAAACCCAGGATTGGGAGCATGATCAAAAGGGCCAGGACACGCGGCACCACCAGCACCTCGATCGGGTCCAGACCCAGCGTGCGCATGGCGTCTATTTCCTCCTGCACCTTCATCGACCCGATTGAGGCGGTAAAGGCCGACCCCGACCGACCGGCAACAATGATAGCGGTCAGAAGGATCCCAAGCTCTCGAAGTACAGAGATCGAGATCAGCTCGACCACGAAAATCTCGGCCCCGAATTGTTTCAGCTGCGTGGCCCCCTGAAAGGCCAGAACAACGCCGATCAGAAACCCCATCAACGCCACGATGGGCAGGGCCTTGAACCCGGTTTCCTCCATATGCGTAAACAGGGCGGCCCGGCGCAGACGCCAGGGCATGACCAGTGTGCGCCCAAGCCGATGCAGCGTTAGACCCAGGAACCCAAGGATCGAGAGCGTGTCCTTCCACGCGCCAACTGTTTTCTGACCCACGCTGGCGACCCAATCCACGGCATTGCGAGGCGGGGCCAGTTTTCCGGGATGGTCTGGGATGTTCTTCGATACGGTCTCGATCAGCGCGGCATGGGCCGGTTGAACGCCCCGGAATTCCAGCTGAGCGCCAGCCTTCGTGAACCGCTTTGCAAGATCCGCAACCAACCACGCGCCGCTTGTATCCAATGCTTCGACACCCGAAAGGTCCAGTGTCACATGCCCGCCCTCTGGCTGAATGCCCGCAAAAGGCCCCTCAACCGGAGCAAGCAATTGCGTCAGCATTTCGCCTGCAATACGGATCCGGGTGCAATCGCTTTCGCGTTCGGCAGAAATGGTTGGGCTGCTCATATCTGTATGTGATGCAAAAAAGCCTGAATCTGCAATGGTTGTATGCCTTTGTTGCCGGATTTACAAATTTGGGATTGCGAGGCTGCGACACTTGCGGCTTGCACGCCACGGTTGTTCTGCGCGGACCTGCTTGCCGATTGTGGGACAAAGTAACCGGCTGGGCGTTCGCCTCTACACCAAGTCTAAATCTGATGCTACGGATAGGTCGCAAGGAGGGCGATCTTGACCGTTAGTGAAAAGCGCATCAAAGCGATGACGACCGCCGGGCTGAATTTAATCGGTCAGGCACTGTCGATCTACGATAACAAACTGCGTCTTGTTCTCAGCAATCGGCGCTTTCAAGAGATGTTCGGCCTTCCCGACGACCTTGTGCAACCGGGCGCGTTGTTTCGGGACACGATCCATTATTTGGTCACCCGCGGAGAATACGGGCCCGAGGGCGATGTAGACGAAATGGTGCAGCAGCGCGTCGAGCAAGCCATGGCGTTTGAGCCGCATTACATGGAGCGTGTCCGCCCAAACGGGCAGGTTGTCGCTGTTGAGGGTTCGCCGCTGCCTCAGGGTGGTTGGGTTGCTGTGTACACCGATATCACAGGCACCAAACGCGCCGAAAACTTGCTTCGCGCCCGATCCGAGGAGCTTTCCGACCAACTGCTCAGCCATACCGAGGAACTTTCGGCCACCAACCGTAAGCTTGCCGCCACCATCGCCGCGTTGGAAGAGGCCAAGCGCGAACTGACCGAGATCGAAGCCCGCACGCGCATGACGACCGAGATGATGCCCGCCCATATCGCGCATCTCGATGTCGAGGGGCGCTACGATTACTCAAACCGGCGGCTCAGCTCCGTGCTGCCGGGTCGCCCATCTGATATTCTAGGGCTGCATATCTCCGACGCCCTTGGCCGACACGCCTTTTCACGAGTCGAGCCGCATCTGTCAAAAGCCTATGGCGGCGAAACGTCCGTTTTCGAGTTCACGGAAGAGCAGGATTCCCGCCGCATTCGCGTGTCCTTTACCCCTGATGGAGAAGGTGGCGTTTATATTATGTCCGTAGACATCACCGAGGAAACCCAAACCCGCGTCGCGCTGCAACAAACGCGCCGCCGCGAGATGGCCGCGCAGATGACCAGCGGGTTAGCACATGATTTTTCCAACTTGCTGACCATCATTCTGGGGATGCAGGGGCGGCTGGATAAGATGAACCTTCCCGATGAAGCGCATGAGTTGATTGCGGCGACCCGTCAGACTGCGCAGCGCGGTGGGCAGCTTTTGAACCGGATCGCGGATATGACGGGGAACCGGACGCCGCAGCCCAAGGCGACGGATATGCTGCAATTGCTTGAGGACCTGCGTATTCTCGCCTCGCCTTCCCTGCCGCGCGGGGTGGGGCTGTCGGTGGTCAACACTCTGCCGGATCAGGCCCTGATGCTGGATCCCGGTATGGTGCAGGATGCCTTGCTGAATTTGGTGCTGAATGCGCGCGATGCTTGCGGCAACAATGGTCAGATCACCATCAGCGCTCATGCGATTGGCGCGATTTGGGTGGAAATTACGGTCTCTGATACTGGGCCGGGGTTCTCGCCCGAAGCGCTGGACAAAGCCCTCAATCCGTTTTTCACCACCAAGGGCAGTGACGGATCCGGCCTTGGTTTGCCAATGGTCTATGACACGGTGAAACTGGCCGGAGGGGACCTGAGCCTGAAGAACACACCCTCGGGCGCGTCGGTTGTATTGCGGCTTCCGTACCGCCCTGCGCCCCCCATGCGCGGCGGAATGGTTCTGCTGGTCGAAGATAATCAGGACTTGCGCCTCCAGTTTCGTGACATGCTGATCGACTTTGGGTTTTCGGTCATCGAGGCAACCTCGGTCGACGAGGCATTGACGCTGGTGAGCGAACTGGACGACATCGTGCTGGTCCTGTCCGATATCCGGTTGGAAGGGGAGGCAACCGGGCTGGACCTGATGGAGCGTCTCAAACCCCGGCTGCCATGTATCTTGATGACGTCGTTGCCATCGACTGATCCTGTGTTGAAGCGCGCGATCGGTCGGGTGCCCGTCTTGCACAAACCGTTCACTCCCAAACAACTTTCGGCTTTGATCCGAACCGAGGCTGCGTGATGACCCAACCGTTGGTGACCATTCTCGACGATGAGCCCGAGATCCGCCATATTCTGACAGAGACCCTGCGAGACGCAGGTTTTCGAACCCAGAGCTTTTCACGCGCCCGCGAATTCGAGGCTGCGTTAAACCGAGTGACGCCCGATGTCTGCCTGGTCGATCTGTCTCTGCCAGATACAGATGGTCTTGCGCTGGTGCATCGTCTAGCCTTGGAGCAGGGCGCCGCAGTCATCATCATTTCAGGACGCGCGCAGGTGCAGGATCGGGTCACCGGGTTAGAGCTTGGGGCTGACGACTATATCACCAAACCGTTCGACCCTGCTGAGGTCGTGGCGCGCGTGCGGGCGCGGTTGCGGGCGCCAAAAGGGCAGGTGGCGCATTCGGAGACGGCCAGTTTCAACGGTTGGGTCGCGCATTTTGACCGCTATGTTCTTGAGGATCAAAACGGCGCAGAAACCGGTTTCAGCCATGCAGAAGGTGAAGTGCTGCGTCTGTTTCTCGAAAGTCCGAAACGTCTGATTAGCCGTGCCCAGATGCAGGAAACGCTGGGCGGCGCAGCAGGTGAGAGCTTTGATCGTGCAATGGATGTGCGTATTTCCCGCCTCAGAACCAAGCTGGGCGAAGATCCCAAGAACCCGAGATTGATCAAAACGATCTATGGCGCGGGCTATATTTTCCTGGGCGATGTGGTCTGGCACTGAAGGTCCCGGTGCGCGCATTTGACCCTGCTTCAAGTATATCTGCACGGGTGGGCTGGAATCTTGGGCTTGTCCTGATTAACTAAAGCGACCTCGACGACCGAGGGGCAGAGGTACAAGGCACCTCTGTTTAACCGTGCGGTTGCCCGATAAGGGCGGCGACACCGACGATCTGGAGTGTGAAATGATCGGCAAGGCCTGGGCAAAATGGCGATCGGGCTATATAGGCCGGCTTGTCGTGGAAAGTCTGCGCAAGCAAGGATGGATGTACGGCATCGCGATGGGTGCGATGGTAATCGTTGCTGCCACGACCGCTGGTACGGCTTGGATGATGGAGAACATCGTTGATGCCATGACCACCCCGGAAATGAGGTCTCAGGCACATTGGATCGCGCTTCTTGTTGTCGGGTTGTTCGGCGCTAAGGCGTTCGCTTCCTATATTCAGTCGATTTTTTTGGCGCGCGCGGGGAACCGAATTATCGCAGTCCAGCAGGAGCGGTTATACAATCGGCTTCTACAGCGCGGCATTGGGTATTTTGCCGAGATTGAATCCTCGAACCTGTTGATGAGGGTCACCGCAGGGGCGGGTGCCGCCCGGAACCTGGTAAACATCATCGTGACCAGCTTCGTACGCGACGCGCTGACGCTTGTTGGTCTGGTTATTGTCATGATTTATCAGCAACCGCTGCTTTCCGTGCTGTTTTTCGTCGTTGGTCCGGTTGCTTTGATCAGCGTGCGCTACCTTTTGAAGAACGTACGGCGAATTATGCAGGCCGAGTTGAAATACCTTTCCGAGATCATCCAGGTCCTTCAGGAAACGTCGAACGGGATCAAAGTTATCAAGGTCTTCAGCCTTGAAAACCGCATGACCGATCGGATGAACACTGCGATCAAACGCGTCGAGAAGCGTTCGAACGACATCGCCTCTTTGCAGGCCATCGCCAGCCCGCTGATGGAATTTCTGGCCGGTCTTGCTGTTGCCGGCATTCTGGTTGTCAGTACTTTGGGGATCGGAGGGTCTGAGCCTCCGACGGCGGGTCAGCTGATGTCGTTTATCACGGCCCTGCTGATGGCCTATGAACCCGCCAAACGCTTGTCGAAAATGAGGGTTTCGATCGAGACCTGCATGGTACCGATTGGTCTGATGTTCGAGCTTCTGGATGAACAGGATTCTATGCAGGAGCATTCAGAACCTAAAGAGATGGTTAAAGGTCCGGGCGAAATTCGCTTGCGTGATGTGACCTTCGGGTATCAGGGGGCAATACCCGTTATCAAGGATATGGATGTCACTTTCGAAGCAGGAAAAACCACGGCCCTTGTAGGCCAATCCGGCGGAGGAAAGTCCACGATTTTCGGCCTGATCATGCGATTTTATGATCCTAATCAGGGCTATGTTGAGATTGACGGCCAGGATTTGACCGAGGTCAGCTTTGCATCGCTTCGCCGAAAAATATCCTATGTTGGGCAGGACACGTTCCTGTTCTCAACCACCGTCATGGACAATTTGCGCTATGTAGCGCCCGACGCGACGGATGAAGAAATTGTCGCAGCTGCGCGAGCAGCGCATGCCCATGACTTCATCTCTCAGTTGTCAGAGGGCTATGACACTCAGGTTGGGGAAAACGGAGCTTTTCTTTCCGGAGGTCAGAAACAGCGGATCGCAATTGCTCGGGCAATTTTGCGCAAAGCGGAAATCCTTCTGCTGGATGAGGCCACAAGTGCGCTGGATGCAGAATCCGAAACTCTGGTCAAAAAGGCATTGGAAAAGCTGACGGAAGGGGTCACGACAATCGTAATTGCCCACCGGCTATCGACGGTTCTGGAAGCGGACAACATCATGGTCGTTCAGGATGGTCAAATTGTTGAGCAAGGGACCTTGAATGTGTTGCTGGAAGAAAACGGTGCGTTCCGACGGCTGTTTGACCAGCAATTTAAAAAGCCTACTTCCTAATCGGTCTGCGTCTTCCCGCGACTTCAATGTATTGAAAGTGATGAAATGATCAAGCCTGCACTATTCCCGCAGCGCTTGATCTTTAATCTTCACGACCGGTTGGATCAAGTAGTCCAGAACGGTTTTACGCCCAGCCAGAATATCGACCTCGGCAACCATGCCGGGAATGATTTCAACAGCAAGCCCCGAGGCGTCGAGCATCGTACCATTCGTCCGGATCTCAATGACAAAGACCTCTTCATCATTGCGTTCAGACCGGGTGATAGTGTCTGCACCAATACGAACAATTTCCCCGTCCAGCCCGCCGTAGCGGGCGAAATCATAGGCGGTGATTTTGACTTTGACGGGCTGTCCAGCGTGAAGAAACGCGATATCTTGCGGGCGAATATAGGCTTCGACCAGTAAACTGTCATCCAGTGGAACGATCTCGACCAACTCCTCCCCGGTGCGCGCAAGACCACCAATCGTGGTACGGTGGATGCGGTTTACGATGCCGCGCGCCGGAGATTGAACCTTTGCGCGGGACGCCCGATCCTGCAAAGCTGGTAGCATTGGTTCTAGAGCGGAAAGTTCAGCTGTCGCGAGGGCGAGGTCGGTCAGAGCATTGCTCCGAAATCTACTGCGCGCCGCTCGGATTCGGTCATCAATCTCTTCCAGACCAGTTTTTAGTCGGCTGGTCGCAGCTGCGGCTCTGACCCGGCGACCTTTCCATTCTGCCTCACTGCGCCTAAGCGCTAAAAGCGTGGTCGCGGGCTCCATTTTGCTGGCGACCAGAGGCGCCATCATTGCCCTTTCCTCAGCCAGAACATTCAATGTCTCTTCGGCGGTGACCTGATCCACCAATCCTTCTTCGTATTCCTTATCGCGTTGTTGTTGCTGTCGCAGCAAAATATCAACTTCAGCCTGCAGTTCGGCTTGCCGACCCTGATACAAAGCCCTTTCAGATTGAACGACATCCGGGGCGCCTGTGACGAGCGCAGCGTCAAACTGAAGGTCCCGCCCCTCGATCTCGGACTGTAGCCGCTGGATCCGAGCCATCAGGCCAAAAGCACGTTGTTGTTCCTGATTCAACTGACTGTCGATTTGGGTCGTGTCGAATTCCATCAACAAGGTGCCGGCTTGAACCACTTGACCTTCTCGCACGTGCAGTGCCTTCAAAACACCTGGCTCTGTTGCTTCGATGATCTGGATGTCTCCAGATGGCACGATCCGGCCATCCACGCGGGTTACGTCGTCCAACTCGGTCAGATGCGCCCAAAGCCCGGTCGTGAGGAGGCATGCGAGAATTGCCACAAGCAGAAGAGAGTTTCGCAAAGGTGAAGTTCCGCGCGTCGCGCGTGCCAATGAGGCAAGATCATGATGCTGCGACATTCAGGTGCCTCCTGTTTTGACTTGCATGTTGTGAAAGAAGGCTTTTGGGCCCGTCTTTCGCAATTTGACCGTCGGCAATGACAATAACGCGGTCCACCAATTCCAAGAGGCTAGGACGGTGCGTGACGATCACCATTGTCGTGTCCGGGGTCGCCTGCTTGAGGCGGGTCAGAACGCGCGCTTCGGTTTGAACATCCATGGCGCTCGTTGGCTCATCCAGCAGTAAAACCGATGGCTTGCCAATCATGGCTCGCGCCAAGGCAATCGCTTGTCTTTGCCCACCAGAAAGCCCTTCACCCCGTTCCGCAAGCTGTTGATCATAGCCTGCTGGATGGCTAGCTACGAAGTCTTCAACTCCGGCAATATACCCGGCTTCAACTACTTCTTCGTCGTTTGGTCTGATAGCGCCACTGGCGATGTTTTCGCGGATAGAGCCGGAAAACAGCCAAACATCCTGTAGAACAGAGCCGACACCGCGCCTTAGGTCGCCTGGGTCAATTTGCCGAATATCCAACCCATCCAGCATGACCGACCCGACCCGAGGCGCATAGAGGCCCAGCAACAGTCGCGCAATTGTGCTTTTGCCCGAGCCAATTTGGCCAAGAATTGCGACTTTCTCACCGGGGTTGATGGTGAAGGAAACACCTTTCAACGTATCTTCGGATTGATCCGGGTATGTGAAATGAACGTTGCTAAACGAGATTGCACCTTTGAAGCTTGAACGACTGATCCAGGTTCTGCCTTCTGGTCTCTCGCTATCTGCTCGCATAATCTGGTTGAGGTTTCGAAAAGCGCTGCGCGCCTGATTGTACCGCGTCAAAGTTTGCGCCAATTGCCCCAGAGGGGCCAAGGCACGGCCGGTCAACATGACAGCGGCGATCAAGGCACCCATGCTGGCTTTTCCTTCCATGACCAGGAACACACCATAGAAAACGATCAGAACTTGCGCCGCCTGTTGCGTGAGGCCGGTCAGGTTCAGGGCGAATTGTGCAATCGCGCGACTGCGAACTCCGTGGTTCGATTGTCGTTCTATCGCGCTTTCCCAACGGGTACGCATCTGACGATCAGCAGAGGTGGTTTTTATGGTTTCGAGGCCAGAGACGGTCTCAACAAGAACCGATTGTTTGGATTGACCATCCTTGAATTGGCGTTCGGCCAACCGCGATAGGATAGGTTGGGCGAGCAATCCGGAAATCAGCACGATGGGTACCGCCATCGCAGGAACGATGGCCAGCGGGCCGCCCACCAGGAAGATCACGAAGACAAACAGAGCGATGAAGGGTAGGTCGACGATCACAACCAATGTTGCGGACGTGAAAAACTCGCGCAGGGTTTCGAACTCGCGAACTGTATTTGCCGTCGCGCCGGTCGATCCGGTGCGAGATTTCATTTGAATATCGAGTAACTTGTCAAAAATGCGCCGTCCCATCAGCCTATCAGCCTTTTGGCCGGCCTGATCAATGAATCCAGCTCTTAGAATCTTGAGTAGGAAATCGAATCCAAGGGCGAGGCCTACGCCTATGGTCAGTGCAATCAGAGACTCCGTTGCTTCGTTGGGAAGAACGCGGTCATAGACGACCATGATGAAGATAGACGTTGAAAGCCCTAGAAGATTGGCGAGCGCCGCTGCGAGAATGACTTGGCAATAGGACCATCGACTGGACGCCAAAGCAGACCAGAACCAATGTCCAGACCTTTGGGCCTCGCTATTCTTCAAGATATCTTGATGATCTCGGCGAAATAGGATTGCATAGCCGGTATAGGCTTTGTCCAACTGCGTTTCCGGAATTGTCCCGGTTCCGGGCCCGATGCAAGGGTCGTACACCAACAGCATGCCGTCGTCGCTGCGCCCATGATAGACAACGGATCGTCCACCCTCCAGCAACAGTATGGCTGGTGACAAATCGTCATCCAATTTGCTCAGTAAGCGTGCGCCATACCCTGCCTGAAGACCGCTTTGGCGTGCAAGCGCCAGTGCATCACTTATCGAGAGACCATTTTCCAATTCTGACTGCGCGGCAAAGAGAGACGCTTTTGTTATTGGGCGTTCAAGTGTCTCACCCACATGCAGAATACATGTTTCGAGTTCTGTCAAACGTGATGTGTCCGGTTGGGTTTCGTGCGGCGTCATGAATCAGTTCCTCTCCGGCAAGTTAGGGCAGCGAAGAATTGGAATGCGTCCGCTGATCGGATCTGTTTTCGGTTTTGTTGCGTCGTATGGCGACCAGGGGTTATCGAGCACAAGCGTGTCTCTCCGAAATCTGGCCCCAAGAGGTTTCGCTCGTTTGCGCATCGGCCAATGCAGATAAGAAGCCTTCGGCATTGGCCTTCCGCTCAGCATCCTTTGAACCCGGATTATGTGTCATTCGTGATTGTGCTTGGGTCAACCAAGGTATGTGAGACAGCGAGATTTGATGCGCGTGGACTAGCCGCAGAGCGCCACAAGCCGTCAGTGTGGCCAGCTGCTTGTTTGTCAAACTGTTCAACCGATCGGTCGAGATACCCCAACAGCTCCTTGGCAAAATGCAGCTCTCGTATTGGGTGAGTGGGTCCAACAAGTTCATTTCCGCAAGCACATCACAAATGGCCTTTGTGGTTTGTGCGGACGACATTCGACCTTGGAAGAACCTCTTTACGGCTTCAAGATTGGAAGAAAGCGCTCCTGTTTCACGGTAGAACGCCTCATCTCTGGGGTCATCACTGATCAAGCCAAGGGATTCGTCGATGAGCAATTGGAATTGAGCGTCCTTGACCTGCCCACCTCTTGGCATTGGTTCGGCATCGAAAGGCGGGCACCTCATCGCAGAGGGCAAGTAGGGCGCCAACCATATGCCTGTTTCGGACACAAATGGGTTTTCAGCCTCTTCTGTCAGGGAAAACACTGCGACCGGCTCTACCCCGCTCTCCGTTTTGCGGAACACAAGCGGGAAAGCAGCCGCTACGGGGAAAACTTCTGCCGCAACAACTGAACATTCGGTCACGTGCCTTGTATGGTCGAATGAGGTGAAGCGTTTCCAGAACTTGTGACCATACCTCTGGAATGAGAGGGGTTTGAGGTGGGTTTTTGACATGGCTGCCTTCCAAGCTCTCGGCCAATCCTAGAAAAGGACTAGGCGGTGGCACCTGTGGGATCGGTATGCAGGATATTGTCTGCACTCAGGCTGTTCAGATCATTCAGACCATCGAACACGGCGAGCGTATCAACAGTGACGTCGTCTGATGCAGAGAACCTGGCTTTGACGAGCTTGGCGTCGGTTCCATCGGTTGTCAGGGCATATATCTCGTCTCCGGCCTGCGCTCCGACCAGGCTCTCCAATGCCAATTCAATGGTGCTGGCCGTGAGGTCGCTGAGGATGGTCGTAAAGCCGATGAAGCCTGTATCTATTCCCAGATTGCCGCCTTGGCTCAGGAATTCCACGTCCGTTCCCGTGCCTCGCAACGTGGCGACGTCGAGGCCCCTGAACATCAGGGCATCTGCGACTTCCGTTGCAGTTCCGGTGCTGAACCCCGTGATGATATCTGTGCCATTGATTGCAGGGTCTGCTTCGAACACAACGATGTCTCGGCCTGCCTCTGTCAGGTCAATCGTATCGTCGCCATCACCCCCCCTGATGATCGTGTCCACATTGCTTGCATCTATAACATCGTCAGTGGTCGTCCCTGATTGGTAGACAGAGTCCCCTCCGTTTGGCGTGACGATCTTCAGCTCAAAGGGTTGATTGATGTCCTGAATGTCGACAGAAAACTGCACCAGAGGCGACGAAATGTCGGAGAAACTCAGCGTTGCTCCGGCAAAATTGACGAAACTGGGGTTGGCTGCGTTCACGGCAAGAGGCAATTGCCCGTTGAATATGATGGAGCCGCTGTCAAAGGTGACCTGAGCGGAGTCGAATTCCAATCGCATGTCTACAAATAACCCGCTCGACAGATCCCGATCGGCTTCCGAATAGACCGCGAACTGGACGGTTGAGCCACTTCGGCCGACTTCCGAGATGACATAGGCTATGGGGGTATGAGCCGTGGCTTCAGCGCTCACCGGAACGGGATCAGGCCCTCCTGATACTGTTGCTTCGGCCGAGAAGTTCAGATCCGTCCCGGCTGTCGTGGCGCCAAAAGCGGAGGCTGCGATAGGTGCAGACCATGTTCCATTTGCGGCGACGGTTGCGGTGCCAACGGATGTACTGCCCAGCAGGATATCCACTGTGTGACCGGCAACCAGACCGACCGAAGAGCCGCTGACTGTAATCCCGGAACTTTGCGCATCGGCAAGAGAGATCGCCCCATTTGTTCCAATTGTATCAAGGCTCAAAGTGGGCCGGAAATCGGTTGAGAAGGAACCTGTTGCCGCGTTGGAGGTATTTCCAGCAGCGTCTTCAACCGATGCCGAGACCTGAAAGCTTGCGCTGTCTGCCAAGGCCGCGAGATCGCTGGTTGGAATATCCGCATTCCAGTTTCCGTTCAGTGCGGTGGCCGTATAGGTCTCGCCGTCCAAGGTGATGGTTACAGTGTCTCCGTTATCGGCCGTTGTTGTGCCTGAAACCGTCAGGTCCTGCCCACGCTCCACTACATCCAGAACTGATCCGATGGACAGTGGATCGAGGGTAATGCTGGGTGCCGCAAAATCAGTTGTGAAGCCCATTGTGGTTTGGGACGTGTTTCCAACTGCATCAGCCACAGTCGCGGTGATGGTATAGCTTTCCTGATCCTGAAGCCCCAAAAGCTCAGACGCGTTTGTCACCAACGTCCAATTGCCACCGGTGACGGTTGTTGCGTCGGTGACGTCAACCGTGCCGTCGGCGCGTGCGATCGTGATAGATACAACCGCCCCTACGCCTGCATCGCTTGTGCCTGAAATGGTCAGGTCCGTTGCCCGCTCTGCGGCGTTCATGATCGAGCCGTCCGAAACGCTCGTGATCGCGATGGTTGGATCAGTGAAATCTGTATCGAAGCTGCTTGTCGCTTGAACAGCCGGGTTTTCGGCGATGTCTGAGACATCTGCTGTTACCGCAATTGTTGCTCCGTCCGCAAAGAGTGCCAAATCAGCGGCTGGTACGGTAACAGTCCACGACCCGCCCGAAGCCTCGGCGGTGTAGGTGAGCCCATTCATCCCAACGGTTACGGTTTGATCGTCTTCAGCTGAGGTGGAACCCGAAATGGTCAGGTCGGTTCCGCGCTCCGCCGCATTCATGACAGCACCGTCCGAGAAGCTGTCGATGGTCACCGTAGGAGCGCTGACATCCTTGGTCAATTGCGCCGTTGCTTGAGGCGCAGCCAGCCCGTCCGCGTCAGACACATTGGCTGTTATCGTAAAATCGCCGCCATCGGACAGAGATGCTAGATCGGCGGTCGGTACGGTAACGCTCCAAGAGCCACCCGAGACGAGGTCCGTATAGGTCTGGCCGTTCAGCGTGACGGAAACCTGCTGGTTGTCGCCAACATTTCCGGTTGTGCCTGAAATGGCAAGGTCTGAACCGGCCTCGGCAGCGTTCAGGATATCACCTACGGACAAGGGCGAAATGGCAATGGATGGGCCTGAGAGGTCGACGGGCACCGTGGCCGTCACGGTGGTCGCCGGGTTGCCAGCCGCATCCGCGAGCGTAACACTGATTTCTGCCGGAGTGCCCGTCGTCAACCCGGCAAGATCCGCGTTGGGAATAGTGACAGACCAACTGCCGCCCAGTGTCGTGCCGGTAAAGGACTGCCCATCCAATACAAGCGTTACAGTTTGGTTGTCCTCAGCCGAGGTCGCCCCGGTCACGGTCAGATCGCCGGTTACATCAATAAGGTCAATGGACCCTCCGCCGACCGGATCGAGCGTGAGGGTTGGAGCCGTGAAGTCCGTATCGAAGCTGTTGCTGGCTTGAACGGCCGTGTTGCCAGCGCGATCCGAAACGTCCGCTGTCACGCTGATGGTTGCCCCATCCGACAAGGCTGCCAGATCGGCGGCTGGAACGGTTGCCGACCATTGGCCGTTGGACACCGTACCGGTGTAAGTCTGACCATTCAGAGTGACGCTCACCGACTGCCCGTTTTCTGCGTCTGTCGCACCACCTACGACAAGATCTGTTCCCTGCTCGGCGGCGTTCATGACGGCGCCATCCGAGAAACTGTCAATGCTGAGTGTTGGTGGGATGGTGTCTACGACCACGGTTGCCGTCGATACGGAGATCTCGTCCCCCAAGGTATCAAGCATACGAACGGTCACTGTGGACTGGCCTTGGGCCAGGGCGCTCGCCTCGGGCGCTGTGAGGGTGACGGTCCAGTTCCCTTCGGAATCCGGTGTCACGGTCTTGGTCACGGAGCCGATCGTAACCTCGACCGAGGTCGCATCGTCCGGCGCAGTTGCGTTGGTCAGAGTGTTGTTGAGGGAGGTGGCCTGCAACTCTGCCAAATTCAGCGTCGGGAAGTTTGGCGTAGGGGCTGGATCGTCCCCGCCGCCTCCGCCGCCGCCACCTGCCGCCGCAGCACCGGCGAGACCAAGACCCGCCGCCGCAGCACCCATGCCGCCCAGACCGCCTGCCGCTGAAGCAGCTCCGGCCTCGGCGACGGCGCTGAATTCGACGATCTGCGAAACCATCGCCTCGGCGATCATGATCGAGCCGCTTTCAAGGACCTGAACATGTTCAGCCGCAACAACCATCGTGCGCCCATCGAGCATTTTCAGAAGGACATTCCCGTTGTCCATCAGCTTGGCTGATTTCACACCCGGGATCGTATCCGCGAATTGGAACGCATAGAGTTCCTCAACCGTCGCCTGCGCAAAAGCCGGAAGGGCCAGCAAGGTCGACACCAATCCGCCCGCAATGCCGCGCCCGGACAGTTTGCGCAGGTTGCGTTCGATCCACGAGCGCTTGTGGCGATCGCGATCTGCCCCTGAAAGATCGGCTGGCGTATCAGTATGGCGCTCAGGTGTCTTCATCGTCTTGCCCCTCAGATTTGGTGTCCGCGATCCGTGGAAGGCCATCCCCGACATGACGCTTTGTTCATCTGTCTTGCCTTCCGGTTAACACCGCGGGCGAACCTGGAAAAATTGAGTTAAACTGAAGCCGAACTCCTCGTTTTCACCACATTCCCGCTTTTGTTTCGGTCTGGGCATCAGATCATCCTCAGGTCATTGCCAGGGGTGGCATTGGGGGTGATCAAGGTGATGCTTCAATTCGAAACTGTGGTTGCAACGGGAAGCCCGGCGCTCGATTCAGGTATCGGCGATACGGCTTTAAAAACGTTTAACGGGGATAAGTATCTCTATTCCGTCACCGGTCCGTTCGGTGGTGTTGCCGCTTGGCGCCTCACCGAAGGGGCCGGGCCGCAGCTGGTGGATACCGTCTATCACAGTGGTCCGATCCTGTATCAAGTGGGGCGGACGGGTGTGCCCATCACGCTGGGCGCAGGGGATCAATTGGCCCTTGATATCAACAATGCAACGGGTTTGGTGGGGTACACGCTCAACGCGGATGGTACCTTTGGCGACCTGCAGGAAACCGGGACGCTCGTCGGTGGCGGAGACATCTCGGCGATGGCGCAACTGGACGTCGGAGGGCAGAGCTATCTGACACTTGCGCATGAAGATACCGATCAGATCGGCAGCTACGCGGTCAATCCAGACGGCACGCTTTCGGTCGTTTCGCTGGTCTCAGGCCAAGCCGATTCGATGCATGCTGCGACGGTCGGGTCTGAGCAATTCGTGATCACCGCGAACGCTGCAAATAGTGAAATCGCCGTGTTTGATGTTTCCGCGAGCGATGGCAGCCTCAGCGCTCTGGACAACAGTGCCGCTGTTTCAACGATGGGAATCTCTACGCCCACGGCGATTGAGGTGGTCGAGGCCTATGGGCAATCCTGGGTCATCGTGGCGGGGTCGGGCAGCAATTCCCTCAGCGTGATGGGTTTGCGCAGCGATGGTCGGTTGATCCCCAAGGATCACGTTCTCGATACGTTGAATACCCGGTTTGAATCCGTGCAGGACCTGTCGGTGATCGAGGTGAATGGTCGTGCGTTCGTCGTTGCGGGTGGGTCCGACGATGGGGTCAGCCTTTTCACGCTGACCCCGAATGGAAAGCTGGTCTATCTGGACAGCTTTGCGGACACGTTGGATAGCGGATTGGGGAACGTTCAGACTCTAAACCTCGCCCATATCGGTGATGAGCTTCAGGTGCTTGCAACCTCACAGCAGGATCCCGGGCTGACGCAGCTGAGCGTTTCTTTGGCAAATCTTGGCGTCGTTCTGGATGGTAGCGGGCCGGTTTCGGGCACGGCGCAAGACGACATGCTCAGCGCGGGGGTGCTTGATGCCCAACTGTCCGGCGGAGACGGAGATGACATCCTCATCGCTGGGAGTGGTGAGACGACGCTGACAGGCGGGGCAGGGGCCGATATTTTCGTCATGCAATATGGCAGCGACCCCACGACGATCACGGATTTCGAAGCCGGTACCGATCGGCTGGACATGTTCGACTATCTTCTGCTGCGCACCCCCGATCAATTGACCTTTACAGCCACATCCCAAGGGGCCGACATCCAATATCTGAATGAGGTCGTCCACGTGATTTCCTCAACCGGCACGCCGTTGACGAAAGAAGAGGTCTTTGGCTCCGGGTTTGGCGGGCCGGATCACATTCCTGTGGATTTCGGTACGTTCGGCGGGCTAGAGCCCGCAAGCTCGGACGGCATTCAGGGGCGCGTGAGCGTCGATTCCGAGACTGCCAATCCGGGCCTCGCAGATGCCGAGATCAAGTTCACTCCGACCGGAGGCGGCACCGTCACCGCAACTACAGATGAAACCGGACGCTTCGATTTGAACGTTCCGAACGGGACATTGGCCGGAGAGCTGGAGGTCGTCAAAACCTATTCAACAGCGAGCGGACGGGTCAACGCTCTGGATGCGTTGCAGGTTCTTCGCATCTCGGTTGGTCTGGATCCGACATGGGGACCAGCCGCTCCGGAAAACCTGATTGCCGCCGATATCACTCAGGACGGAGCCGTCAACGCCTTGGACGCGCTCTCCATTCTACAGGCAGCGGTCGGACAAACCTCTCCATATCCCGCGAAATGGGTTTTTCTGGACGCAGATGCCGACCTCTCGGGGATAACGCGAAATGCGGTGAATTATGACACGCAGTTGGATGTTACTGTCCAAGATGGTTCATTTGCGATGGATATGACCTCTATTCTTTTGGGAAACATCGAGACGTTGTGACGGTGTTCCGCGGTCATTTTACTTGGGCTGAACTCTCTTTCTCGAACCAGCGGGCGGTACTGTTGAAAAAGATGAGAGGCAGGCTGTCGCACTCGCGAAAGCATTGGATGGTGGCTGGCCCCTCGCTATAGCCCTTCCGAATTGAAGTTTCTTTTCACGCGCTGGTCTCAAAGTAGATTGTCATAGTTGACAAACAATCTCTAATCATTATTTGTCATCAGTGACAATTTAAGAGGCCGCAATGCCAAGACCATCTCTGAAAGACCAACGATCTCAGGAAATCCTGGATGCGTACCTCACATGTGTGGCGCGGTTCGGCCTTGACGGCGCGACCCAGGAACGGATCGCGGAGGAAGCAGGCGTCAAGCGCCCTCTGCTGCGCCACTATCTTGGCAACAAGGACGAAATGATTGCCGCACTTGCCGAGTACACGCTTGAAGGCTTTGCGATGTCACTAGACGGCCTGCGACAGGCCCTGCCAGACAGAGCAACGCCAACGGATCTTGTTGACGCTCTTTTTGCCGAAAACAGCGGAACTGATCCGCGGCTCATGCTGGCCTATCAGGCGCTGGTAACTGTTGTTCCGGATCGCCCCGATCTGCGGCAAGATCTTATGGACAGCCTAACTGCCTTCTTTGACGTTGTTGAGGATGTCCTGAGGCGCGCTGCCCCTGACGCGCCGGATACTAGCATTCGTGCCGTGACTCAGGGTATTTCCGCAATCTTTGTCAGCATGGATGCCCTGTCGCCACTCGAGCCGCCCAAAGTCTGGCGCGCGGAATTGAAACTGGCGGCGTCTTTGCTGGCCTCTACGCTGGAGGCCGAGCGATGAGCCACGCCAGAACCGCAAATTATTTAGCTTTGCCTGTCCTGTTGGCTGCCGCGTTATTGGGTTTCTACTGGGTCTGGGGGCTGCTTTTCTTATGGTGGACCATTCCGACCATCCTGAATGGTCAGGCTTTTCTGGTGTTCGAGATCAACCGAGACGACGATCCAGTTCTTTTCTGGGCCATAGTCTGCCTTTGGGCTTTGTCGGGACTGATGATGCTCGCCGCCAGCCTTTTCCCGCAATACGCCTATCTGATGACCTGAGGGATAAAGATGACTAAAATGTATCATCACCTGCCAGTCGAAGCCTACACCTCGCAGGATTGGTTCGACCGAGAACAACAACAGATCTTCTCACGCACCTGGCGTTTTGCAGGATTGGTTGAGGATATCGAAGGCCCGGGGCACTATCTGTCGGTGCAGGCAGGTCTGAACAATCTGTTTGTCGTCATGGGGCGCGATCACCGGCTGCGGGCCTTTCACAATATTTGCCGCCATCGCGGTACGCAGCTTATCCGCGCGGTCGGCAAGACGCAAAAGGTGCTGACCTGTCCCTACCACGATTGGACCTATGATCTGGAAGGAAATCTAATCTCCGTCCCCGATGAGGCGTCGGAATTTCCCGGTGGTGTTGATAAATCGTGCCTTGGCCTCAAACCGGCCAGCGTAGACGTCTGGCGCGGTATGCTGTTCGTTCATCCCGATCCGAATGCGCCCACGCTTGCGGAGTGGTTCGGCGGGGTCGATCCATTCCTTGGCCCGCACAAACCCGAGGAATTGGTAGAGTACGCTGAAGGCCGGAACACCTATGAGATCAAGGCAAATTGGAAGATCGTTGTCGAGAATTACATCGACGTCTATCACCTGAGCCACCTGCATTCCAACACCCTGCACATGTATGACCATGCCAAGGCAGAATACGGGTGGCAGGGGCCGCACTATCACTTTTGGGAGCCCCCTTCAGCGGAGTACGCCAAGGACCACGAGGCGAACCTGCCGATGCCGCGCGCGATCCCAAAACCCCATGTCGGCGCCTGGGTTCCAATGCTCTTTCCCGGCATTGGTATCGGAGCCAGTGAAGAAAGCTGGAACTTGTTTGTCATCACGCCACTGGCGCCGGACCTGACGCGCATCGAAAACCGCTCGAAGCTGGCCAACGTATCAGACTGGGCGTTTCAGAAACAGCAGTGGAAAAGCTGGGGTTTTTGGAAGGACTTTGGCGGTGCGAAGTACCAAGGGGACAACGTCGCCGGCGAAGACGATCCGATGGCATCCGGAGATTTCACGACCGAGGATATCTATGCCTGCGAACAACAGCAGAAGTCTCTGAAAAGCCCGTATCTGGAAATCGGCCCGGCTGGGATTGGCGAAAATCCGATTACCCAGCACCAGAAAGCAGTGTTGGAGTTCATGAAGGATGATTGAACAATGCGGAGATTGCTCATGACGCCCGTTCAAGCCACCCTGACAGGCGTGGTCATCGCGTCGACTTTGGTGCTGACAGCGCAAGCAGACACGCCTGAGGAGATCTCTGCCCGTGTCCTTGCGGCTCAAGACGAAGATAGCCTTCTGGCTACGTGGGAAATCTGGCATCCCGAAGCCACACACCGGATCATCCTCAAATACGGTACCGAGCAGGAAGATGATGTCTTCATTTACCGTGTGGGAGATGTGGCGGTCGCTACCGATGCTGAACTCCCCGAGGATCTGGAGGACTACAAGGAAACTGAGCGATCCAAGCCTAAAATGACCACCCGCACCGACAATGAGGTCCACCACGTAACCGCGGTTACGGATGTTCAATATGATTGGCAGGGATATGCCGGAAAAATGCGTCAAACAGATGAGTTTGTCTTTGAACCTTACCTTGGCGGGATGGTTATCCGGTCATTGACCACAACCTATGACTACCGGTGATTGGGTGATCTAATGCAACGCAACTTCTATCCATTGACCGTATCTGACATCCGCACAGAGATCGGCGGTGCAGCCACAAGTGTTACTTTAGATGTCCCTGCCAGACTGGCTGATCTGTTTCAATGGATAGCAGGGCAACATCTGACGATCAGGTTTTTGATCGAAGGGCAGGAACATAGGCGCAGCTACACCATCTCAAACCCTCCTGGATCCGCACTGCGCGTCACTGTGAAACGTGTGAAAGACGGGATCGTATCGAACCATATCGGTGATGCTCTGTCGGTGGGCGATATCATCGAAGTCATGCCCCCCTTTGGACAGTTCACCTTAACGCCCGGCCCCCTGAAACGCCGCACGCACTATTTCTTTGGCGCGGGCAGTGGCATCACGCCTCTATACGCGATGATCAATGCCGTTTTGACGGACGAGCCGCATTCCGTCGCGCATTTGGTTTTCGGCAATACCAACGCGAACAGCATCATTTTTCGGGACGAGTTAGAGCAGATCCAAGCGCGATACCCAAAACGCTTTTCTGTGCGCCATGTTCTGTCCCACCCGTCATTGCTGAGTTGGTTCAGCCCTTGGCGCACGGGTCGGTTGGACGCAAACACCGTTCAGGCCGCTATTGCCGAGACCCCACCTGTAGCGCAGGACGTGCAGTACTGGATCTGCGGTCCGGGCAGCATGAACACGGACCTGCGGGCGGCGCTCAAGAATTTGGACGTGCCTGACGATCGCATTCACAAGGAAAGCTTTGGTGGCGATGTCAAACACGATCTCAGCACGTCAGGAGTCGCGGCGACAGCCCGCATAAATCTGCATGGTGCATGGCATGATGTACCAGTGGCTGCGGGTCAAACCATACTGGAAGCTGCTCAAGCGAAAGGCTTGAACCCACCATACAGTTGCCAGTCCGGTGTTTGTGGTGCCTGTGTTGCCCGGCTTACTGAAGGGGCCGTCCATATGCGGAACCGAGTTGCACTTGAAGACGACGATATCTCAAAAGGACTCATCCTGTGCTGTCAAAGCGTTGCGACACAAGAAAGCATCGCCTTGAAGTTTGAGGGGTAGACTCGGGATCACGAAAAACGCAGGCAGAAGCCAAGCAAACAAGTCGGAACCCCACATCGCAAGTTGAAGGATTGGAAGTGGTGGCTGCTAGAAGATCAAATCTCTTTGCAGACCCGCCTCCTAACCTAACACACTGGTATTTGCCGCCATGTCGCAGCAGATGATGCCGTCACCTGCCTTGTTACTCAATTTGTGGAATGACGGGATACAGATCGATTTTTCATTGCACCAGAAGGATTTATTGGGTACCCGAGGCATCCCGCGCTTTTTGCCTTGTGCGATCAGGAACTTGGCCGCGCGGTTTTGAAGGGTCTAGCCCGGATCGAGCAAGTCAACTGATCCGGGCTTTCAATCAAAGACCGTCGCGGGATGGAAATGGGCCCGCGTTACAGGTGCCGCTAGGCAGAGACTTTGGCTCGTTCAGGTTGCGGCCCTGCAACTTTGCTGGGTGTCCCCGACACGTAGACTTTCTCGATCGCGCGGTCGTCTCCCATCATCTGCAGAACGAAAAGCTCTTGCGCCAGGCTGTCCACGCGGTCCATGCGAAGAGCCATGGCCGGGGTGCTGCGTGCGTTCAGAACGACGACATCCGCTTCACTTCCCGGGGCGAGCGTGCCGATTTTGTCTTCGAGGCCCAGAACGCAGGCATTGCCGAGGGTTGCCCAATGGAATGCTTGCAAAGGGTGCAGGGCTGTCCCTTGCAATTGCAGGACTTTGTAACCTTCGTTCAGGGTTTGCAGCATTGAATAGCTGGTGCCAGCACCAACATCCGTTGCGATCCCATTGGCGATTCCGCGAGCGCTCAGCCCGGCATGATCAAACAGGCCGCTGCCTAGAAACAGGTTCGAGGTCGGGCAGAACACGGGATGCGCGCCGGTTTCGGCCAGCGCGTCGATCTCGCGCGGCTCAAGATGGATGGAGTGTCCCAGCAGGGTTCTCCGTCCCAGCAAACCGTAGGACTGGTAGACATCCAGATAGTCCCGCGCCTGCGGATAGAGTTTTTTGGTAAAGGCAATCTCGTCCTTGTTTTCCGATAGGTGTGTCTGGATGTGGCAGTCGGGATGCTCTTGCGCCAGCGCCTGGGCCATGGCCATCTGGTCCGGGGTTGAGGTGATTGCAAACCGGGGCGTGATGACATAGCCGTTGCGTCCCTTGCCATGCCAGTCGGTGATCAGAGCTTTGGTGTCGTCATATCCGGATTGGGGCGTATCCTGCAGCGCCTCGGGCGCGTTGCGGTCCATCAGGACCTTTCCGCCAAGCATGCGCATGTTGCGTCTGGTCGCCTCGGTAAAGAACGCGTCAGCCGAGGTTTTGTGGACCGAGCAATAGGCAACCGCCGTCGTGGTGCCATGCGCAATCAGCTGATCATAGAACGCCCGCGCCATGGTCGCGCTGTGCCCGTCCGAGGCAAAGCGGGTTTCTTCGGGGAATGTGTAGGTGTTGAGCCAGTCCAAGAGCTGTGCGCCCCACGAGGCGATCACCTGCACTTGAGGGAAGTGGATATGGGTGTCGATAAACCCCGCCATCATCAGATGAGGGCGATGGTCCGTCACAGGCACGTCTTCGGCCTTTGCGCTGATCGTCGAGAATGGGCCGGTGTCCTGAATGATCCCGTCCCGGATCAGCAGCGCGCCGTCCTCAAGATAGGTATAGGCGCCGGTATCTTCGCCGTTCTGGGGCTCACGATGAAAGGTCAGCAGACGACCGCGCAGCAATCTCTGTGTCATGGAATGTCTCGTATGTCGTGGGAAAACGGGTAGGGGGCAGCCCTGAGGCTGCCCCATCATGGATCAGGCCTGTTGTGCAGGTGTATCGTCGTCGATCAGATCGGGCTCATCTGGAACGATCACGCGATGCTCAAGATCCTCTTTAGGGGCGAGCATTGGGTAGAGATAGAGGAACGCGCCGACGATCAGATAGCCGATGGTAATCCCGTCGAACTGCGGCATCTGCAGCGTGTAGGAGTGGATGATCCCTACCGCCGACATAAGTCCGCCAGCGACGGCAAACGCCCCTGCCATCCGGAACCGGCCGTCAATCACGTCGGCCACAATGGCGCCCCAGATCAGACCTGTGATGATTGCACCTTGGCTCAGCGCCAGATGTCCTTCGTAATGGGCTCCCTCCATCAGGAGTGCGGCGGTCAGACCCTCTTCACCCAGCGCAGGCAGGCCTTCGACACCGCTACTGCGCAGCGCGTTCATCAGCGACCCCCATTTGACCACCAGGAAGGCCGAGATGTGGGGCAAGATCGCAAAGGAGACCGCAGCCATGTGCATCGGCTTCACCGCCCAAGCCGTGTTGGTGATCAGGCTGACCGAGACAAAGACCAGAACAGGCGCCGCAGCCGCAATCGGGATAAGACCCGCAAGGAAGGACAGGAAGCCAAGGAAAGCTGCAGCCGCGATCACGACGGCCACACCCACGATGTAGCCCGCATGTGCATCAAGCCGTTTGTAGGCCGGATGACCGATATAGACTGTCGTCGGGAATGGAGAGCCAAACAGCGCGCCCAGCATCGTGCCCGCGCCATCCGTTACCTGGCACAGCCCGACGGGGTAGTGATCGCCCGCGGCCTCGGCGGATTCCACGTTGTTCATGGTTTCGATGAAGTTGTAGATCTGGACCGGGATTAGCACCAGAAACAGCTCAGGGTTGGCGAACAGGTACTGAACACCGACGATGAGGTCACCGAAATAGGGGATTGGTGGGTAGAAGCCGATGCCGCTTGTGTCGATTTTCGATTCACCAAGGATGATGGCAATCACCGTGCCCGCCGCAATCGCGACCAGACCGGCAGGCACGTTGCCCGGCAGGCGGAACCGCCCGATCAGACCCCAAAGGATGAACAGCAATGAGGTAAAACCGATGATTGGGTTCTCAAACACCTCGGCCAACGGGACTGAGCCGATGAAGACCAGCGCAATGCCACACAGCGTGCCAAGCATCCCGGCGCGCGGTGTAATGCGTTTCAGGTAGGGACCCACAAACGCCCCAAGGGCTGCAACGATCCCGCCCATTAAGCCCGCGCCGATTCCTACCTGCCAGGCCAGCATCGGGTCATTGGTGGCCCAGTAAATGGGTCCAATTACGCCGAAAAGATAGACGAACATGACCGGCGTCGAGATGCCATAGGGCAGGGCGGTGACATCTTGGCCCTTCCTGGTGGCCGCCCATTTGGCGAGAACCGTGTAGACCCCGACACCGGCCAGGATTGCTATGGCGGCACCGGGTACGATGCGGCCAAAAACGATCTCGGCTGGCATTTGGAACACGAACTGACAGACCCCGGAAAGGATCAGCAGGTTCACTAGGTTATCCGTAAAAAGCGCCCAGAAAGCGCTGAAGTCGCTGCGGGTAAACAGCTTGTATTCGTAGGTCCTCCCGTCCATGACGGTCTCCTCCTCTGATAGGACCGGAATTGCCTGGTGGATGTCAGGCGGTTCTCCCTCTCCGGTCGTGATGTTGGCCCGCATGGGGCGCCTTGGTTGCCCCGGTCGGGGCGGTCGCGGCAGTTTCAGAGGTCAGTTCAGCCATCACCTCGGCCACCACGAAGGTGGCGATGATGCTGGGCCGCTTGTCGCGGCTACCGCTTGCCCCGATGGGGCATCTCAAATGTTCGATGGATTGTCCGTCACACTGTTTGTGTGCCCAATTCCTCAGCTTGATCCGCTTGGTCGCGGATCCGATCATGCCAACATAGGCCGCGTCCTGACGTTCAAGCGCGGCGGTGGTCAGCAGGAAATCCAGCCCGTGATCATGGGTCAGGACGATAAAGGCGCTGCCTGCGGGCGCGCTGAAGATTTCGGCTTCGGGGATTGCACTCAGCCGGGTTTCGACATCCGCAGTGCAGAGGTCGATTTCCTCGGCCCGTGTGTCGACAAGGATGCAGCGCACAGGCAAGTGCTGAAAAAGATCCGCAAGTGCGCGTCCCACATGACCCGCCCCCATCACGTAGACATGTGGCAAGGCATCGTCGCGCCGCGCCGCCCGGTCGGTTGCGGCCCCCTTGTCCGAGGACCGCATACGGGTCAGTTGCAACTCGACCCGTCCCCCGCAGCACTGGCCAATTTCGGGTCCGAGCGGTACATCCATTTCCCGGTGTAGCGACCCGCCTCGCAGCATGTCCCGCGCGGCGTTGATGGCCATGAACTCCAACTGCCCACCGCCGATTGTCCCCCACAGGGCGTTAGGCGCCACGAACATCTCTGTCCCTTCGTTGCGGGGCGAAGACCCGCGCACACGTGTCAGCGCGATGCGGATCACGCTGCTTTGTTCGGAGAGAAACGTCCTCAGGGACTGCGCGGCAGGCATCGTTTAGGCACCGTTTTGCAGGCGGGCAACGGCCATCAGTACACGCTCGGGCGTGGCCGGGGCGTCCAGGCGAGGGCACTCCCGGTAGTCGGCGACGGATGCCACGGCCATCGACAGGGCCTCGAACACCGAAATTCCCAGCATGAAGGGCGGCTCGCCCACGGCTTTGGAGCGTTTGATCGTCAACTCTCGGTTTTCCGACCAATCGGCGAGTTTGACATTGAAGATACGCGGGCGGTCCGAGGCCAGCGGGATCTTGTATGTCGACGGAGCATGGGTGCGCAGGCGACCGGCATCATCCCACCAAAGCTCTTCGGTGGTCAGCCAGCCCATACCCTGAATAAAGGCCCCTTCCACCTGACCCTTATCGAGAACGGGGTTCAACGAGCGTCCGACATCGTGCAGCACATCCGTGCGGTCGACCCGGTATTCTCCGGTCAGGCTATCTATGGTCACTTCCGAACAGGATGCCCCATAGGCGTAGTAGTAGAACGGGCGGCCTTGTCCCTTGTCCCGGTCCCAGTGGATCTTGGGGGTTTTGTAGAACCCGGCTGCCGACAACTGCACGCGCGCCAGATAGGCCTGTTTGATGAAGACATCGAAGGGCAGAACCTCTTCGCCGATATGAACATGGTTGGTGAGAAAGATCACCTGCTCGGGGCTTACTTCCCATGTTTCCGAGGCGAATTTCACCAGCCGTTCCTTGATCTGCTCGACCGCGTTCAACGCGGCCATTCCGTTCAGGTCGGTGCCGCTGGAAGCTGCGGTGGCGGATGTGTTTGGGACCTTCTCGGTCGTTGTCTTGGTGATCTTGATCCGGTTGAAATCAACTTGGAAGGCCTCAGCCACCACCTGCGCGACTTTGGTATTCAGGCCTTGCCCCATTTCGGTGCCGCCGTGATTCAAGTGGATCGAACCATCTTTGTAGACATGCACCAGCGCGCCGGCCTGATTGTACCACGTCGCCGTGAACGATATGCCGAACTTCACCGGCGTCAGAGCGATGCCCTTTTTCAGGATCGGAGACGTTTTGTTGAAGTCGATGATGTCTTGTCGCCGCTGGCGGTAGTCTGAGGTCTCCTCTAGTTCTCCGACCAGCCGATCCAGAATGCTGTCTTCGACCACCTGATGATAAGGCGTCACGTTCCGATCTTCGGTGCCATAGAAATTGGCTTTGCGCACATCCAGAGGGTCCTGACCCGTGGCATACGCAATTTCCTCGATCATCCTTTCCGCCGCGATCACCCCCTGTGGTCCGCCAAATCCGCGGAAGGCGGTGTTTGAGACCGTGTTGGTTTTCATCGGGTGGCTGTTAAGGCGCACATTCGGGTGAAAATAAGCGTTATCCGCATGAAACAGCGCCCGGTCGGTCACGGGGCCCGAAAGATCTGCCGAGAACCCGCAGCGCGCGGCAAAGCTGCCTTCGACGGCTTGAATGCGACCGGCATCGTCAAAGGCCACGTCATAGTCGATCGCAAAGTCATGGCGTTTGCCGGTCGCCGTCATGTCCTGATCCCGGTCGGGCCTGATCTTGACGGCCCTGTTCCACTTCTTTGCGGCCATGGCGGCCACAACGCAGAACAGGTTCATTTGGCTTTCCTTGCCGCCAAAGCCACCACCCATGCGGCGGACATTGACCACAACGGCGTTGGACGGCACGCCAAGTGCATGGGCCACCATATGCTGCGCCTCAGACGGATGCTGGGTCGAGCAATGCACAACCACATCATCATCCTCGCCCGGAATGGCAAAGGCAATGTGACCCTCAAGATACATGTGATCCTGACCGCCGACGCGCATCCGACCTTGGATCCGGTTGGGGGCCGAAGCCTGAGCCGGGGCGACATCTCCGCGCTCCAGCTTAAGAGGGGCGGTGACATGCGGGTAGCCAGCATTTTGGGCCTCAATCGGGTCTAGCGCATGGGGCAGTGGTTCGTATTCGATGTCTGCCAGCTCGGCGGCACGGCGTGCGATGTCGCGAGTTTCGGCAACGACGGCGAACAGGGGTTGGCCGTGAAACTGAATGGTATCGGTTGGGAAAACCGGCTCGTCGTTCAGATGGGTCGGGCTGATGTCATTGATCCCGGGCACGTCATCTGCCGTCAAAACCCCAACAACGCCGGGTGTCGCCAGAACCTTCGCAAAATCGATGCCCAACAGTTTGGCATGGGCTACGTCGGAAACGCCAAGATAGGCGTGCAGCGCGCCTTGGGGCAGGGCGATATCGTCGGTGTAGTCAGCCTCTCCGGTAACATGCTTGATCGCGCTGTCGTGGTTGACGTCGGTGTGGGCGGCCCCAACGATGGAAACGGTGTCTTTCATTGTGTCGTCTCCTTGTTACGCACGGGCCAGTTGAACGGGGGTGTCGGTCTGGGCGTCATGTTCTAGGAAGAACCGACGCAGCAGGTTCTGGGCCGTCAGCATCCGATAGTCAGACGAGGCTCGCCAATCGGTCAGGGGTGAGAAATCCTGAGCCAGCGCCGTTGCCGCCGCCTCGAAACTTTCCCGCGACCAGGGCTGACCGTTCAGAGCAGCCTCGGCAGCAGACGCGCGCTTTGGCGTCGCGGCCATGCCACCCATGGCGATGCGGGCGTCGCAGATGATGCCATCTTCAACCGACATATGAATACCTGCCGCCACCGAGGAGATATCCTCATCCCGGCGCTTCGAGATCTTGTAGGCGGCGTTCATTTCCTTTGGCTGGGGCAGAGGAACAAGTATGCTTTCGACAAACTCGTCCGGTTGGCGATCTTGTTTGCCGTAGTCAATGAAGAATGCGTCCAGTGGCAAGGTCCGCACATCCGACCCTCGCCGCAGCGTGATTTCCGCTCCAAGCGCGATCAGCACAGGCGGCGTGTCCCCGATGGGGGAACCGTTCGCGATGTTTCCGCCAACTGTACCCATGTTTCGCACCTGCCACCCGGCGATGCGATCCCAGTACGAGGTCAGATGCGGTAGATGCTCAGACAGCAGGTTTTGGCAATCAGTGTAGCTGGCACCTGCACCGATCAGCAGGTGCTGGCCCTGTGTTTCGACCGTTTTCAGGTCTTCGAGATGTCCGGTAAAGATCGCCGGTCCGATTTTGCGCAGAAATTTCGTGACCCACAGGCCCACATCTGTTGCCCCCGCGACGATAGTGGCCTCTGGGTAAGTCTGCAGGCAGTCGGCCAGATCATCCACGCTGGAGGGAAGGATGCTCAGATTGTCCATCGGACCCGAGACGACGCGGCGACCGTCTTTCAGTGCTGCCAGACGACCTGTCACGGCCTCACGTTCGGTGTTCAGGTGGTCCGAGGCCGGGGTGCCATAGCAGCTGACGGCAACGGCTGCCCGAATGATTGGCTCATACCCGGTGCAGCGGCACAAATTGCCCTGCAATGCGGTTTCGACCTGCGCCTCTGTTGGTTCGGGCGTTTGCATCCACAGCGCATAGAGCGCCATGACGAAGCCCGGCGTGCAGAACCCGCATTGGCTGCCGTGATGATCCACCATGGCTTGCTGCACCGGATGAAGGCGACCGTCGGGGCCGGACAGATGCTCAACCGTCACGACATGGCAGCCGTCCAAAGAAGCGAGGAACCGAATGCATGCATTCACTGGAGCATAGGCAAGTCCTGTCCGCCCAAGCCGCCCGACAAGCACGGTACATGCACCGCAATCCCCTTCGGCGCAGCCTTCCTTGGTGCCGGTCAGCCGACGCTCGAGACGTAGAAAATCTAGAAGAGTCTGGTCGGCTGATACGTCTGGAACGGATACATCCTTGCCATTTAGGACAAATCGGATGTCAGTGCGCGGCGTCATGCTAATCTCCCTCTACACCTGCCTTCGGGTGGGTCGCCGCAGGACCATAGAGTCAGAGATTGAGTCTTAAAATCGTCGGAAATGACAAATACTTTCAACAAAACGTTGAAAAAGAAATCCGGCCGTCGCAGTCTTCCCGCAGTGGGAGGAATGAATGTCATACATCGAAAGCTTGCGTGTCTTCGTTAGGGTGATGCAGCTAGGCAGCATCACGTCCGGCGGCCGTGACCTGCGGCTGACACCCGCAGTGGCCAGCAAACGTCTGAAAGAGCTGGAAAACCATCTGGGCGTGCGCCTGTTCAACAGAACAACCCGCTCGATGACGGCAACAGAGGTCGGCGAGGTTTTCTATGATGAGGCCAAGGCCGTCTTGCTGGCGTTGGACCACGCCGAGGCGCGCGTCGCCAGTTTTTCGGACGCCCCTCGAGGCGCAATCCGCATCACAGCGCCGCTGGGGGTCGGGCGCAGAATCGTTGCGCCTCTGGTCCCGGATTTCTCGGATCGCTACCCAGAGACCGAGATTCGCATGCGCCTGTCCGACCGCAAAGTGGACATGATGGCCGATGGTTTGGATATCGCGTTCTTTATCGGAGAGCCGGGCGATTCCACCATGAAGCTGCGGAAATTCGCGGATTGTGATCGGCTGCTATGTGCCTCGCCTGAATATCTTTCGAATTTCGGCGTGCCAAAAACGCCGGATGACCTACTACAGTCTCAGCACAATTGCCTGCTGCTGCGCTATCCCAGATCGCCTGAGTATTTCTGGACCCTGAACACCGATATGGGGCCGCGCAAACTGGAGGTTCGAGGAAAATACGATGCGGATGATGGCGATGTCCTGACGGATTGGGCTTTGGCAGGCAAGGGGATCGTCAACAAACCGCGCTTTGATGTGAAAGAGTATCTCGTGTCAGGCCAACTGGTTGAGGTTCTGCCCTCGACACCGCCATTGCCGACCATCTTCGGCTGCCTCTATCCGCACAAGAAACTTCAGGACCCTAAGATACGCCTGTTCGTCGAACACATCGCGAAACACAGCAAAAGGTTCTTTGGATAAACCAGCAGGAGGGTCCTGTTTCACCTGCTACAAGTCGGGGCTTACTGGCCTCTTACTTCACGCACCCAAGCGATGATGGTCTGACGGGCTTCGTCATCCATTTGAACCGAGGCTGGCGGCGGCATCGCGTGGCTGATCCCGGCCTGCAGATAGATTTGATCAGCCTGGCGGGCGACATCGCCGGGCGTTTCAAGATAGACCTTCTTGGGCGCCCATTTCATTGTGCCATAAACCGGCTCGCGCGCATGACACATGGAACAGTTGCCCAGGACCGTGTCATAAGCGGCCTCGAACCCCTCGGCCGAAGCGAATTTCTGTTCATAGGGTGTCAGTTCGCGCGCTTCGGCCTCTTCCCATGTCTCGCCGGACCGGACCGAGGACAGCCATGCAATCGCGATCATCAGAAGGACCGTGACTGCCCAGGTCCAATGAGGGCCTGTTCCAGTCGCATGCATCGTGTTGAAGTAGTGGCGAATGGTGACCCCGGTCAGGAAGATCAGGCTTGCAATGATCCAGGAATACTCAGTGCCGAAGGCCAGCGGGTAGTGGTTCGACAGCATCAGGAACACGACCGGCAAGGTCAGATAGTTGTTGTGCGTCGAACGCACCTTGGCAATCTTGCCGTATTTGGCGTCCGGGGTCCGACCCGCCTTGAGGTCTGCGACCACGATGCGCTGGTTCGGCATGATCTGAAAGAACACATTGGCCGTCATGATCGTTGCGGTAAACGCCCCAAGATGCAGCAGAGCGGCCCGTCCGGTGAATATCTGGTTGTAGCCCCAGGACATGATCACCAGGATCACGAACAACAACAGCATCAGAACGGTGGGATGATCGCTCAGCTTGGATTTGCACATTTGGTCATAGAGCAACCAACCAATGGTCAGTGACCCGCCAGAGATCAGAATTCCCTGCCATAGCGCCAGATCGACCTTGGTTGGGTCTAGAAGGAACAGCTCTCCTCCAACCCAGTAAATGATCATCAGAAGCGCGGCGCCGGACAGCCATGTCGTGTAGCTTTGCCATTTGTGCCAGGTCAGATGCTCGGGCATCCGGGCGGGGGCCACGAGGTATTTCACGGTGTGATAAAACCCGCCGCCATGGACCTCCCATTCTTCGCCATAGGCCCCATCCGGCAGCGCAGGGTTTGGCTTAAGCATAAGGTCCAAAGCGATAAAGTAAAAAGATGCCCCAATCCACGCCATCGCAGTGACAACGTGCAGCCAGCGGACCGAAAAGGCGATCCACTCCCACATTACGGCCAGATCATACATGGGTTTGCTCCTAAGATTCTTTGCTTCCGCTCACTCTATGCGAGACTGCTTTGTTCTGGTATTGCTAGCAAAGACCAAGCAGTATCAAAAAATGCAAAAAAATGTCCTATCTAGATAACATCAGAACCTTTGTCCGAGTCTACGAGTTGGGCAGCATGTCTGCCGCAGGCCGTGATCTGAGGGTTTCTCCGGCTGTCACCTCAGCGCGGATATCGCAATTGGAAGAGCATCTCGGCGTGCGGCTATTTCAACGCACGACGCGCAGCCTAACGCCGACCGAACAAGGGCAATCGTTTTATCGGGGGGCCGCTGAGATCCTCGAGGCCGTCGAAAACGCCGAGGCGCAGATCGTCAATATTACCGAGAATCTAAAAGGATCTCTCTATGTCGCTGCGCCATTGGGCGTCGGTCGCAGGCTGATCGCGCCACAGGTTCCAAAGTTTCTGGCCGAGTACCCCGAAGTCAATGTCAGGCTGAGGCTGACAGATCGCAAAGTCGATCTAACAACAGAAGGTCTGGATCTTGCGTTTTTCCTAGGGCAGCCCGAGGACAGCAACTTGCGCATTCGCAAGATCGCCGATGTTGAAAGAGTTCTGTGTGCATCCCCAAAATACATCAAAAAACGCGGGATGCCGGCAAGCGGAGACGACTTGATCGCCGACAATCATGAATGCCTCAATCTGCGCTTTCCGGGCGCGACCGAGTTTCAATGGCTTCTCAGAACTGAAACGGGGCCAAAGCGATTTCGCGTTTCTGGCCGCTATGAATCGGACGATGGCGATGTGTTGACGGATTGGGCACTTGCGGGTCACGGGATCGCGCTCAAGCCGATCTTTGAAATCGCACAGCACCTCAAGGCCGGGAATCTGATTCCGGTCGCAACAGAAACGCCGCCGGAACCCATTCAGATGGCGTGTTTGTTCACCCACCGTCGCATGCAAGACCCCAAAACGCGGCTTTTCATGGAGTTCATCATAGAGCGTATCGGATCCTCGATCGCTGCTGCGAACAACTAGAGCGACAAGGCCTCAGCTGCCGCGGTAGGTCGAGTATCCAAAAGGGGAAAGAAGCAGAGGCACATGATAGTGAGACTGCTCGGACATCCCGAACCGGATCGGTATCACATCCAGAAAGCGAGGTTCCTCGGGCGGCGTGCCCGACGCGTCAAGGTACGCGCCGGCATAGAAGATCAGCTCATACTCGCCCGTTGAAAACTCGGATTGCGGCAGAATCTGCTCGTTGGTTCTGCCGTCGTCATTTGTTACCAGTGCTTTCAGCAAGGTGCGGTCTGTACCATTGATGCGGTACAGCTCGATTTTCAGCCCCTCGGCGGGGCATCCCCGTGCAGTATCCAGAACATGTGTGGTAAGGTAACCGGTCATTTGTGCCACTCCTAAAGTTGCTTATTCATTAGTCTGTTTTCTCCTCCGAGGGCAAAGCCAGACTATCCGAAGCTGCTTTTCGTATTTTTTGAAAAATTTCTTTGATTATCCGGAGTATTGAGGAACTCAAGAAGAAGGAAACAGATGTGAAGCCTTATCCACGAGATATGACCGGCTATGGCAGTCAAATGCCAAAAGCCAACTGGCCGAATGGGGCCCGGATCGCGATTCAGATCGTATTGAACTATGAGGAAGGTGGCGAAAACAACATCTTGCACGGTGACGCTGCATCTGAGGCGTTTCTGTCCGAGATCACTGGTGCGGCCCCCTGGCCAGGACAGCGGCACTGGAACATGGAATCGATCTACGAATACGGCAGCCGTGCCGGGTTCTGGCGTGTTCACCACCTTTTGCAGGACCTGCCAGTGACCGTTTATGGCGTGGCGACCGCTTTGGCGCGTGCCCCAGCACAGGTTGCGGCGATGAAGCATGCAGGCTGGGAGATCGCGAGCCACGGGCTGAAATGGATCGAACACAAGGATATGGACCCGCAAGTTGAGCGCTCCCAGATCCGCGAGGCGATCCGTTTGCACACCGAAGTCACCGGTCAACCTCCGCGCGGTTGGTACACGGGCCGGTGTTCGATGAACACGATTGATCTTGCTGCCGAAGAGGGTGACTTTGCCTATATCGCGGACAGCTATGCCGATGATCTGCCCTATTGGATCAAGGGAGGGGGCAAGGATCAGTTGATCGTGCCCTATACGATGGATTGCAACGATATGCGTTTCGCGATTCAGGCCGGGTATACGAATGGCGAGCAGTTCGAAAGCTATCTGAAAGATAGCTTCGACATGCTCTATGCCGAGGGCACGGCGGGTATGCCGAAAATGCTCTCGATCGGGTTGCATTGTCGCTTGATTGGCCGTCCGGGTCGCGCCATGGCGCTGAAACGCGCGCTGGACTATTTCAGACAACATGATGGAGTCTGGTTCGCGACCCGTGAACAGATCGCCGATCACTGGGCCAAGGAACACCCCCCGATGCAACGTCTCACCCCGTC
Source organism: Ruegeria sp. C8 (assembly GCF_056537565.1). Taxonomy (NCBI): domain Bacteria; kingdom Pseudomonadati; phylum Pseudomonadota; class Alphaproteobacteria; order Rhodobacterales; family Roseobacteraceae; genus Ruegeria; species Ruegeria sp. C8. The sequence continues at coordinate 247,642 of NZ_JBQFRV010000007.1, forward strand.
CGAAATGGACCAGCCGACCTTTGTATCCGAATTTGGCGGCGTGTTCGAACACAGCCCATGGATTGCCGAAGGCGCATTTGACCTTGAACTGGGACCGACCCATGACAATGCGGCTGGCGTCCACAATGCGCTGGCCCGTGTTTTTCGCACCGCCACGTCCGAGCAACGCCTTGGCGTTCTGACGGCGCACCCGGATCTGGCGGGCAAGCTTGCCGCCGCCGGGCGGCTGACCAAGGAAAGCACGGCGGAACAGGCTGGGGCCGGTCTGGACATGCTGACGGATGAAGAACGCGAAACCTTTACCGCGTTGAATGAGGCCTACACGGCCAAATTCGGCTTTCCCTTCATCATCGCGGTCAAGGACAACACGAAGGCCAGCATCCTAAAGGCCTTTCACCGCCGCATAGACAGCGACCGGGATACCGAGTTCGACGAAGCCTGCCGTCAGGTCGAACGGATCGCCGAGCTGCGCTTGATCGAGAAGTTCTCGGAATGACCATCGAGTTGAAGCTACAGCCTCTGACCCCTGAAGCCTTTGCGCCGTTTGGAGATGTGATCCAAGCGGCGGGTGAGGTGGACAAGTACATCAATCAGGGCAAATGCGCCCGCTATCATGACCGCGCAGAGTTGGATTTCCAGGACGGCCGCGCGGGGATCAGCGTGTTCCAGTCCGAGGCTTTCAGCCTTCCGATCAGGCTGGATATGATGGAGCGTCACCCTGAGGGCAGTCAGGCCTTTCTGCCATTGTCCGAAAAGCCGTTTGTTGTGGTTGTAGCTACCGATGAAGACGGACAACCCGGACACCCGATTGCGTTCATAACTGCGCCGAGGCAAGGGGTGAACTACCACCGAAACACTTGGCACGGGGTACTGACACCGCTCCATGATCCGGGGCTTTTTGCGGTCGTGGATAGAATTGGAACTGGACCCAACCTGCAGGAGCATTGGTTCGAGGTGCCGTTCCTTATCGTCGAATAAATCGCCTGAAGATGCGCAAGGTATCGCAACTTCCCTGCGCATGAGGCTGGCAATCCAGCGAAAATTCAACGCCTAGCAAAATCTTCCGGGTGGAATGACATTGGCCGGGGCACGAACCCCGGCCGTTGCAAGCCGAGGGGCGACTTGCTGCTCGGAAACAGGTACCAGCGAGGTCAGAAATCAACCTCGATCGCGATCCCTTTTTCTACGGCAAGGTCAACCACCGCTGCGGCCACCGCAAGATCCTGCAGGCCAACGCCTGTGCCATCGAACAATGTGATCTGATCATCCGCGGAGCGGCCCTCATGCGTTCCATTGATGACCGCGCCAAGCTGAGCGACGTCGCTTTGGCTGATCAGACCTTCTGCGACGGCGTGCTGTGCCTCGCCAATGGTGATGGATTGCGCAACCTCGTCTGTGTAGACACTCGCTTTGGCCAGCAGGGTGGATTCGACCTCCTGTTTGCCCTTGGTGTCTGTTCCCATGCAGGCCACATGCGTTCCGGGGCTGACGTGGTGTGCCATCAACGACGGCGCAAAAGCCGAAGTGATCGAGATGATCACATCCGCTTCGGTCATTCCGTCAAGTTCGACCGCCTCAAATGGGACGCCTGCCTCAACAGCGACTTTCTCGATATTGGGCAGCATTTCCGGGTGGTAGTTCCAGCCAATGACCTTTTCAAAGCTATGCTGTTCCAGCGCGGCGCGCAGTTGAAAACCGGCCTGATGGCCCGCTCCGATCATGCCGATCACCTTGGCATCTGCGCGGGCCAGATGTTTGATCGACACGGACGAAGCCGCCGCTGTGCGCAGCGCCGTCAACAGGTTGCCGCCAACCATCGCCGACGGTTTGCCCGTGTCGGGATCGAACAGAAAAACCGTGGATTGGTGGTTGATCAACCCGCGTTTCTCAAGGTTGTTCGGCCAATAGCCACCGGCCTTCAGGCCCAAAGTCAGGCCGGCGCGGTCAAAACCACCCTTGAAGCCATACAGCGCGTCTTCGTGGCCGATGGCCTCACGCACAACAGGGAAGTTATAGGCATCGCCAGCGGCCATCGCCGCAAAGACGCTTTCAACGGCATCAAAGGCGGCTTGGCGGGTCATCAATCCGGCGATCTCACGCTCGGGTACGATCAACATGTCAGTCTCCACTTGGAATTCGTTCGCCCGTGCGCTTGTCCCGAAGGGAGAGGAGGCACACGGGCGAGAATCAGGCTACTGTTGAGCCAGATTTTCTTGATTGTAAGGCCTTAGTAGGCGCGGCCGCGGGCGGATACGGGCCAGACGGCCTCGACCTTGCCGTTGCGCACACCGACATACCAATCATGTACATTGGCCGTTGGGTCGCAGTGACCGGGCACCAGCTTGAGCTTGTCGTTGACCTTGAGAACACCATCCGTATCCATCACAACGCCATGCTCGTCCGAGCATTTAGTGTACTCAACGTCGTCGCGCCCAAACACGACGGGTAAACCGCTGTCTACCGATTGCGCCTTTAGGCCTGCATCGACAATCGCCTTATCAGCTTTGGCGTGGCTCATGACGCTGGTCAGGATGAACAGAGCGTTCTCCCACTCACCCCGGTCGATGCGGTTGCCGTCTTTGTCCAGAATGCGGCCGTAATCGGCATCCATGAAGGCATAGGACCCGCATTGAAGCTCATTGTATACGCCCGAGTCGGACTCGAAGTAGTAAGAGCCGGTGCCGCCGCCTGAAACCAGCTCGCAATCGATGCCTTCGGCTTTCAGGCCGTCAACAGCGTTTTTGACCATCGCAATTGCGGTATCCAGCTTTTCCTTGCGCGCCTCGTAGCTGTCGAGATGCTGCATCGCACCCTGATAGGCTTGAATGCCGGTGAATTTGAGGTTGTCGGCCGCTTCGACCGCTTTGGCAATTTCAATCACCTGAGGCGTAGTGGTCACGCCGCACCGTCCCGCGCCGCAGTCGATCTCGACGAAGACCTCAAGCTGAGTGCCGTGATCGACGGCTGCTCCGGAAAGATCTGCGACGTTGTCTACGTCGTCGACACATACAATGATGCGACTGCCGAGTTTTGGCAGGCTGGCCAGGCGGTCGATCTTGGCGGGGTCGCGCACCTGGTTCGACACCAACACGTCCTTGATCCCACCGCGCACGAAAACCTCGGCCTCTGAAACCTTCTGACAGCACACGCCCACTGCTCCGCCAAGGCGTTCCTGCAGTTTCGCCACATCGACGGATTTGTGCATTTTGCCGTGCACGCGGTGGCGCATACCGTGGGCCTTGGCATAATCGCCCATCTTCTTGATGTTGCGTTCAAGCGCATCGAGATCCAGCACAAGGCTGGGGGTCTGGATGTCTGCTTCAGCCATTCCGGGCTTGGCCGGAATGTCATAGCCTACTTCGAATGCGTCGAGATTGGTCATATCTTTCATGTCCGTATTCCTGTGTCGGTATTGATGTCTGTTGCGACTGGGTCAGGTGTTCAGCCAGGGCAGCTTGTCCAGATCGACATTGCCACCGGTGATGATCAGGCCGACCCGCTTACCTTTGAACGCGTCGGGGTTCTTGAGGATCGTAGCCAGAGGCACAGCCGAGGACGGCTCCATCACGACCCGAAGGTGTTTCCACGTCAGCTTCATCGCGTCGATGATCTCTTGTTCCGAGGCCGTGTAGATCTCGGAAACGTGGTTCGAGACGAAGTGCCACGTTAGGTCTTTCAGGGGCACCAACAGGCCGTCGGCAATGGTCTTCGGCGCATCATCGGCGATGATGTGACCCGCTTTGAAACTGCGATAGGCGTCATCCGCCTGTTCGGGTTCCGCCGCAATGATTTCGGTTTCAGGCGCAAGGGTGGACAGGGTCAGGCAAGTGCCGGACACCATGCCACCACCGCCGATAGGGGCAACCACCGCGTCCAGACCATCGGTCTGCTCCATGAATTCGCGCGAACAGGTGCCCTGTCCGGCGATCACCCGCGGATCGTTGTAGGGATGGACAAAATCCCCCCCCGTGGCCGCTTGAACCTGAGCGAAAGTCGCCTCGCGCGACGTGGTAGAGGGCTCACACTCGGTGATTTTGCCTCCGTAGCGACGCACCGTGTCTTTCTTGGCCTGAGGCGCTGTGCGCGGCATCACAACGTTGCACGGAATGCCGCGCTTCATTGCGGCATAGGACAAGCATGACGCGTGATTACCGGAGGAATGGGTGGCAACACCTTTCTTCGCCTGTCCCTCGTCAAGGCCGAATACTGCGTTGGTGGCGCCGCGTACCTTGAAGGCGCCCGGTTCCTGAAAGTTCTCGCATTTGAAGAACAACTGGGCGCCCGTCAATTCGTTCAGGTAGTCCGAGGTCCGAACCGGGGTCCGACGGATGTAAGGTTCGATCCGAGTATGCGCCTCGAGCATGTCCTCATAGGTCGGGATATACATGGAGAGGTCCTTTATCATGCAGCGTCCTTCTGAACGGCGGCTGGATGACCGCGATAGTATTCCTGTGCGGCCGCCACGCCCGAACCCAGTTGAATGTTCAAACCCAGATCGACCATGCACATTTCGGCTGTCGCGATCCCCGACAAGGCCATGACGTCGGTCAGGCTGCCCAGATGTCCGATCCGGAAGACTTTGCCAGCGACTTCGCCAAGGCCGACGCCAAAGGCCACGCCGTATTTCTCGGCGGCATGGGTGACGATATCGGTTGCGTTGAAACCATCCGGTGTGCGGATCGCGCTGACCGTGTCGGAATAAACCGAGGGGTTCGCGGCACAAAGCTCCAGCCCCCATGCGCCAACAGCGGCACGCACCCCTTCGGCGATGCGGGTATGGCGGGCAAAGACGTTCTCCAACCCTTCCTTCAGCAACATGTCGCAGGCCTGGTTTAGGCCATTCATCAAGCCGACGGCAGGCGTGTAGGGATAGGCGCTGTTTGCGTATCCCTTGGCCATGTCGTGGACGTCAAAAAACGTGCGGGGCAGGGTGCCAGTTTTGGTCGCCTCCATCGCCTTCTGGCTAAAGCCGACGATCGCGAGACCTGCGGGCAGCATGAACCCTTTTTGCGATCCGGTGACGGCCACATCGACGCCCCACTCATCAAAGCGGAAATCCATCGACGCAATGGACGAGACGCCATCAACGTACAGCAGCGCAGAATGCCCTGACGCGTTCAGCGCCTTGCGCACGGCGGCAATGTCCGATTTTACGCCGGTTGCCGTTTCGTTATGCGTGGCAAGAACGGCTTTGATCTCGTGGTTGGTGTCCGCGGTCAGGATCTCTTCATAGCGGTCGGCAGGCAGGCCCTGACCCCACGGGGTTTCGACGATCTCGACATTCAGCCCGTGGCGCTGGCACATGTCGATCCAGCGATGGCTGAACATGCCGTTGCGCGCGGCCAGAACCTTGTCTCCGGCAGATAGGGTGTTGGTCAAAGCTGTTTCCCAGCCGCCCGTCCCGGTCGAGGGGAAGATGAACACCTCGGCGCTGTCGCTTTTCAGAACTTTCCGAACACCCGCGCGGGCAGGGTGCAGAATTTGCCCAAACAGCGGCGACCGGTGGTCGATCGTGGGCATGTCACAAGCCTTGCGCAGGCTTTCAGGGATATTGGTCGGGCCCGGAATGAAAACGGGGTTTTGAAAGCTCATGGATGGTCTCCTTCCGTCGTTGGAGACATCCTAAGGCCAAGCTCCTTGATTTTAAATTTTTTTGAAAACGATTTTCAAAAACTAATAGTCGCGATTTAAATTATAGTTGTCAGTATCTTATGTTTTTCATATGATGAATTAAAATTTCGAAAAAATCCGAAGGTTCTTATGGTTTCTCAAAAAAATGGCGCTGGCTCCCTTCGCAAAACCAGGGGAAGGCCGCGGGGGTGGGATGACAAAACGGCTCAGAACACGATCAAATCCCTCGACCGGGCGATGGAGGTTTTCGAGTATCTGAGCGAGGCGCAAGGCAAGTCATTGACGATGCTGTCCGACGAAATGCAGCAGTCCCCGGCCACGGTCTATCGCATCCTTGTCACGCTTGAGGGTAGGGGCCTAGTAGAGTTCGATCCCGTCGAGCAGATTTGGCATATCGGCCCCCGTGCCTTCGTCATAGGCTCGCGATTCCTAAGGCGCACCAGCCTTGTTGATCGGGCAAGGCCGGTGATGCGCAAGCTGATGGAAGCCACGGGTGAGACGGCCAATTTAGGCATTCAGAAAGAAGGCTCAGTCCTGTTTCTAAGCCAAGTCGAAACGCATGCCAGCATTCGGGCCTTCTTTCCGCCCGGAACACTGTCGCCCATGCACGCATCGGGGATCGGGAAGGTCCTGCTGGCGCATATGGATGAAGACCGGTTGGACAGATTGCTGGCTTCGGTCCAACTGCAGGCGTTCACGGACCGGTCGATCACGACTGTAGAAAGTCTGAAGCAGGACCTGACTTCTATCCGCTCGCGAGGCTTTTCGATCGACAATGAAGAGAAAAACGAGGGCATGCGCTGTATCGCTGCGCCGGTGTTCGACGTGAACGGTGAAGCGGTTGCGGGGATTTCCGTTTCTGGACCCACCAGCCGGGTGCGCGAGGATGGGATCGAAAAGCTCAGCCGCCCCGTGATCGAGGCGGGCCAAGCGTTGACTCAGGCCATCGGAGGAATCGTAAACTGAGAGGCCTCTATTGCCGGTTGGCGGCGGATCCAAGGCGCAGAGGCATGTGTCGGTTCACATCCTTATAGAGCAGGTACCGGAACTTGCCCGGACCGCCAGCGTAGCAGGCCTGTGGGCAAAACGCGCGCAGCCACATGTAGTCTCCTGCCTCGACCTCGACCCAGTCATTGTTCAACCGGTACACCGCCTTGCCCTCAAGCACGTAGAGGCCGTGTTCCATGACATGGGTTTCGAGGAAAGGGATGACCGCACCGGGTTCGAACGTCACCACGGTCACATGCATGTCGTGGCGCAGGTCACTCGGGTCGACAAATCGCGTCGTCGCCCATTTCCCATCGGTGCCGGGCATTGGGGTCGGTGCGATATCGTTTTCGTTCAGCACGAGGACATCCGGGGTCGCGAGCCCTTCAACGGCTTCATAGGCTTTACGAATCCAATGGAACCGCAAGGTGTTTTCAGAGTGGTTGCGCAGGTTCCAATCGCATCCGGGCGGCAGATAGGCATAGCCGCCAGGCGTCAGCTCATAGTGCGTACCTTCAGCGATAAGTGTTGCGGTGCCTTCGACTACGAACAGAACACCTTGGGCTTCAGTGTCGGTTTCGGGCCGGTCCGAGCCTCCGCCCGGCTGGACCTCCATGATATATTGCGAGAAGGTCTCGGCAAATCCGGTCATGGGGCGCGAGATCACCCAGAGGCGTGTATCGTCCCAGAACGGCAGAAAGCTTGTCACGATGTCCCGCATTGTGCCCTTGGGGATCACAGCATAAGCATCCGTAAACACGGCGCGGTCTGTCAACAGCTGGTCTTGTCCGGGGTGGCCGCCATGGGGAGCGTAGTATTGCTTGCTCATGTGTGCTCCTGAAGAAAAGCCGTGCCCGTTTACATATGCTCCGGTTCCGAGGATAGAACCAGCCGTAAGGAGGCGACAGCTCTCTCTGCGAAAATTTGACAATCATGGTAATTGTTTGGGGATTTCGAGGATTCACCTAGCGCTGGAAGATTTCTCTATTTGATCCGCAAGAAGTGTCTTCGCAACGAGTTTGCGTTGCGATTCACGAGCCGTTCGGCGTGTACATAGTCTCAAAAAGCTATTCTCTGACACAGCCTACTGATGCGCTGCGTATTATCAATGACCGGTCAACATAGCGATTTTCTTTGCGTGCCTGTAATCGCCCTTGAGGTGAACCCGCAAGCAGCGAGGATTTTAGGACACTGCAGGAGTTGATCCGTTGAATCGGTAGTGGCCAGTACCGACACAAAGCAGTCCCTCGACTGGAGTGTTTCGATGTCTGCTCGAAGCCCTAGGTGGACGTTCGCACAATCCGACTAGCCCGATGTTGCGGCGACAGGAACAGCCGGGTTTTTACGACACCAACATAAGGACGAGTTACATTTCAGCCTTTGGGAGTATACCAAATTGGCGAAGTGTAAGCACGTTCCTGCGTTGACGTAGGCACCTCGGCAGGCACCTCGTCTCCAAACCGAACGGCGTCGTAAATTGTCCACCTCGGAGTGGGAATCTCTAGGACACGTGCGTAGTAGAAAGCCCTGACTGACGGATCAAATTCAGGATCCGTCCAAACATTGATCAGCTCTGGAGACCCTATCGAGTTGGTAAACGTGCCCGTTGCAACATCCACGGTGTTCCCAACCGCTGGCAGCTTGCCGTCAGCATCAAGTTTTCGGTCTCCCGACCAAGCTACGTCATAGACCCGCTCTTCAGTTTCGCCATTGGCATTTAACCAACCTTTCACAATCTGAACACGGTCGAGATTGCCGGAAAACGGATCTTTCAGCGCAGCAACCAGGAATGTTGGGGCGTCCGCGCCTTCTGTTGCATCTGCGAGGTCCCCTCCCATCGGAACGCCTTTTTCATATCCTATTTCGGCGGGCAAACGAGACCTTGCGTCAGCTTCGGTAAAGTCCCAGCCACCAAAGAAGCGAACTGCAATTCGACTGCCGGTCGTCCCATAGACTTCTTTCCGTTCCATTGCATCGAAAATTGCTTCGCGCGAGTTCTCTTCTGCCCAGACTGCGGCGTAGCCAGACGCTGCCATTTCCCATCCAAGAATTCTTGTCGTATCGAACTCACCAACGACGTGCTGCCAACGACCGGGTTCCGGTTCGACGCCAGAATGTTTGCCAAAGAAATTGTCTTCTTCCGCTGTTGCCAAAGCGGTATGGCTGTCTGTCGAACCCACTACTCCGAATTTGTATGGATTGGTGCCTAGTTGAGCCTCAAGCTTCAGTCCGTTCTTCAGAGCCTCTCGGGCATACTCGTACTGAAGCATCCAATCCTCTTTGGGCGTTGGGCCGAGGTTGGATTTATCCCAAGTTTCATAGTCCGCGAACTCATCGTTTGGGCTTAAAAACGGATGCGTCTCTCCGTCACCTTTGATTTGGGTGATCTCATACATCGGCTCCCACTTGGCACGCCGCTCTGCGTAATCTCCTGTCAAAGGCTCACCCGTTTCAGGGTTTGTCTCGACCGGAAACATCAGGCCGTTGGAGACGTTACCGTTGTGTGCAAGGGCCAGTACACGACCGCCAGTCTCTTGTTCATATGTTTCCATCCAGTCCCACAACCTTTCCGGATTAAAAGTTTCTGCGGTTGTGAAGGGCAGCATTTGCCGCGCGCGAATGGCATCATCTCGGTAGATTACGTTGCGGTGGAGATTGTTGCCAGCTTCCGTGGACGTCCACTCGTATCCAATGAATGCGGTGAATGTGCCAGGGGCGTTGTGATGATCCGCAGTTTGCGTGAACTCATCCCATATGGATTGTACAAACCTGCGATCTGAAACAGCCTCGGGCAGAGCATCTCCGGTGATGCCAGCAAAAGTTTCAATAACTTCCATGGTTGCACCCAGAGCGACGTCCCCGCCGGCGTTGAGGCGTTCGTTCCAGTCTCGCAGCGTTGGGTCACGCATTAGTGTAGAGTTCCCCGCCACGATCTCATTCATGGCACCCATGGCATCTGAATGATCAGATACGACAAGCCAGTCGAGGGGACGCGACAGCTTCACACGGAGGCCATGCGATGTTGTGACTTCGTCACCACGTGCAAACCTATAGGCATCGTCTGGGCTCAGAATGACGCCAAATCCGCGCGCATCGAGCGAGTTTGACGTGTGCAGGTGAGTGTCACCCCAAAGCGGGCGCGTAGGAAAATCTCGACCTGCATACGGCGAAAAATCAGTAGGCGCTGGTTCACGCATATCATCAACTGATATGGTCATCTCTCCAACTTGCCCGCCTTGTGCAGCGTCTTGAGCATTTGAAGAGCTTGCTATGAACGCTATGGAAACTATTGCTGTCGATGTCTTAAGAAAAAACTTCATTTGAACCTCCCAGCCGAGCTGAATTCTAGTCTATGGCAACATCTGACCCGGCTGTTCGTCAAGGAAAACAAAGGTTTTTCTTATGTGAGCTTAAGAGATCCCGGGTGAGGCTCGACTAGTCCCGGGCCGCAGCTTCGCCCAAAACTTTGACGCTCGGACGCAGTAAAAAGCACCCCTACGAGTGCACGTTCTTGACGACTGGTGACTTGGCTCGCCAGTCTTGAAACCGAGACCTTGATCGGAGGCCTTGCCGTAAAGAGGTTGTCGCGAACACCCCTATTGTCCTTATCCCTTTTTTTTGCCTCGGTCGTTTCAGCTCAAGATAAGCCCAACATCATATTCATATTTCTAGATAATTTTTGCTGGTGCGAACCTAGGCTCATGGAGACGGCATAATCCGTGTCGCGGCGACCCCCATGATGGACGCTCTCGCTGCGGAAGGATTACGACACACGAACTTCAACGTCGAGAGTCAGTGCACGCCGTCCCGCGCAGCGACCATGACAGGACGATATGGCATTCGGAGCGGAAACCATACAGTCCCACTGGGAGGCGGCGTTTACGGTCTGACTCAGTGGGAAGTCACGATGGCCGAGATGCTCAAAGACGCTGGATACAACACGGCCATGTACGGAAAATGGCACCTTGGATGGACCGAAGGGCGCTATCCAACGAATCAAGGATTCGACGAGTTTTACGGTG